>JAYUIF010000331.1:0-3189 GCA_043766295.1 Spartobacteria bacterium | reverse complement strand
CCGGAGATGCGCGAATACCGGATGCGTTTCTGGGACAAGGGCACGCCGAACGGCGACTGGACGGATGTGGCGAAGGTGACGGTGAGCCCGTAGGGGCGGGGAAGGAGTGGCGAGAGGCGGGTGGCGTGTCTGCCCGTGATTCGAGTGGTGAATGTGCAAGCCACGTCCATCCATCCACGCAGACTCCCACCCGTCGGGACGACACGCCACTCGCCTCCCGACACTCGCCACTCGTTTCGCAGCGGGGCGCACTCCGTTTGTTTGCCTCCGCTGCACTAAAATTCCGGTGGACAACTTTTCGGGGCACTGCCAGTTTCCGCGAGCCTCTGCGCGAGCCGGGGCGAATAAAGTGAGGGGATTTAGCTCAGTTGGTAGAGCGTCTCGTTCGCAATGAGAAGGTCAGGGGTTCGAACCCCCTAATCTCCACCACTTTCACTCCGCCAGTCGGCGGGCTACCTCCACTGCTGCGCGAGATTTACCATCGTGCGCACGCCAAAACCTGTCGCGCCGCGCGCAATCGCAGCACCATCGCGTGGACGGCGGGCAGTGTAGGCGATGTCGAGATGCGCCCACGGCGTCGGCTCGGCGAATACTTTGAGAAATGCCGCCGCCGTGCAGGCTCCGGCGAGCCGACCACCGGCGTTTTTAATGAGCGCGACGTCGCTGCGGATTTGTTCGTCGTATTCGGCGATGAGCGGCATCGGCCACAGACGCTCGCCCGCTTCTTTGCTGGCGGAAAGGAGTGCATCGCGGAGCTTGTCATCGGTGCTCCACAGTCCGGCGGTGCTTTCGCCGAGCGCGACGCCGCACGCGCCGGTGAGTGTGGCAACGTCCACGATTGCGGTCGCACCGAGATCGCGCCGTGCGTAGGCGATTGCGTCGGCGAGAATCATGCGGCCCTCGGCGTCGGTATTGATGATCTCGACGTGCTTGCCGTCGTAGCAAGTGACGATGTCGCCGGGGCGGTAGGCGTTCGCACCGACCATATTTTCAGCGGCGGGAATGAGGCCGACGACGTTGCGTTTCACCCCAAGCTTTGCGATGGCGAGCATCGCGCCGAGCACCGCGCAGCCGCCGCACTTGTCCCAAATCATCTGCTCCATATCCGCTGCGTGTTTGATGGAAATACCGCCCGTGTCGAACGTGACCGCCTTGCCCACGAGCGCGAGCGGTGACTGTTTTTTTGGCCCGCCGCGATGCTCCAGCACGATGAAGCGCGGCCCGCGCACGCTCCCCTCGCCCACCGCGAGGATGCCGCCAAATTTTCCCGCGCGCAGCTTGCGCTCATCGAGCACCGTGCAGCGCAATCCCGCTTTCTTCGCGAGCCATTGCGCCTCCTCCGCGAGCGTGGCGGGATAGACAACATTGCCGGGACGATTCGCGATGCCGCGCGCGATATTCGTCTGCTCGGCGACCGTCTGCGCGCGCTGCCCGGCTTTGCGCGCAACGGCGAGCGCGGCGGTGCGCACGACGATGGTCACGCGCTCGATGGCTGGCGTCTTCACCGTCTTGTATTCCTCGTAGCGAAAATCCGCGAGCACCAGCCCCTCGACAGCCGCACCGATGTGCGCGGGCCATTCTTCGAGGTGGACGTTCAGCTTCGTGCGGCCGCTCTTTTTTAAAAGCATCACCGCCACGCCGGCGGCGTGTCGCAGCGTGTCTGCGTCCATTTTCTCCGCATCGCCGAGACCGACGCAGAGCATATTTTCCGCGTGGAGAAAAACGCTGCTCGATGGCTTCAGCGAAAGCTCGGCGGCAGTGACTCCGCGCGGGAGTCGCGCACGTTGTTCCGTGGTAAAAAAGCGGACGGCGACGGCGGCAGCATCGGGCTTTGCTGCGAAGGCGAATTTCACAACTGCACGACTTGCACCGAGCGGATGTCCGGCTCGGCGAGCATTTCTTTAATCACCGCGTCGCCGGGAGCGTGGTCGAGATTCAACACCGCGAGCGCGTGGCCGCCCGCTTCGTCGCGACCGAGGCTCATGCCGGCGATGTTTACGTCGTGCTTGCCCATGAGCGTGCCGATCCAGCCGACCATGCCGGGGCGATCCTTGTTTTCGTAAATGAGCAGCGCGCCCTCGGGGCGGGCCTCGATGTGGCGTCCGTTGATTTTCACGATGCGCGCCTGCGTGCCGAAATGCGTGCCCGCCACGCTCACCCATCCGCCTTCGCCCGTCGCCGTCAATTCGATCAGCTCCGCAAAATCCGCGCCGTTGCTCTCGCGGCTCTCGGTCACTTTCACGCCGAGCTGCTGCGCAAAAGCGGGGGCGTTCACTTCATTCACCCCGCCGCCGCTCGCGACGCGCAGGAACGCTTTGAGAATCGCGCGCGTGATGGGCGTCGTGTCCTGATCGTTCAGCTTGCCGGTGTAGTTGATGTTGATGCTGTCGCAGCGCTTCGCCGCGATCTGGCTGAGGAAAGTGCCGAGCTTCGTTCCGAGCGCGATGTGCGGGCCGATGAGGGCGAGCGTCTTTGCATCCACGCTCGGCATGTTCACCGCGTTGCGCACCTCGCCGCTCAAGAGCATCGCGCGGATTTGCTGCGCGACTTCGATGCCGACATTCTCCTGCGCCTCCACCGTGCTTGCGCCGAGATGCGGCGTGAGCACCACGTTTGACAGACCGCGCAACGGCGAATCCGCCGGCGGTGGCTCCACTTCAAAAACATCCAGCGCAGCCGCCGCGACGTGCTTGCTTTTCAAAGCATCGGCCAGCGCCTGCTCGTTCACCAAACCGCCGCGCGCGCAATTGATGATGCGCACGCCTTTCTTCGTCTTCGCGAGCCGCTCGGCGTTCAGCATATTCCGCGTCTCTTCCGTCAGCGGCATGTGCATCGTGATGTAGTCGGCGAATGGCAGGATGTCCTCCAGCCGCTCGACCAATTCCACCTGCATCGCCCGCGCACGGCTCGCCGAAAGATACGGGTCATACGCATGGACGCGCATCCCGAACGCAATCGCCCTGCGCGCGATCTCGGTGCCGATGCGGCCCATGCCGAGAATCGCCAGCGTCTTTCCATAAAGCTCCACGCCCTCGAAAGATTTCCGGTCCCATTTGCCGGCTTTCATCGAGGCATCGGCCTGCGGAATGTTCCGCGAGATGGCCATGAGAAGGCTGAACGCCTGCTCCGCCGTGGATATCGTGTTCCCCGCCGGCGTGTTCATCACCACGATTCCCCGTTTCGTCGCGA
>JAYUIF010000330.1:0-3189 GCA_043766295.1 Spartobacteria bacterium | reverse complement strand
GTTAGCGAGTTCGGTCGACTGCGTCGCGTGGTGCGCCGAATGTGATGGAGAGCACTGAGGTTTTCAGCAGCGTCACGCCTGAGCCATTGCGGGACTCGGTGATGTTGGCGGATGCGGTGGATTTGCTGAACTGCGATGGTGTTTTCCTCTCGGCTGTGGGAAGTGGAGCTGGCAAATTTGTTGCGACGAGTTTGGGCTGCTCGGTGATCTTCGGTTCCACTTTTGGCGCAGGGCCGGAGGCGACCGATTCAGGCGGGCGGGTGACTTTTGCGAAGAAGCCACGGCTCAGGCGCTCGTCGGTGATTTCCACGCGGGTGCCGCTGCTGACGGTGTCGAACAGCTCGATGACGTCCTTTGATTTCATGCGGATGCAGCCGTAGCTCACGGGGCGTCCGATGTGCATTTCATCGGGCGTGCCGTGGATGTAAATGTGGCGGCCAAACGCTCCGGCGTTCTGTTTTTCCAGTCCGCGCAGCCACAGGATGCGGGTCACGATGGGGTCGCGTCCGCGTGCATTGACTTTGCAAATTTCGCCGGTGCGTGAGCAGGATTTAAAGACGGTGCCGATAGGCGAGCCGTCGCCGATTTTGGAGGCGATCACCATTTGCCCGAGCGGCGTGCTGTAGCTGCCGGGTGCGTCTCCCACGCCAAACTTCGAGGTGGAGACGTTGTAGCTGGCGAGATTGTCGCCGGCCTCGTCGAAGAGATAGAGGCGCTGTTCGGGGATGCTGATGACGATGGTCTCGGCGCGGGACGCGGCGACGAGGAGGCAAAGTGCTTGGAGGATGCGGACGATGAAGTGAGTGCGCATTTTCAAATCGCGCACTCCTTTCTGAATGGAGCGTTGTGGTTGGTCATCAAAGCTGTCCTACGCGGAAAGCACATCTCCCGTGTCTCGCCAAGGAGCGCGGAGTTGTGGAAACCACTGTGCCAGCGAGCACAGCGCGACGTAGGTGAAACCGCCTGCGAACAGGGTGAGGAAAGGCACGGCAAACCAGTTGGCGGCGATGATTTCGTGGGTGAGGAAATAAATGAAATACACGGCGAAGACAACTTCAATGAGCGGCAAAATGTTTTTCGACACGGTGTATTTGGATTTTTTCCAGCTCTGCGTCCTGGTCTGGATTCCGTATTTCGGGGTGCGTGTGAATTCGCCGGTCGCGCCTGCCATGCCTTGAATCACGGCCCACGCATTGTTCACTGCGAGGCCGATGGTGAGGGCGAGCAGGGCAGGGAGGTAGAGGATTTCCCGCCACCACGAGCGGGGATAAAGTTCGCGCTGCGAGACGATGTAAAAGATGACCGCCGGAACCGAGCCGGTGATGAAGATGGGAATATCCAGCAGCAGCATGTGCCATGTGCTGTGTGTGCCGCCGCCTGTGCTCGGGTGCATGAGCACGCAGATGAAAGCGAGGAGCAGGAAGGCGTAGTTCGAGGTGAGGTGCATCGTGCCTTCGAGCTTCACTTTCAGCGGGAGGTTTGCGCGCCACACGGCGGGGAGGAGTTTGCGGCAGGTCTGGATGCTGCCTTTCGTCCAGCGGTGCTGCTGGGACTTGAAGCCGTTCATATCCACCGGCAACTCCGCCGGCGTTACCAAGTTCGGCAGAAAGACAAAGTTCCATCCTTTAATCTGCGCGCGGTAGCTGAGGTCGAGATCCTCCGTCAGCGTATCGTGCTGCCAGCCGCCTGCATCCACGATGCACGACTTCCGCCACACGCCCGCCGTGCCGTTGAAATTGATGAAGCGCCCGCTGCGGTTGCGCCCCGTTTGTTCCAGCAGCAAGTGCCCGTCGAGGAACATCGCCTGCACCCGCGTCAGCATCGAGTAAGTGCGATTCAAGTGCCCCCAGCGCGTCTGAATCATCCCCACCTTTTCGTCCGTGAAAAATTGGATCGTCTTGCGCAAAACATCCGGCGCCGGAACGAAATCCGCATCCAGAATCAAAATGAACTCCCCCTTCGCCGATTGCAGCCCATTCTCCAAAGCCCCCGCCTTGTAGCCCGTCCGGTCCACGCGATGCACATGGGAAATATCCAGCCCCAGCGCCCGCAATTCGCCGACCCGCTTGTCCGTCAGCTCCCGCGTCTCGTCCGTCGAATCATCCAGCACCTGCACGTCCAGCAATTCGCGCGGGTAATCCAGCTTCGCCACCGCTTCCAGCAGACGCTCCACCACGTAGAGTTCGTTGAAAATGGGAAGCTGCACCGTCACACGCGGCAACTGTTCAAAGCGACCGGCAGGCTCCTGCGGTTTGCGCTTATTTTTCAGGTAAAGATAGACGATCAGATACCGGTGCAATCCATAGATTGATAGCCCCAGCAATACGATGGTGTAGCACAGCGTCCAAATAATAGTTCCCAGATTGTCGGGCATACGGTAAATTGAAGCCGTTTCCGGCAAAGAACGGCGGATAGTGTCGCTGTGAAAAAAACGGTCAAGCCCATAATCCCGTCGGCAGTGTCCGAATTTGGAAGCCACGAAGCCATGAAAGGAGTTCGGAAGCGGCAACGAACGGGATGCAGTGGCTTTCTTTTCCTAGCTTCCTGGCTTCCAAATTCAAAACAGACACCACCATCCCATCACATGGCTCCGTGATCGAATGGTGCCGCGCCCACCGCCCGCCACTTCGCTCCGCATCTCCGCGCCTCCGCGTGAGTGCGCCGCCACTCACCGTCACCTTCGCCACATCCGACCCAGCAACCGGGAGCTTCAATCCCATCCCAAATGGTAGCGTTCCCGGACGCCGGGGTATCGTCATTCCAATAGGGATGAACGCATTTATGGAAAGGAGCAGTGACATCGGCGGCGATCCCATCACACCCAACCCACCGCGTCATGGAACCGCTGATTGAAACAAGACGCGCATTTTCTGTCCGCAGATTGCGCAGATTTCCGCAGAGGAGGCAGGCGCGGAGTTTCGCAATCTGCGTGAATCTGCGAAATCTGCGGTTAAAAAAACCTTCTCTGGATTGAATCAAAACAGAGCCCGCGAAAGAACGCGGATGCGAGTATCGCACTGCTCGCGAGCGGGAGAGGTTTGGCCGACTAAAGTCGCGGACTACTTTTCCGAAAAAGCGCTTGCGCCGCGTGCGGGCACCGCTATGGCTGGGCGCATCCACCACGAATTATGCGCCCTTTCCATGCATATCGGATAACCACCCACCCATCGCCATTGGAGCGTTGGAGCG
>JAYUIF010000329.1:0-7604 GCA_043766295.1 Spartobacteria bacterium | reverse complement strand
TTATACGAACCCGGAACCGTGCTGATGGAGCCGTCCACACCCGCTGGCAGCCACTCTGCGAGGATGTCGCACACATCAAACGTGTAGTTGCGCCGGTCGGCCATGCGCCAGTCCGGGGCATAGACTTGTTCCTTCACAGAGCCATCGTGGAAACGCCCATACGGAAATGCGTTCACGGAAAAAGGATAAAGCTGGTGCTCTGCAAAAACATCGAGCGCAGCGCGGCGGGCGGCTGGGTCGTCGGCCAAATCATTCACCGCCTGCGCGCCAAGACGAAGACCAAGACCGAACCATTGGTCGGGCGCGACGAACTGGTGAACGAGCGCTGTCTTTTCCTTGATGGCGACAAGCACATCCTCCCACGCCTCGCCGGAGTGGATGTTCAGGCAGTAAGTGAGATGCAGCGGGGGCTGATGCTGAATAATCATCGCAGCGCGAGATAGAGACTCAGCGCGTTTCGCGCAACTCCTTTAGACACCCCACCATCATGACGAGGTTGATTTCATGCATCTCAAAGCGCGCGCCAATCCCTCGTGGAAAAGTCACACACAGCTCCCCGCCGAGATGCTCGCGGAAGTCGCGGATGCCCGCGAAAATCTCCAATTGCCCGGCGGCATCACGCGCCATCGCCTCCTCGTGCCACAGCGGAAATCCGCTCGCGCGCAGTCCGCTTTCGATGGCCGCGTAGTCGTCGCGTGAAATCCATCCCTGCTCCCGCGCGTAGCACGAATCCAGCAAAACACCGAACGCAACCGCCTCGCCGTGACTCACGGAAAACTGCGACATCAACTCCAGTTTGTGCGCGCTCCAGTGCCCGAAATCGAGCGGGCGGGCGCGTCCGTATTCAAACGGATCACCGTTCGTGCGGATGTGCTCCAGGTGCTCCTCGGCGCAGCGATACACGAGTTGCTCCATCGCCGTCGCGTCGCGCGCGGGGAACTTCACGGCGTTGTCGCTCAGCCAGTCGAAAAATTGACGGTCGCGGATAATCGCCACCTTCCACGCCTCCGCCACGCCGCACAGCCAGTCGCGTTGCGGCAGCGTGAGCAGGAATTCAAAATCATTCAGCACTGCGAATGGCGGCGCAAAAGTTCCCACCGCGTTTTTTGCACCGAGAAAATTGACGCCGTTTTTTACACCCACGCCAGCATCATTCTGCCCGAGCACCGTCGTCGGCACGCGCACCTGCCGCAGTCCGCGATGCACGAGCGCCGCCGCAAGTCCCACCGCATCCATCACCGCGCCACCGCCCACGATGATGATGAACGACTGCCGGTCCATGTGGCATTCCAGCATCAAACGCATGAAGCCCTCGACGAGCGCAAAATTATTTTTCACCGCCTCCCCGCCCGGCACCACCTGCGGCTCCATCGCGAGTTCGATTCGCTCAGTGTGTGCGGCGAAATATGCGCTCACCTCGGCGGCGAGTTCCGCGCGCTTGCTGGCGACGCGACCATCAATAAACACCAGCGCCTTGTGCCTGCGCGGTTCATTCAGCCGGCACAGCGTATCCACAAGCACATGGTTCACCGGTTGGAAAAGTCCGTGCGTGAAAGTCACCGGAAAATCCCATGTCACCGTGACTGTTTGTGAAATTGAGCGCGTCGTCATGCGAGTGCCTCCATCCATCGCCGCACTTCATGCGCGAGATCGAGTTGCGTCTTCGGTGCCCGCGCGATTTCGAGCGACGTTGCCCACGCCACTTCCATCCCCGCACGATTGCTCGCGTGGGTGCCGTGGATTTTATCCGTGTTGAAACTCACCGTCCCCGGCGGCCAGCCAAAGAAAAGTTCGCACGGGTCGTAGCCCGGCTTGTTGTGAATATCCACATGACCCGCAAAATCCGGCGCTTCACTTCGCTCCGTGAACCACGGATACGCGAACCACACACCCGGCGCCGCCACCAGCATCAAGTCGCCGCTCCGGCTGTGCGCAAGCCCTCGCGCCGCCTGCTCTTTTTTTTCCAAAACCTCCGCAACTCCCGGCAACGAACACAGCGCCTCGGCAGCACGCGCAGTCGCAGCGGCATCGCGGCAATACACATTCGCCACGCCGTGATCACTCACCGCAAAAGCACGCGAGGTGTAGAAATCGGGATACGCCATTCCTTTCAACTCGCGCGTCGCAAACAGCCCCGCCTCGCGCAGACAACGGTTTGGAAACACCGCGCCGCCCGTGACCTGCTCGATGGCGTAATCACCAAAAACAATCCAGTCGTAGCCGCACTCCGCCGCCTTCACTTTGATCTGCGAAAGATAGCCCAGCAACACATCGAGCGCCTTGTCCGCCTGCTGCGAATCCGGCCCGTGGCGTTGCAAATCGTAATCCAAATGCGGGATGTAAGCGAAGAGCACATCCGGCGCGACATCCGGCATTCCCATCACCGCGCACACCGCGTCCACAATCCAGTCGCTCGATTTGTGATTCGCGAGCGGCCCCCAATAATTCATCAAATTAAACGCACGTCCCACCCTCTCATTGATCCGCGCCTCCAACTCCGCCGGCTGTGTGTGGCACGATTGAATCATCCCGCCGCTGTGCTTGTGGACCGGCCACGGCGACACGATCAAATCCACCGCCTCGCCGAGCGACTGCTGCCAAAACATCAGCCCCACCGTTTTCCCACGCGCACGGAACTCCTCCCAAATCCGCTTGCCCTCCACCAGTCGCGCCGACTGCTCCCAAAACATCACCTTCGCCAGCTCAGGAAAGTGCAGACCATTCGCCACCAGCCCATGCCCGCCAATCGGCAGCCCCGTGCGAAAACTCGCCTGCACCGGACAAGTCACCGCCGGAAAAATCGCCTCCATCGGGCGGAACTCCGGCAAATGCGAAACCAGATTCCACCCCAATGCGGCGACATCAACTACGAGCAGCTTGCGTTTTGCAGACATGAAAGGCGCAGAGAGAACCAGCTTCGCGGAAAATTGCTAGCGGTGGCGTGAGGAAAAATAACCGGTTTGCCGCGCCGCACGTTCCCGGTGATGCTGCGAACGTGACTTCACCCACCACCGCCGTCGCGCTCCGAGAGCACCTGCGCGAACACCGCATCAACGTGCTCGTAGCTTCTGCAATGGCCCTGATTTTTTCCGCCATCGGCTGGGGCGTTTTATATGGCGGCCTGTATTGGATCACGATGTTTTTGCAAACGGCACTGCATGGCGGCGACGCAGCCGTGCCACCGATCTTTCATACAACGATGGGGGTGTGCGCAATCGTCCTCATGCTCGTCGCCATGCTGGATGCGTTTCTGCATCCCCACGAACGTCAGGTGGATGATCGCCCAACCATCGAACACATCGGCGACATTCTGCTTTTCGTCCCGCGCCTCACGCTCGCCGTGGTGCAAAATTTCGACGCATGGCCGCGTATTTCATCCGCAGAAATCCCGACCGCCGCACCATTGATGGATCGCCTTCGTGGCGGCAAAAACGTCCCGCTCCACACGCTGCCGCTCGATATTCCTCATCATAAAACACGCATCCGCATCCTCGTCGCACTGCAAGTCGCGCAACTCGCTGAAGTCCGCACCGAAGGCGAAACACTGGTGCTGCACCTCCACGCACTCGCGCCAGAGACATTCCGCACTCCGCCGCCATGCACAGCGGAAGAGCCCATCAAACTCCAGCAGGCAGACGCCAGCGAACTACCAGACGCAGGCCGCCTCCTCGAATGAGCCTCACTCTCCAACCATGCTCACCACGATGGTGCGCGTGCTCATTGAAATTTTTGCCGCCGCGCAAAATCGCATCCTGAGAATTGCGAAGCGCGGTTCGTCGTGTATTCTACCCCCCAACCCGATGGACGAACATTTTGCTCCGCAAACCGATGAGCCGCTCGGCCTCGTCGAACGATTTGAACGTCTCGTCGCCCAACTCCCGCCCACCGATCCTTTGCGCGTGGAACTGCTCGACCTCCGCTCCGAGTTGGCCGAACGCGAAGACATCATGGACGAGGCGCGTGTGACCATCGAAAAGCTGGAGGCCGTCGTGCAAAAAGTCACCGCCCCTGCAAATCGCATCGGCACATTTCTCACCGCATATCCGCGCTTCGACGAAGGCCGCCCCACACTGCTCGCGCAAATCATCGTCGGCGGCAGCGAGTATTACTGCAACGTGGACCCACGGCTCGACATCCGCGCATTTCGCCGAGGCACACGCGTGCTGGTGAATGAGGCGTTCGTGATCGTCGGCGACCTCGGCTACGACCGCGCCGGCCCCGTCGTGAAAATCGGCGAACTACTCGGCCCCGACCGCCTGCGCGTGGGAGCCGACGTCGGCCAGCAGAGCATGATCGTCTATCGCTCCGAGCTTCTCGCAAAAGAAAAACTCAAGGCCGGAGACGAAGTGCGCTGCGATGCAAACTTCCGCGTCGCCCTCGAAGTCCTCCAGCGTGTGGAGAAAAACGAATACTACCTCGACACCGTGCCCGAGTTGCCGTGGGAAAAAGTCGGCGGCCAGCACGAAGCCATCGAAGCCATCCGCGAAGCCATCGAAGGCCCGCTGCTCCACCCGGAGCTGTATGAAAAATTTCACCACGCCACGCCGAAGGGCTTCCTGCTCTACGGCCCGCCCGGCTGCGGCAAGACGCTCATCGGCAAAGCGACTGCATGGAATCTCACGCAGCAACTCCGCGCGAAATCAGGCAAGGAAATGCGCGAGTTTTTCATGCACATCAAAGGGCCGGAAATCCTCAACATGTGGGTCGGCGAAAGCGAACGCATGGTGCGCGAAATTTTCGCCACCGCGCGGGAGAAACGCCGCGAGGGCTACCTGCCTTTCATCTTCATAGACGAGGCCGAGAGCATCCTCGGCACGCGCCGCGCAGGTCGCTTCGCCGGAATCCTCAGCACGCTCGTCCCGATGTTTTGCACCGAGATGGATGGCCTCGAATCGCTCCACGACGCCGTGATCATCATCGCCAGCAACCGCGCCGATTTGATCGATCCAGCAATCCTGCGCCCCGGACGCGTTGATCGAAAAATCAAAGTCCACCGCCCCACCAAGGACGGCGCGCACGAAATCTACCGCATCTACCTCACGCCCGACCTGCCCTACGACGCCGCATTGCTCGCCGAGAAAGGCAGCGCCGAGAGCGTGGTCACGCATCTCGTCGAGCGGATCATCGAAGCACAGTTCGCCCGCCGCGACACAAACCGCTTCCTCAGCATCACACTCCGCAGCGGGCGAAAAGAAACGCTCTATCGCGGCGACCTCGTCAGCGGCGCGCTCATCGCCAGCATCGTCGAACGCGCCAAGAGCCTCGCCATCAAACGCTCGCTGGCCACAAGCGCGGACGAAGGAATCAGCGAGCAAGACCTGCTCATCTCGCTCGACGCCGAATACCAAGAAAACGACATCTTCCCCCCCAGCGACATCACCGAAGACTGGCTGCACCTGATCGATCACGACGCCGAAAACGTCGTAAAAGTAGCCCCCTTCCGCAGCGGAGCAGAAGCCGCATTCAAGCCCCCATCCGCGATCGTGTAAATGCGCGCCGACGCGATGCTACGCCGCCAACACCAGTTTTTCAGCTACCGAGAAGATGTCATCGCGGTGGGACTTGAGCGAGGCGCGGACGCGGGGGATGGAGTCGGCGGCTTGGAGGTCGGCGGGGGTGTTGATGGCGGCGGGGCGGAAGACGCTCGCGAGGAGGAGTTGGGCCATCATGGTGTCGGGCGTTTCCGGTTGGCGCGCGGGAGCGGCGGACTCGGCTGGCTCGTCCTCTTCTCCCAACTCAGATGCGGGCATTCCGGCGAGTTCGCGGACGCGGGGGTAGAGTTTGAGGAGCAATTCGCGGAGTTCGTCGTCGGAGGCGGTGGATTCGAGCAGGCGGACGACTTTCAGGACGAGGGGCAGGATGCTGCCACCCCTGCGCACCCACTCCGCCAGTTCTACTTCGTCCAAGTCTTCGAGGGTTTCGCCGAGGCGGGCGCGGGCTTCGGCGAAGCCGAGTCGCAGTCCGAGCGGGGGGCGGATGAAGGCGGCGAGTTGCTGCTCGAAGTAGGCGCGGGCTTCGGTCGCCCGGTCGCGGGCGAGCAGGAGGAAGCCGCGCGCTTCCAGAAAGGCGGTGCGGCATTCGCCGGTCAACTCGTCGGGAAGATCAAGCATCACCTCGGCATCGAGGAACAGACGTTCGCGTTCCGCACCTGCTTCTCTGCGAGTCGCAAGCCATTGACATAGTAAGGCGCGACCAAGGCGCTGTGCTGGTCCCATTTCGGAAAGGTTTTCTATGGGGCTCTTAGCGTCGCTCACTTCCTCAAGTTCGGTCAGAAGCGGAGGCTGTTCTGCAAACTCGATCCAACGAGCATCAAACCCTGCCAAACGGGCCTTTGCGAAGTCGGAACCAAGAGCGGCAGCTTGTATGTAGAGCCCGTGAGCCTCGTCTCGCTCTTTCTCATCTCTGTTTGTAGCGCTGCGTCGGAATAGAATGTCGGCTAGGCTTGTGCGACCTCGAGCGTCTTTAGGTAACAGGCGGCAGGTTTCACGATACAGCTCCTCAGCCTCTTCGGTGCGCCCCAAATCCTTCAACAAAGCTGCCAAACCATCGCGGGGGACAGCCTCATCTGGGAATCTGTGAATAGCTTCTCGATAAGTCGCCTCGGCTCTAGTGTTATCACCCCTTAACGCCAAAACTTCGGCTAACCCACAGAGAGGTGAGCGCTCGGTCGGAAATTCAGCACTCGCCTCCCGGTAGATAGCTTCCGCCGTCGCAAGGTCACCATTTTCGCGATGCAAACGCGCAAGTTCCGTCCGGATGTAGGTATTATGAGGTATGCGGAAACGAGCCGTCCAAAGAGTGTCCATCGCCTCTCGCCTTCCCGCATTTGCACGCTCTATATTTCCCTGCTTGTAAGCCCATTTTGCGCGAGCCCAAAGACATCTTGCCAATACTGTCCAGTTCCTTGGATCACCCTTATGCCATTCAAGTGCTTCTTCAGCACGGGCGACAGCCCATTCCGGATCATGTTCTTTGGCGGCCTCCGCCAAGCGGTTAAAGGTTCGGATCAGGAAATGCGGATCATTGCTAATATTCGCAAAGACACGATGACTATCCAAAAAAGCGCCGAGCCGATCGACAGTAGAATTGGGGCCATTTCGTTTGACGTCAGCAACAAACCAATTGCACTCTGGAAGAGTGAAGGCTGGCCTCCTAATTTGAACAACTGGCTTTTGGTTCGGAATCGGCGGTAGCGGCAAAATCTTCCTTAACCACTTTGGCCCATTCTGCGCCTGTTGCCTCGCCTCCAGCACCGGCTCGAACTCGCGCACCCATATTTCCAAGCTGTAGTGGTAGCCGCCGAGCTGCGCGCGGGTGGTGAGGAGCCAGTCGTCTTTGCCCATCTGAGGCAAGTCGGCGAGGTCAATCAGCGTGGCGAGCAGGAGGAACGGAGCCTTGGACGGCAACTGACCCCGCTCGTCCCGCGTCTTGCGGAGGCCGAGCAGGCCGATGTCGGTGTAGTAGGCCGGTTCGCGGTCGCGGCGCAGCGCCAGTCCCTGCCACAGGCCTTCCAGATGCTGGTTGGTGTCGGCCCAGGCGAGCGCGGCGAGATAGGCGGCTTCGGGGTCGAGGCTTTCGTCCGTCCGCAGCGGGCGCAGCCAGGA
>JAYUIF010000328.1:0-7635 GCA_043766295.1 Spartobacteria bacterium | reverse complement strand
GCTTGAGGTCGAAGATGACGAAGCACTTCAGCACGTAGTTGTAGAAGACAAGGTCGAGGTAAAAATCCTTCGTCTCCGTGCTCATCCGCATCTGCCGTGCGACGAAGGCGAAGCCCTTGCCCAGCTCCAGCAGGAACGATTGCAGATGGTCAATGAGCCGCTGCTCCATGTCCGACTCCAGCAAACGCCCCGTCTCCGGCAGGCCGAGAAATTCCAGCAGCACCGGGTCGCGCACAAAGTCGCGCGGCGACGGCGGCAACTCCGCGATTTTCTCCTCCGCCTCCGCCCTCACCGCCTTGCGGTCCTTGCTGGAAAGTAGCCGCTCGTAGTAAAGCCGCGACACCTGCCGCTCCAGCGCCCGCGAACTCCAGTTTTGCGTCACCGTCTCGTTCGCATACCACTCCCGCGCGTGCTCATCCTCCACGCGCAGAAGGGTGCGGTAGTGCGTCCAGCTCAATTCGTGACGCAGTGCGTCACAAATTGGGAACGCGAGGTAAAACAGCCGCATGTAGCGCAGATTCGACGCATCGAACCCGCGCCCGAATTCCTCCGTCAGCTTCTCCGCCAGCCGAGGCAACAACTTCGCCCCATACTCCGCCCGCGCCGCACCGCCCTGCTCAAACTCCACAATGTGCCGCCCCACGCCCCAGCAAGTCCGCACCTGCACCACATCCACCGCCCGCAACACCTGCCTGCGGCTCTCCGTGATGAACTCGCGCAGTTCACGCAACAGCCCATCGAAGCCGGGCTTCGCAGGCTGGAGGGCTTTAGATTTGGTCGGGCGTTTGGGTTTCATTTTTGAGTCTTCATTTTTACCCATACTTCAAAATCTCCCAAGTCCTATATCGTTTACTACGGTATCAGAAACAGCAGTTCATTTCAGCGGCACAGTCAAACCAAGTTCACACCCTTTCCTCTGCCACACATCCGCCGCCAGTAAACGCGGCGGCTCTTGCCAGCCTTGATACCACAACGTTCACGGTGAAAATCCTCAAAACTGCGTCTGTTTCACGATGCAGTATCCATGAAAATCGAAAGTTGCTATTTCGATATTCATGCAACAATGTTGCCCCATGATTGACCGCCCGGTAGCACTGGCCTGCCTCGAAACTGCGCTGGAAGAAAATCCCATCTGTGCGCTGCTCGGCCCGCGCCAGAGCGGCAAGAGCACCCTCGCCCGCTCGCTGGCGGATCGCGGCGAGGCACACTGGTTCGACCTTGAGAACCCGGAAGATCGCGCGGCCTTGCAGCAGCCCGCGCTCGCTTTGAAGCCGCTCAAGGGCCTTGTGGTGATTGACGAAGTGCAGCGGCAGCCGGAGCTTTTCACCGCCCTGCGCCCGATGGCCGACCGGCGCGGAAATCCAGCGCGCTTTCTCATCCTCGGCAGCGCATCGCCGCACATCGTCAAAGGCGTCTCCGAGAGTCTCGCGGGGCGTGTGGGGTTTGTGGATCTCGCGGGATTCACCCTCGGCGAAACCGGCGTGAAATCGCTCGACACACTCTGGTTGCGCGGCGGCTTTCCGCGTTCTTTTCTCGCAGCGAGCGATGCAGCGAGTGTGCGCTGGCGCACCGATTTTATCCGCACCTTCCTCGAACAGGACATGCCGCAGCTCGGCATCCGCACCGGCTCGGAAACACTGCGCCGTTTCTGGACGATGGTGGCGCACTATCACGGGCAGATGTGGAATGCCGCCGAACTCGCTCGTGCCCTCGGCGCATCGGAGCCTTCCGCCCGCCATTACCTCGACATCCTCTGCGGCACCTACGTCGCGCGCCGGCTCCAGCCTTGGCACACCAATCTCGGCAAACGCGAACTCAAGGCACCAAAGGTCTATGTGCGCGACACCGGACTGCTGCACAGCCTGCTGGGAATCAGGACACGGCAGGAACTGCTCTCCCACCCAAAACTCGGCGCATCGTGGGAAGGTTTCGCGCTCGAACAGGTGCTCGCCATTTGCGGTCAGGAGGACACTTATTTTTGGGCCACGCACAATGGCGCGGAACTCGACCTCCTGCTTTTTCGCGGCGGAAAAGCGTGGGGCATTGAGTTCAAAGTGGGCGACGCCCCTGCGATGACGAAGTCGCTGCACATCGCGCTCGGCGATCTCAAACTGGAGCGCGCATGGATTATCCATCCCGGCACCCGGCGCTTTTCCGTGCATGAAAAAGTGGAGGCCCTGCCGCTTGCCAACGTGCATCTGCTCGCTGAAGCGATGGGACGATAAAGCCACTCCCGCAGAAGGATTCTGAGTCGCCTGATTTGTCTGAAGGTTGCCTCTGCGCGTAATGGCGGAGAAGACGCGGATGAAGCGGCGGCGCGTGACAAACTTCTGACAATTCCCGCACACCTTGCTGACACATCCCAAACTGCGATGTGCCATCTTTCCACTATGAAAACAAAACTCTTTTCCGCTCTCGCCGCGCTGCTCGCACTGCTCACCGGCGCTCGTGCTGATGGCCTCATCATCATTCACAACCCGCCAATGCCCGCTCCGCAGCGGGAGCCGTGGATGCGCCCGCACTACGCCTTCGCGCCGCTCGAAGTCGTCTTTCACAAAGTGGACGTGGACATCGCCGGGCAGAAGGCCACGACTCACGTGGAGCAGGAATTTTTCAACCCCAACGACGCGATCCTCGAAGGCGAATATATTTTTCCGATCCCGAAAGGCGCACACCTCGACAAGTTCACGATGAAAATCGGCGACAAGGACATGGAGGCCGAGTTGCTCGATGCGGCGAAGGCGCGCGCCATCTACGAAGACATCGTCCGCCGCCAGCGCGACCCGGCGTTGCTCGAATACACGGGCCGCGCCGCATTCCGCGTCCGCATTTTTCCCATCGAGCCGCACTCGCGCAAAAAGGTCACGCTCACCTACACCGAACTGCTGAAAGTGGACGGCGGCATCGCGGGCTATCTCTATCCGCTCAACACGGAAAAATTCTCCGCGCAGCCGCTCAAGACCGTCGCGATTAAAGTTACCATCAACGCCGACTCGCCGATCAAGGCCCTCTATTCACCATCGCACGCGGTCGAAATCAAACGCGACGGCGAGAAGCGCGCTGTCATCGGTTGGGAGGCCAGCAACGCGCGGCCCGATACTGATTTTCAACTCCTCTACTCCACCGCAGACACCGAGGTCGGCGTCCATTTGCTCACGCACAAAAAGGAAAACGAAGACGGCTGGTTCCTCCTCCTCGCATCGCCCGGCGCAGATGTGATGAAGACCAAAGATGTAAACCCGAAGGATGTTGTTTTCGTGCTCGATACGAGCGGCTCGATGGCCGGCAAAAAACTGGAGCAGGCGAAGAAGGCGATGACTTTCTGCGTCGAGAATCTGAACGAAAGCGACCGCTTCGAGATCGTGCGCTTTTCCACGGAGAGCGAACCGCTTTTTGAAAAACTCGCCGACGCCTCGCGCTCCAATCGCGACAAGGCGCTCGACTTCATCAAGGGCCTCAAGCCCATCGGCGGCACCGCCATCGCCGACGCGTTGGAAAGCGCCCTCAAGCTCAAGCCCGCAGACAACGCGCGGCCCTTCGTCGTCGTCTTTCTCACCGACGGAAAACCCACCATCGGCGAGACGGACGAAGATCGCATCGTCGCAAAAGTCGTGCGTGATCAGGCGAGCACGACGCGCATTTTTTCCTTCGGCATCGGCACGGATATCAACACGCACCTGCTCGACAAAATCACCGAGCGCACGAAGGCCGCATCGCAATTTGTGCTGCCGGAGGAAGACCTCGAAGTGAAAGTCTCCAGCTTCTTCACCAAGATCAAAGACCCGCTCCTCACGAACTTGAAACTGGAGTTTCCGGCGGGCGTGAAAGTCACCAAGCTCTACCCAAACCCTTTGCCAGACTTGTTTCGCGGCGATCAGCTCGTGCTCGCAGGGCGCTATAGCGGCGAGGGCGAGGGTGACGTGATTCTCGAAGGCACCCTCAACGGCGTGCCCAAGCGCATGGCACAAAAAGTGAAATTTTCCGGCGGCGAATCGGGCAACGAGTTCATCGCGCAGCTCTGGGCGCTGCGCCGCGTGGGCTGGCTGCTCGATGAAATCCGCCTGCGTGGAGAGAACAAGGAAACGCGCGACGAAGTCGTGGAACTCGCGCGCCGCTACGCCATCGTCACGCCCTACACGAGCTACCTCATCGTCGAGGACGAAGCCCGTCGTGGCGTCCCCGTCGCATCGCGCTCGCTGCAACTCCTCGACCGCGATCGCGAAGCGCAGAGCTACTACAAAAACAGCCTCAGCAAGCTGGGCGAAAAGAAAGACGGCTACGATGGCGCACTCAACGGACGCGCCAATGGCTCGCTGAAATCTGCCGATTCTTTTGCCTCAGGATTGGACAAAGCGAAATCCGAAAACTGGGGCGGCGTCATCGCTGGCAACACCTCGCCCGCCTCACCAGCAGAGGCTGCGCAGGCAGGTGCCGTCGCTGCAAAGCCGGCGTCATCCTTTCACGCGGATGGCTATGCACTCTCCGGCACCGCAGGCGAAGTAGCCAAAAAACTCCAGGCCGTGGATCAGCAGACGCGCTGGGTGAACGGCAAGGCCTTCGCGCAAAATGGCAGCAATTGGAGCGACACCTCCCTGCAAGGCAAAGAGCAGCAAAACGCCAAACGCAACCGCGTCCAATTCGGCTCGAAGGATTATTTTACCCTGCTCACCGACAAACCCGAGTCCGCCCAATGGCTCGCCCTCGGCAACAGCGTCACCTTCGCACTCGGGAGCGAAGTGTATGAAATCTACGAGTAATCCCCCGCGCATCTTCACTTCCAAAAAACAACCGCCATGAAACTGCCAATCCTATTCACCATCGCAGCGCTTGCGCCGCTCTACGCTGCCGACAATTCCGCGCAGCGCCAAATCACCACGGCCCGACCAATCCCCAACGAGCTGATTGATTATCCGAAATACCTCGAAATTGCCCGCGAGGTGCAGCCATTGCGCGAGAAGCGGCGACTCACCGAAGAACAGTTCGCCACGATGGCCGCAGAGCCCGGCACCATTGTTCTCGACGCTCGCAGTGCGGATAAATTCAAGCTCCGCCACATCCACGGCGCGATCAGTCTGCCATTCACGGATTTCACCGCCGATTCACTCGCAAAAGTAATCCCGGAAAAAACGACGCGCCTCCTCATTTACTGCAACAACAACTTCCTCGGCGCACGCGTCTCTCTCGCGTCTAAACTTGCGCCAGCCTCACTGAATATCTCCACCACCATCGCGCTCGCGACCTACGGCTACACGAACATCTACGAACTCGGGCCGCTGCTCGATGTGAAGACGACAAAGCTCCTCTTCGATGGAGACGAAATTTCAAAATAACCACGCAACATTCCACATCATGAAAACAATCCTGCTCACCGCCATCCTCGCCGCTGCTCCACTTTTTGCAGAGGACGGAAAACCAAAGATCAAACCCGCGAGGCCGCGCGTCGAAGTCTGCTTCGTCCTCGATACGACCGGCTCGATGTCCGGCCTCATTGAAGGAGCGAAACAAAAAATCTGGGGCATCGCCAACGACATCGTCGCCGCAAAACCAACGCCGGAAGTGCGCTTCGGCCTCGTCGGCTACCGCGACCGCGGCGATGACTACATCACCAAGCGCGTCGAATTAACCGACGATCTCGACACCGTCCATGCCAAGCTGAAGGAGTTCAAAGCGGCTGGCGGCGGCGACACGCCGGAGAGCGTAAGCGAAGCGCTCGATGAGGCGGTGGAGAAAATCGAGTGGAGTAAAGATAGGAGCGTGCTGAAAATCATCTACCTCGTCGGCGACGCACCGCCGCAGAAATACAAGGACGGTAAAGACTGGGTGAAAGCCTGCGAAGCCGCAGTGAAGCGCGACCTCATCATCAACACCGTGCAGTGCGGCGGCGACCCCAACACCACTGAAGTTTGGAAAGCCATCGCCAGCCGTGGCGAAGGTGAATTTGTCGCCATCCCGCAGGACGGTGCGGTCGCCGTCATCGCCACACCGCAGGACAAGGAACTCGCAGAACTGAGCATCAAGCTCGGCGACACGCTCATCGCCTACGGCAACAAAATGCAGCGCGAACAGTTGCTTTCAAAACAAAGCGACGCCGACGCTTCCGTGGGCGGAGCAGTCGGAATTGCCGGAGCATCAGCAGCCACCAAATCGAACGTCGCCGAGCGTGCGTCGTATAATTTGAAATCCGGCAAGGCCGTGCAGGGCGAAGGCGAATTGCTCGATGCGCTCAAGAACGGAAAACTGAAAATCGCCTCCGTGAAAAAAGACGAACTACCGGAAGAATTGCGCAAACTCAGCGACGAAGAATTCAAAGCAGTCGTCGCCAAGAAACAGACCGAGCGAGACGAAATCCAAAAACAAATCGCAGCCATATCGAAGCAGCGCGACGCCTTCATTACGATCGAGCGCGCACGACTGACGAAGGAAAAAAAGGGCGACGGCTTTGACGAGCAAGTATCCAAGTCCCTGCGCAAACAAGCCGAGAAAAAAGGCATCCACTACGAGTAGCCCGCATCACTCGCTGCGAAGATTGGGCGCACGAATCGCCGCCGTGAGCCAAAAATAAGTGTTACCCGTGAACAACACGGAAATGAGCGCAAAAACCAAACGGGAAGTGATGGCGAAATTGACGAAAAACTACGTCAGAGCCGGAGCAGAATATCGCGTGAAACTGCACATTGATAAAGCAGCCGACGCGCTTTACCTCCGTCTGGACGAATCGAAGATCATGGAATCCGAGGAAGTCTCCCCCGGCGTGATCCTCGATTTCAACGTGGAGGGCCGTCGTGTGCTGGTGGAACACATCCCGGCATCCGTCTGCGCGCACTGCGGGGAGGCGACCTTTTCGTGCGAGACGACGGAGCACATCCGCCAGCTCGTCCACGGAAAAGGGCGACCGGTCAAAACGGTGGCGCTGGATGTTTTCGCGATGGCGTAAAAGTAACCCGCCGATCTTTGCGCTCCCTGCGTTCTCTGGCGGCAATCCCAATGGCCGCGAAAGAACGCAGAGAACACAAGGGAGCGGAGGCTTCCCCCCCGCGATGCTCGCTGTCCCCTCTCCCATCCGCACCCGTCGTGCAGTGCGCATCTTTACCTTTCGCTTACAATTCTTCGGATAAATTCAGATGCATTGCAGACATTGGTGACTTAGGAGTCTGGAAATCCCTCCCTCCCGTCCGCCTTCATATCATGAAATATATCGTCCGTTCCTTCACGCTGGCCCTGACCCTTGCCGGCGCCACTACCGCCTTCGCCCACGATCTCGCGGCAGCAACTGTGGCTGCGCCTGCGTGGTTCGCGGCGTCGCAGCCGGTATCGCTGCAAACCACTGCGGTGGCGGCGGCGTTTGTGGCTCCGGCGGGAAATGGGGCGCTGATGGCGGCTTCGTTTGCGCCTTTCAAACCGAAGGTGCGGTATTATTGGGACAGCACTTATTTTTATGAGGAGTCGGATGGGATTCCAGATCGCACGCGGATGCCGAATTTGATGGTGGGCATTACTTCGTGGCAGCAGCAGGTGCCGTTGCCGACTTCGTATTTCGGCGGGACGACGAATGGGACGACGAACTCGGGCTCGCTCGGCTATCTCCAGCCGAATTACTGGCGCATCCCGCTCGTGCCGGTGGCGGCGGCTTCGCCG
>JAYUIF010000327.1:0-7652 GCA_043766295.1 Spartobacteria bacterium | reverse complement strand
GACTTTCTTCACGGGCGTGTGGGTGAGCCTTCCAGCCGGAAGGCTATCGTGGAAGTGGAAAGTGGAGATTGCACGGTTCGGAGGATCATTCAGCGTGCTCACTTGGCGGCGCTGGAATTCCCTTCGTCGAGGTAGGTCTTGTTGCCGAGCGTGGTGAATTGGAGCCACTGCTTCCATTGCGTGCCGTCGGGCAGGGTGCGCGTTGCTTCGATGCGTTTGGTCACTGGCGTTGGTAAATCCGCCTTCACTCCAGCGAGCGCCTCGATGAGCACGCGGCCATCGAGCGGCTGCGGTGGCGCGATGCCGAGGCAGTGGTAGATGCTCGGCGCGACGTCCACGTTTCCGCTCGGCAGTTCACTGCGGAGGCCGGCGCGAATGTCGGGCCCGGCGGCGATGAGGGTGTTGTGAATATCGAAGCGGCTCAGCGATGCGTGGGTGCCACTGCCTGCGGGACGCCCCTCGGCGGTGAGCGAGCCGGGCACGCCCGCATTGTTTGGACGGTCGCTCCATGTGAAGCTAAACGCGATGTCCGGCGGAGTCGGCGAATCCATCCACACATCGCTCAATTTGAAAGTCCCCGGCGCACCATCGCGCGTGAAGATGCCGCCGCAAAAATCACTTTCCTGCAACCACTCGACGATCTCCGCGATGATCGCGGCGTCGTGATTCACAACGTAGATCAAAGTGCTCCCACCTACGCTGACGCTGATGACTTCGCCGGGTTTGGGCGTTTGTTTGAATTGCGACACCGCGCGAAATGGCACCTTCGCCTTCATTCCCTGCGCCCTGAATTTTGCGGAGAAATCCACAGCGCGCTCGACGGTGGAAAAGCCGTGATCACTCACGAGAAAAACATCCGTCTTTTCGCGCACGCCGCGCTTTTCCAATTCGGCGAGCATCATTCCGAGATGCGTATCGCTATCGTGAATTGCGGCGAGCGCGGCTGGGTGGCCGGGAAATGTGAGGTGCTGTGTGAAGTCAGGATCGCCGAGCCAGAGCACGCTGAATTTCGGCACGCCGTTCTTCCACTCGTGTTCGAGCAACGCGCGGGTGGCCCATAAATTTTGCGCCGTGTTGGGCGCGACGGTCTTCGGATAGTCGGGCCATTTGCCGAGTGCTTGGATGAGTGCATCCTCGAACGCGCGCGGATATGCCTGTCCCTCGAAGACGATGGGAGCGCCGCCGAACGGTGCGCGATCCAACGCGCGGTCGTGAAGCAATGCGACGGTCTTCGTGCCTGCGACAGTCGCGGTGAGGCCCGCTTTTCGCACCGTCTCGGCGATGGTCGGAACGCGCAGCCAGTGCCCATCGTGAGTTGCGTCGCCGATGCGGATGGGCCACGGATACTGCATATCCACGGGCCGGATCAGATTCACCTCGGAGCGGTATTCGCGGTTGGCAATGATGCCGTTGTTGCGCGGAAGCATCCCGGTCGCGAGCACCGAGCCATTCACCTCCGTGCTGCTGATGTAGGCGGAGTGATTGTTCGCAAAAAAAGTGCCGCTCTTTGCGAGGGCCGCAGCATTCGGCGTGAGGTCTTCGCGGATAAAGTCGGGGCGCATCCCGTCCCAAATAACGAGCACGACGTGTTCGGCGCGTGGTTTCGCAGGCTCCTGCGCGAAGGCGGGGACGGCGAGGAGGATGAAGAAGAGCTTTCCGGCGGAGAGGAGATTGTTGCAAAAGAAGCGCGTGAACCGCCTGAACGCATTTTTAATCGCAGCCGCATTATGGGCGGGGATATTTTTGCCGGGGTTGGGCTCGACGGAATTGAAAGGTGAAGAAGGAAGGCGGGTCATGCCAGCGGTGACGATGTTAGAGGGCGGAAGCTGGCTGGTGCCCTACGTGGGCGGCAAACCCTTTCTGCGCAAACCGCCGCTCGTGCAGTGGTGCATCGCGGGCTCACTGAAAGTATTTGGTCACAATGTTTGGGCTGCGCGATTGCCGAGCGTTCTGAGTGTGCTCGCGCTGGCTGCGGTGATTATTTTCGCCACGCGCGGCTGGCTCATCTCGGAGCAGTCGCTCGTCGCCGCCATCGTGATGATGGTGCAGGTGGCCACCATCGAAAAATGCCGGCTCGCGGAATTGGAGGCGATCTACGTCGCACTCAGCGGCATCGCGATTGTGCTCTGGATGAGTGGGTGGTCGCAGGGGCGTTCGCCGTGGCTGGTTTGGACGGTGCCGATGATTTTCAACGCACTCGCGCTGCTCGCAAAGGCACCGCTGCACCTGCTGTTTTTTTACGCCATCGTCATCGCGACGCTCATTGCTGCGGGCGAAATTCGCAAGCTGTGGAGTTGGGCGCATCTTGTCGGCGTTTTGATCATGGCGTGCATCGTGGCGGCGTGGGCGGTGCCGTATTTTCAGGAGGTGAATTCGGGCGAAGCGGGCGCTGTGTGGAAGCGGCAATTCATCGAGCGCGTGACGGGCGCGGAGGTGGATTTCTCGAAGTGGCTGATGAACATTCCGCACGCACTCGCCAATCATTTGCCGTGGGTGCTTTTCGCGCCGTTGCTGTGGCGAAAGGATGCGCCTCTCGGCCAGCGCACGCGTCCTTCGGCGTTGTTGACTGGCGGTCGCTGGGCGGTCGCGGGTTGCTTCGTCGGGTTGCTGCTCATTCCCGGAGTGCTGCCGCGCTATGTCCAGCCGCTGGTCGCGCCGTTCAGCGTCTTGCTCGCGCCGGTGTTGTGGGATTGCCCGAGGCGCTTCCGGCATTGGTGGCGATACGCGGTTTTTGCGCTCACGTTCGTGGTGTTCGCGGGTGCGGTGGCTGCGCCGTTCGTCGTGGCAAGTGCGGTGGGAAAGGGGGCTGATGCGATGCATCCCGCCGTTGCAGGTTTTGCGTTGCTGCTGATTTTTAGCGGCGCCCTTTTGCTGATGTCGCTGCGCCGCCGACTGCATCAGCCGCTGCATCTTGTTTTATGGACGGGATTCGTGGCCGCGATGGCGATGATGCTTTACGCCACCACCGCTGTGCCGTGGATGAGTCTGAGCGAGGACATTCGCCCCTTCGCGCAACGCATTGATGACAGGATGCCCGCGCACTCGCGGCTCGTCGCCTACGGGCTCGATGATTTTGCGCCGCTGCTCGGAACGTTGTTCTATTTGCAGACGCCATTCATCTACGCGGTGGACTCGGAACACGCGCCGGATACCGAGGAGTTTTACCTCGTGCGAGGAAAAGACCGTGCGAAATTCGAGAGACGATTCACAGTCATCGGCGCACCACTTGCGGTGTGGGATGCGAAGGAGGACAGGCAGCAATCGGCCGTCGTGCAAGCGGAGCGGAAGTAGGCCGCGAGTTGCCGCATACTGCCAATCGCATTTTTAGTGCGAGCCGACTTTTGGAGGAGCGATGGGGACGGGGCGGATGCGTGAAAGCGAGACGCTATTTCCCCGCTCGGGGAATATGATTTCTGGCTCGAAAACTTCGATCACTGGAGGCGCTGAGTCGTGTGTGTGCGCTGGGCGGACGGGCTCGGATTCACGAGCGGACTGAACGGCGCTGAGTTCTTCCGTGGCACGTTCAAGTCGGCGCGTAAGGTCGTCGCGCTCGGACTGGAGAGTGGCAAGATCGTGCCGTGCTTTGGTGAGTTCCTCGCTGACTTGTTTCAAGTTTTCAACGTGTGCCGATGAATGAGTGACGGACTCCCGTTCGCGCGTGAGATCGGCATTGAGTGCATCGAGTTGCTGGCGCAGGCCGGATTTTTCGATGGCGGCGCGCTGTGCAAGTTCATCGTAGTCGTGGCGTGCGGCGGCAAGCGCAGCGCGCAATTTATCGAACTCGACCGCATGTCGCTCGCCGACGCTACGAACTTCCGAGAGTTGTCGCTGTGCATCGTCGAGGGCGGTTGCGGCTGCCTGCTGTTCCTCGCGTGCCGTGTCTGCGGCTGATTGGTTTTGCTGTGCGATGCGCGTGAGGTTTTCGATTTCAGTGCGGTTCTGTTCGTCGAGTGCGGTTCTGGCTTTTGAAAGTGCGGCGACTTCCTCTGCCGTGGCGCGTTTCAAGTCGGCAAAAGCTTCGCCGGTCGCGGAAATTTCCTTGCGCAGCCGGGTGATTTCAACATCGGCATCCTCCTTCGCATATGCGGCGGATTGCCGCTCTGTTTCGAGTGTGGCGATGGTTTTGCGGTGCTCTTCGTGCGCGCCTTTCAGGGCACTTGCAATGGAGTCGTGTTCGGCAGCTAGATCGGAAAGGGAGGCGGTGAGTTTTTGCTTTTCTGCTGTGGTGGCTTCGTGTTCTTCGCGGAGTCCTGCGAGTTCGGTTTCGGCGGCGCTGAGTTGGGTGCTGATGCGTGCGATATTTTCACGCTCATCGGAAAGCTGCGCGGCCAGTTTCTCTCGTTCGTTGGACTCTGCCGTCTCGCGGCTCACGCGCAGGGCTGCGAGTTCGCTCTGCAAAGTTTCAAGCTCGCTCTGGAGCCGGCTTTTTACGGCCCGCTCCTCGCTGATTTCTGCAACGACTTGCTGATGCTCACGTGCGAGGCGGTTCAGCGTGGTCTCGCTTTCGTGGAGGGCATCGTTGCGGGCCTTCGCGACTAGCACGGCTTCGTCGCGCTCGGTGCTGGCGCTGTCGAGTTGGGATTGAAGTGCGGTAATTTCAGATTGAAGCGCAGGGTCGCCGAGCATTGCGGTTCCGGCGCTGGCGAAGCGATCCCGCTCCTTTTCAATTTCGTGCAGGGCGTGTTCCGTTTCGGCGAGACGCCTGCCCAGTTCCTCGTTGGCGCGGACTACGGATGTGTGCTCGCGATCCAATCCAGTGATGAGGTCTTCCCGCGCCTCTGCCTCGGATTTGATGCGTGTTGAAAGCGCATTCTTGTCGTGGCGAAGTTGATCGCGTTCGTGGACGAGCGCTGTGAGTTGCTGCTCCAAAGCGAGACTTTGTTCCCGCAGGTTGGCGGCTGCCTGCTGGCGTTCTTGCTCGAAATGTTCGCGTTCACTTTGCAGATTGTCGGCGATTTCCTTGTGCTGGATGCGGAGGGTTTCTAACTCGGCCTTGGCTTCGGCGAGGACAGGCTCAAGGCTCGCGCGTTTTTCGGACAAGGATTGCTGCGCGGACTCCATGGTTTGAAGCAGGGAGGCAGCTCGTGCTTCGTGCGCCGCCCGCTCTTGCTCGGTGCGCTGGTGATCTTTTTCGCGCTGCTTTTGCAGTAGTGCCATCGCAGCAGCCTGCTCTTGCTGGAGCTTGCGGACTTCATTCAGCTCGATCTCCAATTTCGATTTTTCGCTGACGAGTTTTTCGATTTCCTCGACGGGGATTGTCGCGGTTGTTTCTTTTTCCGTGCGGGCTTCGTCGCGCTCGCGGATGAGAATTTTCAGACGGTCGCGATAGTTTTCGATGTCGCTCTCAAGCTGGGTGACAAGCTGCGCTTGAAATGGATCGGGCTGTGGTGTCGCGGCGGCATTTGCAGCGGTGAGTTGAGTGTGGAGTTCGGCGCTCTGAGCGCGTGCGTTTTCGAGTTCGACGGCCGTTTTGCGCGTGAGATCGGAAAGTGTGGCGATTTGATCCTGAAGATCTTTCTGCGTCTTGCGCGCTTCGTGTTCGCGCTGGCGGACGGAGGACTCGATTTCCTTTCGCATTTCCGTCTTGGCGCTCTCCATGTGATTGGCGCTTTGCTCCTGAAGTTTTTCCGCAGAAGAGAGGAGTTTCTCCGCTTTTGCGCGCAGCTCTTTTTCGCGCGCGATGATGAGTGCGTTTTCGCGCTGGCTGGCTTCGAGTGTTCCGATGCGGCGCTGGAGTTCCTCGACCTGCCGCTGGGCTCCCATGCTTGCGCCGCTTCCTGTTTCACTAATCCTGTGCGGCTGTCCGCGTTTGGTGACTTCGGCGATTTGCGTAGTAAGATAGACTTTTTGCTGGAGGAGTGCGTCACGCTCTGAAGTGAGAGCCGCAATTTTTGATTCGTCCTTTAGATGAGTGATCTGGCTTTGGATTTCGTCGAGTTCTTTGAGCCGTGCATTGAGTTCGTCCTGCACGATCTGCCGCTCCTGGCTGGATTTTTCCAAAAGTTCGCGACTCATTGTTGCGGCGTTTTTCTCGGAGGAAAGTTGAGTTTTTGTCTGATCGAGTTCGGTGCGCAGTTTCTCTGCCTCTGCGGCATGGCGTTCGCGGGCCTCGGTTGCTTGCCTGCGATGTTTGTCGAGTTCGGCGAGCTGGCGTTCGTAGTCACCTTTGATCAAAGCGACGCGGCGTGCGACATCCGCTGGCAGGTCGGTGATGCGGAGGTCGTCCTCGCTGGCTTTTGGCGTTTCGGGCGAGCCCGAGTCCGCAAGCTTGAGATGCGGATCAGGCAGTGGTGCGTGCGTATTTGCGGAGTTGGGCTGCGTCTTTTCGACGGGATGATCCATCGTGGGCTTGCTGAACCATGCGGACTGGTGGCCGCCCATGCCGGGGAGGACAGATGGGCCGGGGAGGTTGGATTCGTGCGGAGTTTCAATGGCCGTAGTTTTCTTTTTGCGAAATTTTTCGGCCAGAACATCGGCGTCGGCGGCTGGCGAGTTTTTGGAATCAATGCGCACGGAGTTCACGAGGCGCGCAAGTTTCTGCCATGGGAAACGCACTTCGATATTGTCGCTGTCGAGAATCTGATCCCTGAAAACCTGGGGGACGCGTTTGTAGATTTCTGCGAGGGAGATGGTGGTCTTGCCTTTGGCGATGCGCTCGGAGAGTTCCTTGATTTCAAAGCAAAGCTCGGTCTTGAGATCATGCGGGCCTGACTGGAGGAGATGTGCGGGAATGCGATGGAGAAAGTCGCCAAGCTCGAAGCGCAGTTCGTCTGGATTTGGCGGTGTCTTTTTCGGCGGCCCAGGCAGTTTTATTTCCGGCGAGTAGGTGGAAGGCGCGGGCTTCACCTCGGGCTGTGCGGCAGCGGGATCAGGCTCGGTGGCTTTGCGCCGGAAACGGTTGAGAAATTTCATGCTTTCTTTGGGCTGCGTCCGCCTGTCTTTCGTTTGCGCGTCGCTGTGGAATGAACCACCGCAGGCGCTGAGAGATGCGGGGCATCTTCCTTCTGCATAAAGTGTGCGCAATCACGCGTCAATCTAACGGGCAGCGTGACAGTCATCAAAGTATCCGCGCCGTCGTAGGTGATTTCATGCACCTGCGCCTCCCGGTGGAGACGTGCAATGAGCCCGGCCTCGCTTGCGGGCAGGCGCAGATTTAGTGTCAGCGTGCCCGGCGATGCGAGTTCGCTCATTTTTTCCAGCAGTGCATCGAGGCCCTCGCCGGTCTGGACGGAAATGAAGAGCGCATCGGGGAAATGAGTGCGCAGCCCGTTGAGCTTGGCGGGGTCGGAGACTTTGTCCGTCTTATTAAAGACGACGAGCATCGGGCGTTTGTCGGCACCGAGTTCGGCGAGCACTTTCATCGTGGTGCTGAAAAATTCCATCACCTCCGGTGCGCTTGCGTCGAGAAGATGGACGAGGAAATCGGCCTGCGCGGCCTCTTCGAGCGTGGCCTTGAATGCCTCGACGAGGCGGTGCGGCAGCTTGCGGACGAAGCCCACGGTATCGGTGAGGAGGAGCGGCTGCTTCGAGGGCAGCGAGACTTTTCGCGTGGTGGTGTCGAGCGTGGCGAAGAGTTTATTTTCGATGAGGACATCGGCGCCGGTGAGACGACGAAGGAGCGAAGATTTGCCGACGTTCGTGTAGCCGACGAT
>JAYUIF010000326.1:0-7659 GCA_043766295.1 Spartobacteria bacterium | reverse complement strand
TTCGTCGCGTCGATGCCGAGTTTGCTGCCGCTGGCGATTTCGCTGGTGGCGTGGTCGAGCACGTCGGACGGGCCTTTGGTGAAGATGCTGTCGCGTTGAGGGTCGGTGTTCGCGGTGAGGTGAAAAAGCACTTCGCTCGTGTTGTGGACGTTCACCTCGGCGTCCACGACGATGATGTATTTCGTAAACATCATCTGCCCCATGCCCCAGAGGCCGTGCATGATTTTGTATGCCTGCATCGGGTAGGTTTTCTTGATCGAGACGAAGACGAGGTTGTGGAATACGCCTTCCGCCGGCAGCGCGATGTCCACGATCTCGGGGAAGTTCATCTTGAAAATGGGCAGGAAGAGTTTCACCGACGCACCGCCGATGTAGAAATCTTCCATTGGCGGGATGCCGACGATGGTGGCGGGATAAACGGCGTCCTTGCGATGCGTGATGGCAGTGACGTGGAAGACGGGATACGGCTCGGGCAACGTGTAATAGCCGGTGTGGTCGCCGAACGGGCCTTCGTCGCGCAACGGCTCGGTCGGGTCCACGTAGCCTTCGATGACGAAGTCGGAATTCGCCGGAACTTCCAAGTCGTTCGTTTCGCACTTCACTAACTCGACGGATTTTTTGCGGAGATAACCGGCGAGGAGAAATTCATCGAGTCCATCCGGCAACGGAGCGCTTGCTGCGAAGGGAAATATCGGATCGCCTCCGAGGAAAATGCTGACGGGCATCCGCTCGCCGCGCTCGTAGTAACGCCGTCCGTGACGCGCTCCGACTTTTTGCAACTGCCAGTGCATCCCCGTCGTGCGGTCGTCGTAAATCTGGATGCGATACATGCCGACGTTGCGCTCGCCGGTGTCGGGGTCTTTGGTGACGACGCACGGCAGGGTGATGAAGCGTCCGCCGTCGAGCGGCCAGCATTTGAGGATGGGAATATCGGCGAGCGTTGGTGAAGCGATTGCGGATTGCAGATTGCAGATTGCGGATTGGATGTCAGCGGCCTTCGGCCATGGCTCAGTGCGCGATGGCGGTGCGTCGAATTTGTGGATCACTTCCTTGCACGGGCCGTCCTTCACGATCTTTGGTCGCGCGTGGCGGAGTTCGAGCGCTTGGCCGAGCAGCTTCATCGTCTGTCGAAGTCCCACGGGCGGCTTTGCGTGGAGCAATGCGCCGAGTTCAGCGGCGACTTCGTCCACAGAATTCGCGCCCATGCTCATCGCCATGCGCTTGTGTGATCCCATCGTGTTGATCGCCACGGGGAATGGTGACACCACGCCGTTGATCGTTGGTTTCTCGATGAGCAACGCCTTTCCTCCATCGGGCGATTTCATTTCGCGGTCGGCGAGTTCGGTGATTTCCAGTTCCGTCGCGATGGGCGTGGAAATGCGTTTCAACTCCCCTGCCCTGTCGAGTGCGTTGACGAAATCGCGAAATGAGCCGAATGCCATAGGTCGCCGACGCTATACACGAAGCGCGTGCAGGTCACACTTTTCTCACGCGAGCTTGCTACGAAACAAAGTGCCGCACATTTCCCGGACGACAAAGCGAGCAAGTCGCGCCCGTAGGCGGCATCACTTCCCGCCGGATTCAAATATCGCGCGGAAGCCTGTGAAATTCACACCCTTGGCCTGCGGCGCGAAACGCAACTGAAGTTCACATTTTTCAGCATCCGAGGGAATGGGCAGCGCGAAAAAATCCTTGCCGCCCTCGGCGTGCAGGTAGGGCTTGAGCAAGTATTCGGTGATGAGCTTGCGGCCATTTTGAAAACGTAATCGCAAGGTGAATGGCTCGGTTTGTTTGGAGGCCGCTTCGATCTCCAATCGCGCCAGCTTTCCGCGCAGCGCCGTTGGGATCGACCAGTTGGTGTTCACTACCATTTTCTGTTGCGAAGTCCATTGTGCAGGCAGCACGGAAAACATTTTTTCAAATTCCGGCGAACTCGCTGTGAGAATGATCGGCGGCGGCGAGGATGCTGTGCGACGACTGTAAAAAACGAGGTCCGGCGTATTCGACCTAGCGAGCACGCGCTTCAACACCCAGTCGCGCTCCGTCACGTCGAAGTATGTTGCGAGCGGTGGTTGTTTCGGCAGCACGCCGCGTTCGAGTTGGTTGTGGGTGCTCATCCACATGAGCTTGCGCGCATACCAAAACTCCTCGCATTGCGCGGCGTCGGCTTCGCATTGCTCGTCGCGTTGCAGGATGTGGTTCGGGGCGAAAAGCTGGAGTCGCCGCGCGGCATCCGCATCGCAGAGATAGGCGACTGCGCGCATTCCTTCGTGTGTGAAAACTTTGGTGCCCGCTGGCAGCGCTCGCATATAGGCGCTGAATTCCGGGACGAATCCCAGATCGAAACGCCCGCGCGATGTCACCGCCCACAGCGCAAGCACTGCCACTGCGCCGACGGCCCACGCTGGCGGATGCGCGCTGGGACGAGCGAACTTTTGCAAGACCCGCGCATAGGCAGCAGTCACCCGCTGCGATCTGGCGAGCGACCACAGCCCGGCGATGGCGAGCAACGCAAACGGGACAGCGAGACCGCAGAGAAAACGATCCGCATCTCGAATCAAAGGACGCCACGTCGCGATGTCCTGCGGCGCGCAGCTATAGGACAGATACATTCCTACAAACCACACCACCACCACTCGTCCGAATGTGCCATGCCGCCGCCATGCTGCGGGGATGCCGATGAGCGCAAGCAGGCAATAAAACGGCGCTAGCAGGCTGCCCCTCCACAGCGAATCAAGAAACCGCAGCGGCAGCCGCCATAGCGCGACGGGATCCGTTCCTTTGTGCCCTTTGCCTTCGAGATTCGCGTGGAGGCTGTGCCACCAGTCGCCGAAAATCCCGTGGTAAATCCACATCTCGCCCGCGTAGCACACCACCGACACGACGCCAGCCGCCACAAGCCAAAGAAACCGCGTCCGAAAAAACAGCAGCGTATTGACGATAAGAACCGGCACGATGAACACGCCGGTCAGTCGGTTCGATTCGCACACGAAAACACCGACGCCAACGAGCGCCATGAAGAGCACCTTGCGCGCGGTGTGTTCGGTTTTCATCAGCGCCCACCATGCGAGAACCACCCCGGCACTGATCACACCTTCGGAGAGATCGGGCATCGGGCGGTATGAAACCGTATCGAGCAACGGCTGGAATAAAAACGCGATGGCGCACGCCCATCCCGCAGCCGCAGAGCCGAGCAATCTTTTTCCCATGCTGAAACCAAAGCATGAAGCAGCGATGAAATAAAAAAACGGCTCGCCGTAATACGAAGCGGTGCCAAATCCGAGCAGCCCCTGCAATGCCCAGCAAACACCCCAGACGGGCCAGCGCAGATCGTGGAAACTATCCACCTGCCATGCGTCCCTCCCCTTCTCATGTAAATCGAACGCGAAACTCCAATACGTGCAATCATCGCCAAAGCCGGGTGGCTGGATAAAGAGCACGCCGACGAGGATCGCAAATAGCGCGAGCAGCAAATAATGATAACGATCCTTCATCGGCGAATGGCTGCCTTTATCCCGATCCACACCGTCTCCGCAAGCAGCGCGGAATAGATAAACCAAAACGGCTCGAAGACGAAACGGAAGCGGGGCTTCACATTTGCAGTGAGCATGATGACGAAGAAAAAACCGAGCAACGCGAGCCCCCACGAGAGATGAAATACGCGCAGCTTGCCGCGCCGCAACATCACCGCCACGAGCCCGAGCGCGCCTGCTGCGAAATACAACGGCACGCCGAAGTAAGCGAATCCGGCGCTCTTGCCCGGCACGGCGAGGATCTTCGTATCGGGAAAACGCAATCTGTTCACGGCGTTGATCCATCCAGTGTTCAGACTGTTGAACCAAGGGATCTCCCGATAGCTCGTATCCACGAAAGTATTGATGTCCTCCACGCTCGCGATTGTCCGCCCGGTGAGTCCGCGACCAAGACGTGTGACGAGCGGCACGTTGCCGAGGAGACCCTGACGCTGCATATCAAAAAGCCATTCCTCATCGAGCGCGCCAGCCGGCGACGCCAGTGCGACTGCGCGAAATTTCCGATACACATGCTCGGGCAGTGCAAAAATATTTCGCCTGCACGTTTCCATCGCGAGCCGGAGGCAGAAGCTGTTGTGACTTAGGTGCTTTTTCGGGTCAGCGAAATCGGGACTTTCCTTCAAATACTGAGTGACAGCAACAGTCACCGCGCGCCGGTCACGCACTTTTGGAAATGCGAGTTGCTCCGTCCATCGTGTCTGCAAATCCGTGCGGATGGATGCGATGTAAGGATCAAATCCGGGCGCGCAACGCAGTTCCGTCGGCGTCATTCTTGCAACCGACGTGTAGAGCAACAGCCCGGCCTGCCCAGTGCGCGTCACCAAATGCGTGACCAGCGCGAGCACTGCGATGATTGCCACGCGCCGCCACTCCGTGCGCCATGCCCGTGCGTGGAGCAGCACGACGAGGAAGATGCCGAAACCGAAAAGTAATTTACCCTCGGGACGCGCTCCGGCTTCAAAAAAAAGCGAGACGCAGAGAAATATGAAACGACGACGCGACGGTGCGAGCGCGTAGAGCGTGCCGGCCAGCGCGACGACTGCCGTGCAGAATACGAACGGCGTCTCCGCCATCAGAGTGTGCTCATACCAGAGCATGAACGGATTCACTGCGGCCACGCCAGTGAGCGGCACGATGAACCATTTCCAATGTGCGAACCATAGTCGGCAAAGCAGACCGATGATCACGATCAAGCCGAGCCCGAGCAGGTGCTGGAAAATCGGGATCGTCACCAGCGCAGGGACGGGCAGCAGGAACGCAATCGCGTATGCCACGGGCACAAGAAAAGTCTTCTTCTCGTGGAGTTCCCATTTGTGGTCATTCAGCAAACGATCCGTCGTGCAGAGAAAATCCGGCGTGTCGTCGTGATAAACGCCCATCGGCATCTGGACGCAAAGCGTCACACGCAGCACAAGTCCGATGATGAGCGCGGGCAGACAATACAGGAGGAACTCCCGCGTGCGGGGATCACGAAAAAGCGCGGATGCGTAGGACAGAATGCGATGCACAGGCAGCGTGTTATCGTAAAACGATCCATTTCACACAAGCCCTTTGGGCCGGGTGGTCATACATCACACTGAATATAGCTACAGCAGATGCCCCATCTTGAGCCGCTTGGTTTCAAGATATTTTGCGTTGTGCTTGTTGGGCGTTGCTTTGATCGGGACGACTTCCACGATCTTCAATCCGTAGCCTTCGAGGCCGATCACTTTCTTCGGATTATTGGTGAGGAAACGCATTTTTCGCACTCCGAGATCGTGGAGGATTTGCGCGCCGACGCCGTAGTCGCGCAGCTCGGCGGGGAAACCGAGTTTGAGATTCGCCTCCACGGTATCGAGACCTTCCTGCTGGAGTTTGTAGGCGTGGATTTTTGCCGCGAGACCGATGCCGCGCCCTTCGTGCTGCCTCATGTATAAAAGGACGCCGTGCCCAGCACGATCGATCTGCCGGAGCGCGGAGTGGAGTTGGTTGCCGCAATCGCAACGCATCGAGCCGAAGATGTCGCCTGTGAGGCACTCGCTATGAACGCGCACGAGCGTGGATTTGGCAGATGTGAGTTTGCCGCGCACGAGCGCGATGTGATGCGCGCCATCCACGAGCGAGCGGTAGAGGTGCAGATCAAATTCGCCGTATTCCGTGGGCATCTTCACCACCTGCTCGCAGACGACGAGCTTCTCGCTCTTGCGCCGATGCGCGATGAGCGCGGCGATGCTCACCATGCGGAGCTTGTGTTTCTTTTTGAAAGCCACGAGCTGCGGCAGTCGCGCCATCGTGCCGTCGGCGTTCATGATTTCGCAAATGACCGCCGCCGGTTGCAGCCCCGCAAGCCGGGCCAAATCCACGCCCGCCTCGGTGTGTCCCGCACGCCGCAGCACGCCGCCATCTTTCGCACGCAACGGAAAAACGTGACCGGGCTGCACGAGATCGTCGGGCTGCGATTTTGCATCGGCGAGCACGGCGATGGTGCGCGCGCGATCGGCGGCACTGATGCCCGTGCTGATGCCGTGTGCGGCGTCCACTGCGACGGTGAAATCGGTTTTGTGCGACTCGCGGTTTTCGCGCGCCATGCGTTCGAGCCCGAGCGCATTCGCCCGCGCCGATGCAAGCGGCACGCAGATGAGTCCGCGTGCGTGCGTGGCCATGAAATTAACCGCCTTGGGCGTGATTTTTTCCGCAGCCATGATGAGATCGCCTTCGTTCTCGCGGCCTTCGTCGTCGGTCACGATGACCATTTTCCCAGCGCGCAGATCGCGGAGGACATTTTCGATGGAGTCAAAATGAGCGGCTTTTGGCATGGGGCGAACGATGCCGGATTGGGTGGCACGTTGCAAAGAGGGAATCCGTTTCGCGCGAAAAAGCGCGGCCATTATTGCGGCCTCGCGCGGCGCACGATGATCTCGGTGCGGCGGTGTCCTTGGAGTTGTTCGATGGTTCCTTCCAGCGGCACTCCCTCGGCGGGGCGCGTGGAGCCGTATCCCTTCGTCTGCACGTTTTCCGGCGGCAGCGAGAGCTTGGCGATGAACCACTCGCGCACGGATTCCGCACGCAGCTCGCTGAGCTTCTGATTGTATTCGGCGGTGCCGGTGGGATCGGTGTGACCCTCGATGATGAAGGTCGCTTTTTTTAAATCCGCACCGAGAAATTTGCGGAATGCCTCGGCGATTTTCTCCATCTCGGCGTGGCCCTCGGCGCTGAGATCGGAGCTGTCGTAGGCAAAAGTAAGATTGCCCGGCAGCGAGAGTCGGCGGGCGTTGCCCTTACCTGCCGCAAGACCGTCGAGGATTTGATCCACACCCTGCCCCGCGACTTGCAGCGCCTTCGAGTAGCCATCGCCATCCGCGCCGTAGTCCGATGCCTTGCGGGCGATCACTTTCGGGCCGGTGCGATCAGTGAACATATCGTCCGGCAACTTCGGCAGTTGCTCGTCGGGATTCGTCTTCAAAGTCGTCTCCAGTTTCGCCATCTCGATAGACGGCTTTTCGTTGGCAAAAAGCTTATCCGTATCCACCGACTTGTGCTGCGGGGCGACGCTGATTTCATCGGGCCTCGGCAACTCCGCAGGCAACGTGAGATCCTTTTTTGCCTGCTTCTTTACCTCCGGCAGCGTGGCCTTCAAATCATCGGGCTTTTTGTTTTTCTCCTCGTAAATCTTCACGCGCTGCAGCGTTTCGTGTTTCACCATCGGCTGATCGGTCGGGCCGAAATTCTCGATCCGTTTTTCGTAAAACCAAAGAAACAGACCAAGGTGAACGACCAGCGATCCCGCGAGTGCGGAGATGAACCAGCCTTTCGTCGGCGAAACGCTGGGCGTCTGCGCGGTATATGCATCGTAGCGCGGCATGGGCGGACGGTATGCAGTGCAAATGGCGAGCGCAAGTGTCCGCAATCACTTCGAGTTTTAAAAAAATCCACTTCCCTTGCACTTGCACTCATCCCCCGCTCCGCCCATCTTCCGCGCCCTTTTCAAACTACTATGAGCCAGACCAAAGAAATCCCGTTGATGGAAAAAATCGTAAGCCTGTGCAAACGCAAGGGCTTCATCTTCCAAAGCTCGGAAATCTACGGCGGCATCAACGGCTTCTGGGACTACGGCCCGCTCGGCGCGGAGCTGAAGCGCAACCTGCGC
>JAYUIF010000325.1:0-3221 GCA_043766295.1 Spartobacteria bacterium | reverse complement strand
CGCACGTTTCCGATGTGACGGACCCGACGATCACCATTTTCCGCCCGGAGAAACCGAACGGCGCGAGCGTGGTCGTCGCGCCCGGAGGCGGCTACATGTTCCTCTCGTACGCGAGCGAAGGCACGCAGGTCTGCGAGTGGCTGAACACGCTCGGCGTCACCGCCGTGCTGCTGAAATACCGCACGCCGACGCGCGACGAAAAGGAGGCGTTCACCATGCCCGTGCAGGATGCGCAGCGCGCCATCGGCATCGTGCGGCATCACGCGGCAGAGTGGTCGCTCGATCCAAAGCGCGTCGGGCTGCTCGGCTTTTCCGCGGGCGGAAATCTCACCGGTCACGCAGCATGGGATCGCGGCGAGCGCACGTATCCGCAGAAGCAGGAACTCGACGATGCGCGCGGGCCAGACTTCATCGTGTTCGTCTATGGCTGCGGCTTTCTCGACAAAGACGACAAGACGAAATTCCGCGCGGGCTTCAGCGTGCCCGCCGATGCGCCGCCCGCGTTCTTCGTCGTCGCGCACGACGATAAGACGAACCCCATCGAGGCCACGAAGCTCTGGCTCGAATACAAACGGCTAAACATTCCCGCGGAAATTCACATCATGACGAAGGGCGGACACGGCTTCGGAATGCGCAAGGCTGGCAACCCGATCAACGACTGGCCCGCGCGCTGCGGCGAGTGGATGAAGGTGATGGGGTGGCTGAAGACGGAGTGACGAGTGGCGGGTGGCGTGGCAAGTGGCAGCCGCCGACGTAAGGTAGCGGGCAGACTGAAATGACGAACCGTACAACCAACAACACATCGCATGAAGGACACTACTGAAAACAAATTTGTCCTCGGCTTCCGGCTTTCGTTTTTCGGTATCCTCGTGGTTCTGCTGTCCGCAATCACGACGGTGTTTTCGGCTGACGAACCGTCCCCGATCCCAAAGCAATTCAGTGTTGTTATCGGCGGGTTCTTTGGTGCCTCTTATGAGTTGGAATTGCACGATGGAAAACTCACTTACGCTGTTTTCGAGAGTGGGCGACGCAATCCCAAACGCTCGACCCTCACGCCGAGCATTGCGCAGTGGCGCGAATTCAGGCAGTCGCTCGACGGGCTGAAGATATGGCAATGGCGCGCTGATTATCGGAATGAGCACGTCTATGACGGCACCCAGTGGTCGCTCGACATCGCCTGCGGGGATCGCGCTATCAAGAGCCGAGGCAATAACAGTTACCCCGATGCTAACGGCAGACCCAATCGCAATTCGGAACCCACGAAGACGAAGACGTTCGACGACTTTCTCCACGCAGTCGAAAAACTGATCGGCCGGAAGACCTTTCGATAAGTGATCTCACGATGAGCCGTCGCAAAGTTTTGACAGACTCCGCGCTTTATCTCCACCACACCGATTCGCTCCCCACACTTCCATGAAACTCCTCACGACACTCGCCATCACGCTCACCGCATTTTCCTCACACGCCGCCGACCCCATCACGCTCAAGCTCTGGCCGAATGGCGCGCAGGAGCCAGTGGGATTCAAGATCGAGGCGGAAAAGGAAATCCCGAAGAAGAACGACGCCGACGTGAAGCGCGTGACGAATGTTTCGGAACCGACCATCGCCATTTACAAGCCGGCGAATCCGAACGGCACTGCGGTGATCGTCGCGCCGGGCGGCGGCTACAGCATCCTCGCCATCGAACATGAAGGCACGCAGGTGTGCGAGTATCTGAATTCGATCGGAGTCACCGGCATCCTGCTGAAATATCGCGTGCCCGCCCGCTCGAAGGAGGATCCTTCCAAGGAACCGCTGCAGGATGTGCAGCGCGCGATCGGCCTCGTGCGGCATCACGCGGCGGAGTGGGGCGTGAAGCCCGAACGCGTGGGCATCCTCGGATTTTCCGCGGGCGGCCACCTCGCGGTGATGGCCACGCTGCACGCGAATGACCGCACTTACACGACGGACGCGGCGCTCGATGTCGAGGATGCGACGCCGAATTTCTCCGTGCCCGTCTATCCCGCCTACCTCGTCACCAAGGAGGATACCTTTCACCTCAAGCCCGAGATCAAAGTCACCGAAAAGTCCCCGCCCATGTGCCTCGTCCACGCGGGCGACGACAAGGGCGTGACCAGCCCGAGCGGCAGCGCCTTGCTCTACCTCGAATACAAGAAGCTCAACCTTCCCGCGGAACTGCACATTTACGCGAAAGGCGGTCACGGCTTCGGCATGAGAAAGTCCGGCCTGGCGACGGCCGAGTGGCTCGTGCGCGTCGGTGAATGGATGGGCAGCATGGGCTGGCTGAAGCCCTGAGTCGGAACGGTGGAGTCATACCCTCTTTCCTTAATTAACAGTCCTCCGTCGTTCCGCGATCCTAAGTTGCCGGGAAAGCGGGCTTACTTAGTGCAACTTCCGAGTGCATCTGAGTTAGCCGCATCCGTTAGTTACGGACGGACCTAATGCTGCGGCAGCCACCGCATCGAGTTGCTTGCCTTGGTCGCCAGTAAACCAATCCCGCCATTGTCCGGCGCGACCATTGCGATGGAAGCGCGCATTTCCGGCGCGGCCGGTTTGCAGCGTCTCATCCTGTTGCTCGGCTGCGAACGGCTTGATGGTTTGCACTGGCAGCCCGGTGAATGCCTCCAGCTTGGCGTGGTCCGATCCATCGAGCAGGGTGGTGTATCGCAGCCGGATCGCATGAGGGGTATCGAAAGGCCCCTCAAACGCGGCCCACTCCCTCGCCCAACCGCGGAGCACCCTCGCCTCCAGCAGCACCGGCAGTGCCTCCTGATCCGGCGCGTCGCCGATTTGCGAGAGGTATTCCGCAAACCATTTTGGCGGCGGCCCGAGTGCCGGTTCCGTGGGCCAATGGTGGCGCATATAGAAATACCGGCTCACCACCACGTCCTTGAAATCGCGTTGCATCGTCAGGATTCGCAACTCCGGCATGGCTGCGCACACGGCATCGAAATCCGCGGAAGGAACATCGTGGGATTTATACACACAGACTTCCGGTCGCTCCCGCAAAAAGCTCGCGAGCTTATCCACCGCACCAGCCTCGCGCAGCTCGGCGAGACTAAAGCCCATTTGCAGCCCATCCAGATAGATATCCAGCGAACCGGTCATTTGAGCTAATGTCCGAGTCAGCCATGTCGAGCCGCATCGCTGGGTGGTGGTGATTAGGAACATTAGCCCAGGCCCCCTTTGTCGCGATGATAGACAATCGGACAATCAAAGCC
>JAYUIF010000324.1:0-3225 GCA_043766295.1 Spartobacteria bacterium | reverse complement strand
TGCTCGGAAAATTTTCCGCCGACGGTGATGGCTCCGGGCACCGGATCTTCGGGCGCGACCATCTTGTCTTTCGTGTCTTTCCCGGTCGGGCCGAGGATCGGCTGGCCGGCTTGGTTCGAACCCGGAGTCAGCAGGGCGATGCAGCCGAGCGTCAGGGCGATGGAGGTGGCGAGGGGTTTGCGCATTTGAGTGTGTTTGGTTGGGTTGCCGTTTCGGGGTGAAACTTGCGCGCGTTTTCTCGGCGGCGGCGGCGCGCAAGTCAAACATCATTTCCCCCGGCGGCTATTTCGCCGCGTCGATGAGCTGGCTGAATTTCTCGAGGTCGCCGTATTTGTGTTCCCAAGTCGTGTACATCACCCCCGTCACGCTCCCCGGCACCGCCTTTGCCGCCGCCAGCCATTCCGCGATTTTGGCCGGGTCGCTGTCGTAGTAACCCGCGATGACCTGCGGCTCCCCGCGATCCGCAAACCATTTCAGACTCTCCGCGCGCTTGTCGAAATTCCACTGCATGATCGCCACCCCGCGATCCAGCCCCTCCCACGCGCCCGTCAACGGCCCGTTCACGAGATAGTATGGCCCCTTCACCGCGTTGTGACTCGGGTCAAACATATCGTTCCACGTATAGATGCGCCCGCCCGGATTCACCTCGCGCAGGATCGCCGCGCACCGCTTCACGTTATCCGCGAGGAGTTGCCCCGGCGTGAGCTGCCGCGCCGCGCACGCCGCGCACCAGTTCATTACCCGGCACTCATCGTGCGACATCATGTAAGCCTTCGCCCCCCACGCCTTGTGCATCCGCTCCGCCTGCTCGCGCAGCAGCGCGTAGGTCTTCGGCTCGCTCACGCAAATCATCGCCTGATGATCGTACACCGTCGCCCCGTGGTAATAGCTCGCGAGCAGCTTCGTCCCCTCCGGCAGCTTCACCTTGAGCTGCGGTGGTTCGTGGAAAGTGTCGTATTCCCCGTGCCAAGGTTTTGCGCCGAGCAGCGGATCGCTCAACGCCTCGAAATCGCGCCCCTCCACAAGCGCCTTCCCGTCCGCCGTAGTCACCGCCAGCGGCGCACCGGGCCGCCGCGCGAGATTCACAAACGCCACCTCCTCGATCTTCGGCTCGCTCCACTGCAGCGTCCCCTTCCCCGCGCCCCACACGCCGAAATAAAGCGATACATCCGTGAACTGCTGCGAGTTAAAAACCGCGTGATGCACCGTCCAATCCTGCGTCGGCTTCACGCCGAGATAATTCCAGTTCAGCGACGCGCCCTCCGCCTTCTCCGCCAACACCTTGATCTCCGGCTGCCCGTGAAAATCCGCCGTCTTCACCCGCACCGACACATGATACTGCCGCCACGGCTCCAGCTTCAGCTTCAGCGCGATCCGCGCGTTCTTGTCGCCGCCATCCGTCACCCGCAGCGTGCCGTTTTCCGCGATCATATTCTCGTCCTTCCACGACCACTTTTTCGGCTCGCTGAAACCGCCCGCCGGAAACCCCGGAGCCACCGGATCATCCACCACGGCCACCCCGCCGCGCACCGTCATCGGCAGCCCCTTCACCGGCTGCGCCTCGATCAGATTCACATCGTGCCAGAGAAGGTCGTTCGAGTAGCCCACAGAAAAAAGCGCCGGCACAATCTCAATCTTCAACTCCCCCGCGATCTTCTTCACCCGCTCCACATTTTTGAAATACCGCGGGTCCATGTCTCCCAGCTTGGAAAACTTCGAGTCCGCCAGTAGCACCTTCGTGTAACCCGCCGCCGCCGCCCGCCGCCACAGCGTCTCCAGTTCATCCACGTTTTTGTCCACCAGCAGATTCGTCGGGCAGTACACCCACTTCTCCAGCGCCCGCGCAGGCCATGCGGCGAGGAGAAAAAGGGCGAGCGTGAGCGGGAGGAGGATGTGGATTTTCATAACGGCGGTGCTGTTGCTGTAGGGGAAGTTGCCAGCTTCCCCTACAGCAACCCGGCGAACTCCCGGAGCAAAGCGGAATCATTGTCCACCGCCGCAAAGAACGACGGATACCGCGCCGTCCACCCGCTCGCCCGCAGCTTCGCATTGCTCACCCGCTTGTTTGTCCACCCGCGCTTGCGGTTCAGGTCGATCTCGCCAGTCGGCGGCATCGCCCGCGCGAAGCGTCGCGCCAGCCATTCATACACCCCGCGCTGCGCCAGCGGCTCATCGTCGCTCACATTGAAAACGCCGCGCGCTCGCGCCGTCACGAGCTGCACGAGCGCCGATGCGATGTCGTCGCGATGCACCTGGTTGATCCACTTCGCCCCGTCGCCCTCAATCACCGCCTCGCCCGCAAAAAACTTCCGCAGCAGCACCGACCGCCCCGGCCCGTAAATCCCCGCCAGCCTTGTTACCAAGCCATTCCGCGCGATGACCCACTCCTCCGTTTCCCGCAACACGCGCCCCGTTTCCCGATCCGGCTCCGCCGCGCTCTCCTCCGTCACCCACGCGCCATCCGTCTGCGCATAGACCGACGTGCTGCTCGTGAAAACCAGCAGCCCCGGCGCGAGCACCTCGCCCAATGCGCGCGCCCCATCGAGATACACCGCGCGGTATTGCTCCACTCCGCCGCGCCCCGAACTCGCGCAGTGAATCACCGCCTCCGCCCCGCGCAATTCCCCGCACGCCGCCAGCGCCGCGCGATCCGTGATGTCGCACGCCACGACGCGAAATTTTTCCGTGCCCAGCGCCACCGCTGACTCCACCGAATGCGTCACGCCCACCACCTCCCAACCCGCGCCCGCAAAAAGCCGCGCCGTCGCCAGCCCCGTGAATCCGCATCCCGCGATGACGACCTTGCTCATCGTCACGGCACCACCTTGTAAATTTGGCAGCCCAGCGGTGGTGCTGAAAGAATCACCTCTGGCTTTCCATCCACCCACGCCGGAGTCAGCGCGCGATCTCCGTGTCGCACCGGCGTCAGCGGGTTCATAATGCGCAGCGACTGTCCTTTGGCGAGCAGCGGACGCCCCGCGACGACAAGTGGCATCAAATGCTGTGCCGTGCCCGCTCTCGATTGCATTGTCGCGTTCGCATTGCAGACCACGATCACCGTCTGCACCGTGTCGATTGCGCCGCCTTTTTCGACGTAGCGCGCAAACGCAAAAATCCCGTCATCCTCGGTACTGCCGTTGTTATCCACCCACAGCGTCGCGATCCGTCCCTCGGTTAGCGCAGGCAGTTCGCGGCGCAATTTCACGAACGGCCCGAGCGTCGAAC
>JAYUIF010000323.1:0-18700 GCA_043766295.1 Spartobacteria bacterium | reverse complement strand
CGAACGCGGCTACCGGCGTTTCGCGATCGCGGATTTCAGCGATCAACTCGAATGGAAATCTCCCGCCAATCCGGACAAGAACGCCGCCCTCCGAGCAGCTATTCTGAAAAAGAACGATCTCTTTTTCAACCGCTGGCGTCCGGCGAACCACACTTACATCTTCGGTTTCCGCAAAGAAGAACAAGGCAGAAACGCCGTCGAGATTCCGAAATTTGATCCACTCATCGAAGCTGCGGAGGTCGAAATTGATCGCATCAAAAAGAACCCCTCAGAAAAACCCAAGGTCGCCGAAATTCCAAAAACCGACGCTGAAATCGCCAAGCTCCCTCTCCCAAATTTCACCGTCGCCGACGGAATGGAACTCACGCTCTGGGCCGAGACGCCGCTCCTCGCCAAGCCCGTCGGCATGAACTGGGACACCGCTGGCCGCCTGTGGGTCGCCTGCTCGCCCGTCTATCCGATGATCGCCCCCGGCGCTCACCCGGACGACAAAGTCGTGATCCTCGAAGACACCGATCACGATGGTAAAGCCGACAAATCCACCACCTTCGCCACCGACCTCCTCATCGCCTCCAGCGTCGCGCCCGTTTTGGAAAAACAAGCCGCCGGAAAAAGTGCGAAGCCGAAATCCCAGACCGCCTACGTCGCCGCTTCCACCGATCTTTTTGAACTCACCGACACCAACGGCGACAATCGCGCGGACACACGACGCGCCGTCCTCTCCGGCTTCGGCACCGAGGACACGCACCACACGCTCCACACCCTCCGCTGGGGCCCCGATGGCAGGCTCTACATGAACCAAAGCATTTACATCCACAGCCACATCGAGACGCCGTGGGGCGTCGTGCGATTGAACAGCGCTGGCGTGCTCGCGTGGGACTCTCGCACGGAAAAAGTCGAGGTCATGTTCCGCGGCTGCTGCAATCCGTGGGGCCACCAATTCGACGCACACGGCAATTCCTTTCTCACCGATGGCGCGGGCGGCGAAGGCGTCGTGTGGGCGATCCCAGGCGCGATGTATTTCACCTACGAAAACGCGAAGAAAATCCTCCAAAGCATCTCGCCCGGCAACTATCCAAAATTCGCCAGCCTCGAACTCATCCGCTCCCCGCTTTTCCCCGCCGACTGGCAGGGCAACGCCATCACCTGCGACTTCCGCGCGCATCGCGTCGTCCGCTTTTCCATCACCGATCTCAGCGAAGGTGCAAATCCGAAATCCGGCTACGTCACCAAGGCCATGCCCGACCTCATCCGCACCAACGACGCCAGCTTTCGCCCGATTGATGTGAAGCTCGGCCCCGACGGCGCGCTCTACATCGCCGACTGGACGAACCCGATCATCAACCACGGCGAAGTGGATTTCCGCGACCCGCGCCGCGACCACGTCCACGGTCGCATCTGGCGCCTCGCGCCAAAAGACAAAGCCGCCCTCGCGTGGGGCAGCTTCTCGCCGATTCCCGTGCCCGTGATTCCCAAAGGCCGCAACCCCGCCGAAGCCGCCGCACTCATCAAAGACCCGTCGCCTCGCGTCCGCATCGAAGCCATGCGCGCACTTTGCAAAAACCCCACCGCCGCAAATGCTGCACTCATCCTCGAAGCAGCCATCAACACGGATGGTGGCGATCCCTTTTACACCTACGCTGCGTGGCTCTCGATCAATGACCTCGCCGAAGTGTGGATCGCCGCACTCGCCAGCGGCGAATGGAAGGCCGACACCGCCGACCGCCAGCGCCAACTCGCGTGGGGACTCGCCAACATTCCTGCGGATCTCGTCAGCAAATCGCTCTCCACCTCCATCGCAAAAAACGGCATCCCGCGCGATGGCAGCGGCCCGTGGATCGAACTCATCGGACAAGCCGGCACGCCCCGCGAACTCGACACACTTTGGAGTGCCGTGATGGAAAATAAACTTGAAGCCCCCGCCCGCATCCGCGCGCTCGACGCACTCGCCAGCGCAGCGAAACTCCGCAATGCGCGCCCGTCACTTCCGCTCGAATCCATCGTGGATCTTTTCGCCACCGCACCCGCGCCCGCCGCGCGCCTCGCAGGAGCTTGGAAACTTCCCGCCGCCGTCGCTGCACTCATCCCGCTCACCAGCAACGCCGAAGTCGCCGACAGCGCATTCGACGCACTCCGCGACATCGGCAACGAGCCAGCACGCGACGCACTCGGCAAATTGCTCGCCACTGCAAAATCGCCCGCCATCCAAGGACGCGCCGTCGTCGCACTCGCGCCTCTCGATTTCAACATCGGCAGTATTCTCAAAGCCCTCAACGCACAACCAAACGAAGACGCCGCACTCACAGTCTGGCGCGGTATCCTCAACGTCAAAGACGGTGCGGATCGCATCGCAGCCGGACTGCCAAACAACACCGACATCGCAAAACATGTCGCCACAGCCGGCATCCGCGCTGCACGCGAACGCGGACGCGGTGGCGACAAACTCATCGCCGCTCTCACACCGCTCAGCGGCGCAACGACCACCCGCAACGTGAAGGCCGACATCAGCGCGCTCACCGCCAGCGTTCCCACGAAAGGAAAACCTGCGGATGGCGAAGTGATTTACCATCGCATCGGCTGCACCGCCTGCCACTCCATCGGCGGAGCTGGCGGGAAGTTTGGGCCGGACTTCACCAGCCTCGGAGCCAGCGCGCCGCTCGACTACATTGTCGAGAGCGTTCTTGTCCCCACAGCGAAGGTAAAAGAAGGCTACATCGCGTTCGCTTTCACCATGAAAGACGGCACACAAACCGTCGGCATCCCCACCCGCGAAACCGCCACCGAACAATTCATCCGCCCCGGCCCCGGCATCGAAACTGCCCTCGTAAAAACGAACATCGCGAAACGCGAAAGCGCAGGCAGCCTCATGCCTCCCGGCCTTCTCGACTCGCTCAAGGATCAGGAAAAAAACGACCTACTTTCCTTCCTCACACAGCTCGGTCGCCCCGGCGCTTTCGATACCACCAAGCCCGGCACCGCGCGCACATGGTCGCTTTTCATCGGCAGCGATGTCGCAAAAATCACGCAGCCCGGAATCAAAGCCCTCACCTACGCCGACGGTCGCCTGACAAAAGAAACTCTCACCACGCTGCTGCCCAACACCAGCGACCTCCTCGCGCAGACCACATTCACAAACGACGCGGAGGTGAAAACCCGGCTTCACCTCGCCGGCATCACGCGCGCCTTCCTCGACGGTGCGCCGCTCGCCATCGCCAGTAATCCAAATCCGGAAATCACCATCGCTCCCGGTCGCCACACATTCACCGTCCAACTCGAAGCCGCCAGCCTTCCTCCCGCCATCAGCGTCACCTGCCCCGACGTAAATTTCGTGAACGAATAACGCAGAGAGCAAGCGTGCAGCGTCCCAATTTGGAAGCCAGGAAGCCATGAAAGAAATTCGGAAGCGGTAGCGAACGGGACGCAGGGGCTTTCTTTTCCTGGTTTCATGGCTTCTAAATTCAAAATAGGACACCACCGACAAGCGTGCGTGCTTCCCTCTGGCACACGCTTCGCTTAACGTCGCGCCTCAGCCCACATGCGCGTCGCCATCTGCATCACCACGCACAATCGCCGTGCAGAGCTTGCTCGCACCCTCGCGCAACTCGCAACGCTCGAGCCTGCCCCCGATGAAATCCTTATCGTCGCCGACGGTTGTTCGGACGACACCACCGACTTCGTCCACGCCGAATACCCACGCGCCACGCTCATCATTCACGCAAAAGCGCACGGCTCCGTCGCCTCGCGCAACGCGATGGCCCGCGCGACAACCGCCGACGTTTTCCTGAGCCTCGATGACGACAGTTACCCGCTGGAGCCCGACGCCATCGCGCGCATCCGCACACTTTTTGAAAACAACCCGCGCCTCGCAGTGGCGGAGTTTCCGCAGAAGACGGACGAGCGACCCGCATCGCTCACGCAGACGGAATTCGGCTCCGCGCATTTCATCGCCAGCTACGCAAACAGCGGCGCTGCAATTCGCCGTTCGATATTCGTCAGCCTCGGCGACTACTTCGGCCCGTTTTTTCATATGTATGAAGAGCCGGATTTCGCGCTACGTTGCTGCGCCGCCGGATGGCAGGTGCGCTTCGAGCCATGCCTCACGATCCGCCATCATTGGACCGCCGCCCAACGCAGCGAACAGCGCAACCACCAACGCCACGCGCGTAACGAACTGTGGAGCGTCGTGCTGCGCTGCCCGCTGCCGTGGCTGCTCGCCGTCGCGCCATTCCGCGTGCTGCGACAATTTTTTTACGCGTGCCGTCGCGGCTGGATGCTCGGCGAGCCCGCATGGTGGTGGCAATTTCTGCGCGGCCTCGGCATTTGTATGAAAGCACGCACGCCCATCGCATGGCGCCGCTACCTCGCGTGGATGCGCCTCGCCCGCGCGCCGCACGACGATGCAGAAAAATGGGCGCGCGATTTCCAGCAATGAAGATTTCATTTTCCGCAACGAACCCGTGCCACATGTGGCCGCTCGCCCGCGCAGTCGCCGCCGAAGGTGAACTGGGACATTTTTACTCCGGCTACCCCGCTTGGAAACTCGGCGACTCCGGCCCGCACATCCGCACGCACAGCCTGCGAACGAACATTGTCTATGCCCTGCTCAAATACGCGCCCGCATCGCTGCGCCCTGCACCGCGCTCGCTTTTCGTGTGGCAGGATCGTGGGTTCGATGCCGCCGTCGCGCGCAACTTGGCGGCGTGCGATTTCATCCACGCGATGCCCGGCCAGGCGCTCGCCACTTTCCGCGCCGCAAAGAAACGCGGCATCCGCACCGTGCTTAATCACGCCACCGGCCCCGTGCGAAATCTCGTCCGCATCATGCGCTCCGAATACGAGCGCGTCGGCCTTCGCCTCGAAGACGAATGTTTCTACGACGACGCGTATTTTTCCCGCGAAGACGAAGAGTATGCGCTCGCCGATTACCACTGCGCCGCGAGCACCGTCGTGCGCAATCAACTCGTGAATCTCGGCATCCCGTGTGACCGCGTGTGGGTCGTCCCCTACGGCGCGGATACGACCGCGAATGTTTTCACACGCAGTGAAAATGATGCGCCGCCGCGCGAGTTTCGCATCCTCTTCGCCGGACAGCTTTGCCTTCGCAAAGGACTCAAATCCTTGCTCGACGCACTCACGCTCGCCGACCGCGCTGACTGGCGGATGGACTTCATCGGCTCGCGTTCCCACGAAGTCACGCGCGACTTCGACGCGTATCGCGGAGCCACGCCTTTGCACTTCCACGGAACACTCCCTCAAGCCCATCTCGCCGAACGGATGCGCGCAAGCAGCGTGCTCGTCCTCCCTTCGCTGGAGGAAGGTTTCGGTCTCGTCGTCCCGCAGGCGCTGAATTGCGGACTGCCGTGCATCGTGAGCGATAGCACCGGCGGTAAAGACTGCATCCGCCATCGCGACAACGGTTCCATTTTCCCCACCGGCAGCGCCGACGCACTCGCCGCCGAACTCGCGTGGTGGTGCGAACACCCGCGCCGCACAAGCGATCACTTCACATGGACGCCCGGCGCGCGCACACTCATCGCAGAAAGTCAGGCCGCCCGATGAAATTTTTCCGACAACACAGACCAGCAAGCGCTGCACCTACAGCGCATCAACCTGTCCCTCGCTACAACAATCCAGTCACGCAGACGGATCCCGAAACCTACAATCCATGGCCGCGCATGGATGCCACATTCACCGGCCTCGTCGGATTCATCATCACCGCATTTTTCATGTCCAGCGGGACCGTAAGATTGCCGAGCGAAATGGCCCATCTTGCCGCAGTCGGAGTCGGTCTCACACTGCTTGTCAGCTTCGCATTCGAGCTTCGCAGCGGGTTGAAAAATCTCATCCGCGCAGACCTCATCGGCATCCTCGCGTTCTACTACCTCACGCTTTACGAGTTCCTTTTTAAGCAGCCGTATTTCGACCGGGATATGCGCTTTCTCAATCTCACCGAGCTGGCGCTCTACGCCGTGATCCTCGGCATTGCAGCCATCATGATCGGGCGGCATCTCGCGCCACGAGGAAAGCAGCCGTTCCAGACAATCATGACCCGCGAGGTTCCCTCGAACTGGATCACCACACTCTTTTGGACCTCTTTCTTCCTTGGCATTTTCCACATGCTACTCGCGGAGGGTTTCAACGTCCCCAAGATGTTCGAGGATATGATGAAGCCGCGCTTCAGCCAGCCGTGGGGGCGTGGAAAATTCGGCGATTGGAAGGCGCTGCTCAACGAACTCGCGCTGCTCCTCTATTTCATCCCGCCGCTCATGGGGCTGATGATTGCGCGGCGCGAACGATATTCACCCCTCAACTTCGCGCTCGCGTTCGTCGGCTTCACGTTCGTGCTTTTCTACGGCTTTGTAAGCGGCACACGCAGTCTCTTCGGTTCATACCTCGTCACCTTCATGATCGCATTTGCCTTCGCGTGCCCGGCGCAAAAGCGGAAGCAAACCGTGCTCGTTTTCACCCTCTGCGCGGTGGCGTTGGCGCTCTCGACAAAGGTCATGCTCGAGATGCGAACCGTTGGATTTACGAACTGGTGGGAGGGCAAATACAAAACCTACGCCAACCGCCAGACACAGTCCGTATTCGTGGACGACAACCTCCTCTCGATTTCAAAAATCGTCGGCTTTTTTCCCGAACAAAATGGCGGTAAATATCTCGGCTTAGAAATCCCCTACCTCGCCATCGTCCGCCCCATCCCGCGCGCAATCTGGCCCGGCAAGCCTGCGGGACTTTCAGTGAATCTGGAGCAAAGTCTCTTCAACATGAAAGGGCTCACGATTTCATGCACGTTCGTAGGCGAAGGCTATATGTCCGGCGGGCTGATCGCCGTGCTCATTCAAGGCATCGTATTGGGAATGTTGGCGGGCTGGTGGAGCCGTCTCGCGTCCGCGCAAAACTCCGAGCTGGGCATCCTCATTTACTCGTCCGGCTTTTTTGCTGTCGTCATCACGATGCGCTCCACCTTCGCACTCACCACCGCGCTGCTGACTCCCGCCGCCGGCATCCTCGCCGGGCACTTCCTGCTAAAAGGAGCGCGCAAAGTTCTCGCACGCCGCCCGCCGCCGCGTCCGCAATTTCGCCCTCCGCCAATACAACGCCCGCCCAGCCCCACGTAATTTGTGAGCAAGCCCATCCGCGTCGCATTCGTCAGCGTCCTCCCTTCGCCATATCAGCGCGATCTTTTCGCCGCACTCGCTGTGCGCGACGATGTGCAGCCGCGTGTTTTCTACATGGAGAAAAGCGCACCCGATTCGCCGTGGCCCGAGCGCCCGCTCGCCGCGCACGAGAGCTACATCCCCGGTTTTTATTTCCGCCTCGCTCATGCGCGCGTCCATGTGAATTGGCGGCTCCCCTGCCCTCGCGACTACGATGTGATTGTCTGCAACACGATCATGTCCATCACCGGCCAATGGCTCATGCGCGCAAAACTCCGCAAAGCGCGCTGGATGTTTTGGGGCGAAAAACTCGGGCCGCGTTCGCGCAAACACGACATCCTCACCGCGCCGCTCCATCGCGCGTCCGGCATCGCAGCCATCGGCACATGGGCCGAGCGCGACTACGCAGCGCGTTTTCCCAACACGCCCGTCTTCAACATTCCCTACCACTGCGCACTCCAGCCCTTTCTCGACGCACCACGTCCAGCGCGCAAGCCCGGCACGATCACGTTTCTTTTCTGCGGGCAGATGATCGCGCGCAAAGGTCTCGATCTATTGCTGGCGGCCTTTGCCACCTTGCCGGAAAACGCGCGTCTCCTTCTCATCGGACGCGAAGCCGAGTTGCCCCAGATGCTCGCCACGCTGCCGGAAACCGTGCGCTTGCGCATCCGCTACGAAGGCTTTCATGCACCCGATACACTGCCGAAATTTTTTGCGCAGGCGAATGTCTTCGTCCTGCCGAGTCGCTACGACGGCTGGGGCGTCGTCGTGAATCAAGCACTCGGCGCAGGCTTGCCGATCATCGCCAGCGATCAAGTCGGCGCGGCTCACGACCTCGTCCGCGAAAACGAAAATGGCTTTCTATTTTCCGCAGGGAATACCAACGCTCTCAGCGAAACGATGCGCCGCTTCACCGACACGCCCGCACTCTGCGAGAAAATGTCCGCCAGCTCCCTCGCCTTCGCCGCAGAGTGGCATCCGGCCAACGGAGCCGAGCGATGGGCCAACGCTCTGAAGTCCGTCTGTAAATGAAAATTCTCCTCGTCAGCAGCAGCAGCGGTTCGCGCGGCGGCGGTGAAATTTACCTCCTCTATCTCGCGCGTGCGCTCGTGCGGCGCGGCCACGCAGTCACGCTCTGGGCCTCGTCGCATCCGCGCATGGACGAACTCGCCGCGCGCTTTGCCGAAGTTGGTTCCATCATCCGCTCCGAATACACAAATACCTATGACCATCGCACCCGCAGCCTCGCCAGTTTTCTGAATTTCAGCGGCGCCGCGCGCATCGCACGCGAGTGGAGCGCGCTGCGTCCCGATGTCATCCACGTCAATAAACAGAACCTCGAAGACGGCCTCGATCTCCTACGTGCAGCGACGCTCTCGAAATGCCCGAGTCTCTGCACAATTCACCTCAGCCAGACTGCCGCCTATCTCAGAGCATCGCTCGCGTGGCTGCGCGACAGAATCGCGCACCGTGCGCTACGTGCCTATCGTGGCCCGCTCGTCTGCGTGCTCAATGAACGTGCGCGCGACCTACGCAATTTTCTCGGTAGCAATGAGCGAATCCATGCGGTCGCAAACGGCGTCGAACTCTACGATCTCAGCAAGAAACCAGCAGCGCGTGCGGCGAAGCGCGCAGAGCTTGGCATCGCTCATAATGAATTGCTCATCGTCGCCGTTGGACGACTCGTCCCGCAAAAACGTCCCTTTGTATTTCTCGATCTCGCCGAACGAATCCACGCACGGCTGCCACACACGCGCTTCGTGTGGGTAGGCGATGGCGCACTTTCCAGAGAGTGGGATGCGCGCGCTGCACGACTCGGCTACGTCCGGCGCGTCGGCTGGCAACGCAGCGTCTCCGAATTTTTATTCGCTGCGGATGTGTTTCTTCACACAGCAGAATTCGAGGGACTGCCACTCGCGATTCTCGAAGCGCTCAGCGCCGGAATCCCCTGCGCAATCACGCCGAATCTTTTGGCCGAAATGCCATTTCTCGATGCGACGAACTCTATTTCCATCGGCGAAGATGATGCATGGGCTGGCGTTCTGTCCGCTCCCGCGCGTCTCGACGAACTCGGAAAAAACGCACGCCAGCTTGCAGAGAAATGCTTTTCTTTCGACACGATGGCCGCGCGCTACGAATCGCTCTACGAGGAGACGCGAAAATGAAACTGCACTTCCACGAACCACCACCGGCGCAAAGGACCGGCGGCCTCGATGCCGCGATCCGCAGTCTGCAAACCGCGATGGAGAAACTCGGTCACACGGTCGCAGTGAACCCCGTCGCAGGAGTGGCAGACGCGGCGCATTTTCACGGCATGTGGCAGCCAAACTTTCCATCGCTGGCCAACCAATACCGCGCGCTCGGCGTGCCGTGTATTGTCAGCCCGCACGGGATGCTGGAGCCGTGGGCATGGCGGCACAAACGCTGGAAGAAACTCCCATACTGGCACCTCATCGAAAAGCGATGGACGCGCCGCGCCGCGTGCATTCTCGCCACGGCAAAAATTGAGGCGGAGCGGCTGCTGCGATTTTTTCCACGAACACGAATCGCCGCGCTGCCACTCGGTCTGACAGGTGACGCACGACCCAACTACGCCACGGCTCGTGCAAAGCTTGGCTGGGCCGAAGACGAAACGGTGCTGCTTTTTCTCTCGCGCATTCACGAAAAGAAGGGACTCGATCTGCTGCTCGGCGCGCTCACCACACTCTCACTGCCCGAGCGCACGCGCCTCGTCATCGTCGGCCCCGAGGAGCAACCGGCCTACGCCGTGCAGTGCCGTGATTTCGCAACGCAGAACGCAGCGCGACTTCCGCTAGTCGAATGGCATGGCGCAGTCTGGGGCGAAGACCGCTGGGCGTATTTACAGAGCGCGGATTTATTTTGCCTGCCATCGCATTCGGAAAATTTCGGACTCGCCGTGCTCGAAGCCTGCCAGTGCGGCACTGCGGTTCTCACCACGACTGCAACGCCGTGGGCCGAGCCGCTCGCGCAACGTGGCTTCATCTGCGAGCCCGCCATTAAGAGCGTCCGCTTTGCGCTCTCCGCATTTTTTCAAACACGTCCCTCGCCAGCACAACGCGCGTCGCTCGCTGATTGGGCATTCGCGACTTACGATTGGAACGTGCTCGCCCCGCGCTACGCGGAACTTTACGCCTCACTATAAATGACTACACCGCACGCGATGTCCGACATTCAGCCCAACACACCCGAGGCAAAAAAACTGGCACGTAAAACGGCGGAAATCTTCTACTGGATCGCCGCTGCAAACATCGTGCTCGTCGTCTTTGTCTTCTGGCCGCGCAGTGAAAAACCGGCGCAACCGGCGGCAGCCACCCAGGCACAAGCGAACACCGTAACGCCATCTGCGACCCACGACATGGAGGCAGTGCTCGCCAGTGCGCTTACTGAATATCATGCGAAGAACGCCGTTCGATTCGCGAGTCACTTTTCCAAGCAAGCCGTGCCGCCGATGGACGCGCGTGTTTTTCAAAATCTCATCGTCGGTGTCTATCATCAGGAATTCGGCGAGGTGCTTTCCAAGACGTTGAACAACGCGGAGACGGCGGCGGATCCAGACTTCGGAATGCTCGTCTATAGTGTAGAGTGCAAAAAGCGCCCGAAGGCAAAACTCAGCGTCAATTTTCACCGCGAAAATGGAGCGATGAAAATCGTGCAGTGGCGGATGGAAAAACTGTAGCGATCACTTCGCCGCACAATGGGTTTTCTGCCGATTTTTACCCCTAAAAAAATCTCGAAAAAAGCTCTCTAAAGATTCGACACCCATCGCCCAGCGAGGTAGAAGCCAAATCGCTATGCCTATACCCAAAAAATCCAAAGCAAAAAAACCCGCCACGAAAAAACCCGCCGCGAAGAAATCCGCTGCAAAAAAACCCGCTGCAAAGCGTAAGGTAAATCCTGCGTTGATGAAGCCCGTCCAGCCGGACGCACAGCTCGCCGTCATCGTCGGTTCCGCGCCGCTCGCACGAGGCCCACTCACAAAAAAACTGTGGGATTACATCAAGAAGAACAAACTGCAGGACGCCAAGAAGCGCACGATGATCAACGCGGATGCCGCGCTGTCACCGATCTTCAACGGCAAGAAGCAGGTCTCCATGTTTGAGATGACCGCACTCGTCTCGAAGCACGTCAAAAAAATAGCGTAACGCGTAATATACATTCCGTTTAGTCGAGGGCGTGTTGGAAACAACACGCCCTCGTTCTTTTCATGTTTGTCACTACGTAAAACTCCATTCCCATTTGAAACCTTCGCCCGACGCGTGTGTTTTATCCCCCAGCATCAGCAACACGCGCGGTCAGAGCGGTTTTAAAATCTCAACGCCATGAATACCAACTCCTGCGGCCACATCACCCCACTCGTCACGCGCCGCGACGTGCTGCAAACACTCTCCTGCGGCTTTGGCTGGCTGGCATTCTCGGGACTCGCTGCGGGCAAAGCCCTCGCGGTGGAAGCGCCACTCGCGCCCAAGGCGACCCACTTTCCAGCACGGGCGAAACGCGTGATCTTTCTGTGTATGCGAGGCGGGCCATCGCACGTGGATACGTTCGACTACAAACCGAAACTTACCGCCGACAACGACAAGCCCGGCAAGCGACCCGGCACCAAGCTGCTCGGATCGAAATGGAAATTCCAACAGCGCGGGAAAAGCGGACTGTGGATTTCCGATCTCTTCCCCAGCGTCGCGGAACACGCAGACGAGATGTGTCTCGTGCGCTCGATGCAAACGGACGTGCCGGCGCACCCGCAGGCGATGGTAAAACTGCACACGGGCAACTCGCAATTCGTGCGTCCATCGCTCGGTGCGTGGACGCTCTACGGCCTCGGCACCGCGAACGAAAACCTGCCGGGCTTTGTCACGATCTCGCCTCCTTCAAGTTTTGGCGGCGCGCAGAATTACGGCAGCGCATTTCTCCCCGCGATCTATCAGGCCACGCGCATCGGCTCGGAAAATCGGAGCATCGCCAACGCGCAAGTGCGAAATATCGAAGGAAAACTCAGCCCCACAGCGCAGCGCGCCGAGTTGGAACTCATCCAAACACTGAACCGCGAAGCGCTCCGTCGCGACAAATACAATCCGGAAATCGAAGGTGTCATCGAGAGCTACGAACTCGCCTTTAAGATGCAAAGTCAGATGCCAGCCGTGATGGATCTCACCAAGGAAACCGAGGCGACAAAGAAACTCTACGGCATCGGTGGCGCCAGCGATGACATGGGCCGGAAATGCCTTCTCGCCCGCAAGCTCGTGGAGTCCGGCGTTCGTTTCGTGGAGGTCACGCACGGAAATTGGGATCAGCATTTCAACCTCACCACCGCCATCGAACGCAACGCCCGCGAGGTGGACACGCCCATCGCCGGGCTGCTCACGGATTTGAAACAACGCGGCATGTTGAAAGACACACTCGTCGTGTGGGGCGGCGAGTTTGGCCGCACGCCACACGCGCAAGGTGGCGACGGACGCGACCACAACAACAAGGGCTTCACGCTTTGGATGGCTGGCGGTGGTGCGGAGGGCGGCATGAGCTACGGCGAGACGGACGAATACGGCTACGAAGCTGTGACCAATAAAGTGCAAATCCACGACCTGCACGCGACGATCCTCGCGATGCTCGGGCTCAATCACGAAAAGCTGACGTTCAACTACGCAGGGCGCGATTTCCGCCTCACCGATGTGAGCGGCACGGTCATCAAAGACATCCTCGTGTAGCGGGCGTCGCCTTAAGCGAGGATGCCCTTCACCACTTTTCCATGCACATCCGTGAGTCGGAAATCGCGGCCCGCATAGCGATAGGTGAGCCGCTCGTGATCAAAGCCGAGGCAGTGTAAAATCGTCGCCTGCATGTCGTGGACATGAACGGGATTTTCAACGGCGTTGAAGCCCATGTCGTCCGTCATGCCATACGTCAGCCCGCGCTGAATGCCGCCGCCCGCGAGCCACATCGTATATGCTTGCGGATGATGATCACGACCGAGCGCACGACCGAGCGAAGGGTTCGTCTCCACCATCGGTGTGCGTCCAAATTCGCCGCCCCAAATCACCAGTGTATCGTCGAGCAATCCGCGCTGTTTTAAATCCGTCACGAGTGCTGCGCTCGCCTGATCGGTCTTGCCGCAGTTGGTTTTCGAGTTGCCGCTCACATCCGAGTGCGCGTCCCATCCTTCGTGGTAGATGTTCACGAAGCGCACGCCGCGCTCGATCATCCGACGCGCGAGCAAACAGGCGCGGGCGAAGGACGGTTTGTCTGGATCGCAGCCGTAGAGTTCGAGCGTTTCCTTGCTCTCGCTTTTCAAGTCCATCAACTCCGGCGCGCTCGTCTGGAGCTTGAACGCCATTTCATAGTTCGCGATGCGCGTCGCGATTTCCGGATCGCCCACTTCGCGGAGCTGGCGCTCATTCAGCGTGCGCACAAGATCGAGCGTGTCGCGCTGGAGCCGCGAGTCCATTCCGTCCGGGCTGCTCACGTTTAAAATCGGATCGCCTTGATTACGAAAACGCGTGCCCGTGTAGAGCGTCGGCAGGAAGCCACTCGACCAATTCGCAGCGCCGCCGCTGACACCGCTGCCCGTGCTCATCACCACAAACGACGGCAACTCCTGCGTCTCCGCGCCAAGTCCGTAGAGCACCCACGATCCGAGGCTGGGGCGCCCCGGTTGCTGGAAGCCCGTGTTGAAAAAAATCTGCGCGGGTGCGTGGTTGAACTGATCGGTTTTCACCGTCTTCACCAAACAAATGTCGTCCACGATCTTCGCCAGATGCGGCAGCACCTCGCTCAATTCCGTTCCGCTCTGCCCGTGCTTTGCGAATTTAAATCTCGGCCCCATCACCGCTGCATCGGGGCGGATGAATGCGTAACGCTGACCGGCAATCACCGAGGGCGGGAGCGGCTTTCCCTCCAGCTTTGTCAGCTCCGGTTTGTAGTCGAAAAGGTCGAGCTGCGAAGGTGCGCCCGCCATGAAGAGATGGATCACGCGCTTCGCCTTGCCGGGAAAATGCGGCTGCCTCGGCAACAGTGCGCTGCCCGCCGTGGCTCCCTGCGCGATGGTGCCGGTGAGCAGCGAGGCGAGTGCGATTTTTCCAAGCCCGACGCCGCACTCACCGAGGAAATGGCGGCGCGTCACATCGAGACAACTTTGCTGGATTGGATTCATGCTTGTTACAATCCATCACAAGAGCACTTGCTAGTCACGCTGGCACTCGCCTTTTTTGCAATCGCTGCGCAGACGGCGGGCGATGGCTGAGAAAACCACGCCACATCTTTGCTTGTCTCCCCGCGCGATGCACTGTTTGCATCGCAGCATGAAGCTCATCGCCTCTCTCGCCGCCGTCACCATCCTTTCGACTTTCACCTTCGCCCAAGACCAATGGGTGACCTATCCGGGGGACAATGGGCCGGGCAAAGGCAAGCATGTCGTCCTGCTCGCGGGCGATGAAGAATACCGCTCGGAGGAGGCGCTGCCGCAGTTGGGAAAGATTCTTTCACAGCGGCATGGGTTCAAATGCACGGTGCTGTTTTCCATCAACAAAACGACCGGAGAAATTGACCCGAACACAGCGGACAACGAACCCGGCATGGAGGCGCTCGACAGCGCGGATTGCGTGATCACCTCACTGCGCTTCCGCAAGTGGCCCGATGATCAGCTAAAGCATTTCGCAGATTATTACGCGGCGGGCAAACCGCTCATCGGGCTGCGCACGAGCACGCACGCATTTAGTGGAATCCCGATGGGCAGCCCCTACGAGAAGTGGAATTGGAACAACAAAGAATGGGCTGGCGGTTTCGGACGACAGGTCTTGGGAGAGACGTGGGTTGCCCATCACGGCGGACACAAATCCGAGGCCACACGCGGAGTCATTGAGGATGCATCCAAGGCCGATGCGATCCTTCGCGGCGTGAAAGACATCTTCGGCACGACCGATGTCTATACCGCCAATCCGCTCGCAGATTCCAAGGTTCTCGTTCGCGGCCAAGTGCTGGCGGGCATGAAGCCAACAGACGCGCCCGTTGTCGGAAAAAAGAACGAGCCCATGCAACCAATCGTCTGGACCCGGATGCACAAAAATGAAGTCGGCAAGACGAATAAAATCCTTTGCACCACGATGGGCGCAGCGACGGATTTGGAAAACGAAGACCTGCGCCGTCTCGTCGTGAACGCCGTGTATTCATTCACCGGACTCGAAGTGCCGCAGAAGGCGGACGTGAGCTTGGTCGGCGAATACAAGACGCATATGTATGGCAACAACGGCTTCACCAAAGGCCTGAAGCCTGCGGATCACGCGCTGAAAAAATAGTGCGCGGAGAGTGCCAGGACGCCATTTCAATTTCGTGGACACAACCGCCCGCGCCCACACTAAGTAGCCGCGAGCGATGCGCTATCCACTCTACAACGCCAGCGTTTTTAAATTCGGCTACGTCCTCGGCCAACTGATCCCGCGCCCCATCGCGCAGCGGATCGCCAGCGCCGTCGGCACATGGAGCGTGTGGCGCAGCGAGGAGCTTCGCCGCGTGATGGGCGAAAACCTCGGCATCGCCACAGGTCGCACCGGGCCCGAACTCAAGCAACTCGTCCTCGATAACGTCCGCAGCTTCGCACGGATGCTCGGCGACTACTTCATCTGCGCCATCAACCACACCGCCCGCGCCCGCGAACTCGTCAGCAAATGGGACGGCCTCGAACACCTCGAAGCCTCCCGCGCACGAGGCAAAGGAACCATCCTCATCACCGGTCACCTCGGCCATTGGGAACTCGGCGGACTTCTACTCGCCCTCGACGGCGTCCCCATCACCGTCGTCACACTCCCCGAGCCCACCGATGAACTCATGCGCTGGCGCGAAGCCACCCGCCATCGCCTCGGCATCAAGACCATCGCCGTCGGCCCCGGACACGACTTCGCATTCGTCGAAATGCTCCGCACCCTTCGCAACAACGGCGTCCTCGCCATGCTCGTAGATCGCCCCTACTCCGGCACCGGAATGCCCGTCCGCCAATTCGGCCACGCGACACAATTCAGCACCGCCGCCGCCACCCTCGCCCACCACACCGGCGCCAGCATCGTCCCCGCATTCGTCCTCCGCCAGCCCGACAATTTCTACCACGCCATGGCCTATCCCCCCATCGAGCAAACCCGTGGCGACCTCCGCCAAACACTCGCCCCCAACGTCCAGCGCATCGCCGATCTTTTCGCCGACCTCATCCGCCAGCACCCCGAACAATGGTTCAACTATGTCCCCGTCTTCACTCATTAAAATCGCACTCGCACTCGCACTCGCACCCCTCCTGCACGCACAAGACCTGAGCGCCGACGAACAAAAAAACCTCCTCGCCAAACTCCAGCAACACCGCGCAAAAAACCCCGCACTCGCCGCCGACTTCACCGAGGAAAAAACCACCCACCTCCTCAACAAACCCATCACCAGCACCGGCACCATCGCCTTTCAAACCCCCAACAAATTCCGCCGCGAACTCAAAGGCAACTCCCCCAGCCTCACCATCTGCAACGGCAGCGAACTCTGGATCTACTACCCCAATTTCAAACAAGCCGAACACTACACACTCGGCCAGCGCCAGAGCTTCGACGACACACTCGCCGCACTCACCGCCGGCCTCAATTTCACCGACGTCGAAAAATACTTCCGCATCCTCGCCGCCAAAGACGGCCCCGCCACCCGCATCACACTCACCCCAAAAACCAGCAGCCTCAAACACGCCCTCACCGCCCTCACCGTCTGGCTCGACGCCGACGGCACCGTGCAAAAAACCGACTCCACCCTCCCCAAAGGCGACCGCATCCTCACCACCTTCCGCAACGTCCGCGCCACCAAACAAAGCGACACCAGATTCGACTACACCCCGCCCGCCGACGCCCAAATCAGCACCCCACTCGGCAAATAACGCCCCATCGAAAATCTCCTTTACCTCCCCCGCCTGCGCGTCCTGATAAACGCCCAGCCAATTTTGCGACGACCTTGTAGGCGCAGAAGCCCACGCCGACCGTCAAGCGCACGCGGTCGTGCGTGATCTGCCCGCGCGTGTCCCCCATCCAGTCGTGCAACTCCGCCATGAAGTCCTTCACGAACTGCATCCGCCTGCCGAGAACCCATCTTCCGACATGATAGTGGTGCGAGCGTGCCTGCTTGATCCTCTCCCATGCCACCTCGCCCGATTCGACGCCCGACCGCAATCGGATCAAATCAGAAATTGACAGCAACACTGTCGCACTGTATCCATGCGACATGTCTCAATTGTTTTCCATCGAAGCGCTCTCGGAAAAGGTCAATGAATGGTGCGACAGGCATGGAGTTTCTCCGGTGAGCGGTCAGGCCGGCGACAGCGTTTCGGAGCGCAGTATTCGCTATTACCGGACGCTCGGTCTGCTCGATGCGCCCGAAGGCGGTAGCTACGGCGAAAAGCATCTTCTCCAAGTCATCGCCATCCGGCTCTTGCAGGCTCAGGGACTCCCGTTGCGCCGCATCCGTGAGCTGCTTTACGGGCGTTCGCTGGAGGAATTGCGCGAGGTCCGCCGCAAGGGGCTCGATGAAGCCAAGCGGATGCGGGCATCGGTGCGTGTGACCATGCCGGTGGAGGACGAGATATGGCGCACCATCCCTATTAGTGAGGACTACTTGCTTGTCTCACGCCGCGGAACTCCGCTCACGCCTGACCAGCGTGAGGCGGTGCTGCTGGCGCTGACGGCAGGGAGTCCCGGACAAAAACCACATAACACCAAACACAGATGAAAACACAACGCACACAACCCGCCCATCAATCCGACTTCGGCCTTGTCGCATGGCTGGAGCAAACCCGCGTGGCGCTCCCGCTCAAGGGCGTCGAATGCCAGTTTCACGTCACCGGCGACATCGCCAGTGTGCAGCTCGATCAAATCTACCATCAAAATGCGGACAGGCCGCTGGACTGCGCCTACACGTTTCCGCTCCCGGCGGGTGCTGCGGTGTATCGCTGCGAAGTGCATATCAATGGCAGGATTATCCGGGCGAAAGTGGAGGAGAAAGAAGCAGCGCGGGAGATTTACCGGACGCAGAAAGCCGCAGGCCGACGCACCGCACTGGTGGAAACCGAGCGCGAAAATTTGTTCACACTCTCGCTCGGCAATGTGCAACCGGGTGATGTGATCGTTGTATGCTTTGCGTGGTTCCAGGTGCTCGACCGTTCAGGGAATGGGCTGCGTCTCATGGTGCCGACTTGCCCCGGTGTCCGTTACATCCCCGGCAAGCCGCTCTTGCGCGCACTGTCAGGACGCGGGACTGCGGATGATACCGATCAAGTGCCCGATGCTTCACGCATCACCCCGCCGCGCATTGACGCACTGCATCCCGATGCGGCTTACCTTTGCATCAAGGGTCGGCTGTCCGCATCCGACGTGGAGTCGGGGTCGGCATCCTCACCGAGTCACCCGATATTTGTGCGGGAAATCGAGGGGCAATTTGCCGTGGAACTCTCGGGCCGCGCTGCCGTGCCGGATCGCGATTTTGTCGTCACATGGCAGGAGCCAAAGGTGCTGCAACTG
>JAYUIF010000322.1:0-3240 GCA_043766295.1 Spartobacteria bacterium | reverse complement strand
ATGAGCAAAAACTTGTCGGCCCTCAGCGCCGTCTCGTAGCGCAGGATGCTGTCCTTCGGGATGCCGATGCTGGAAAGAGCGCCCACCATCACACCCAGCCCGCCGGCCAGTGCTGCGCCTTCCAGCGCGCCGACGATCATTTTCACCAACGGCCCCGCCACCAGCAGCGGCCCGAGACCGGGAATCCAAAAATACGCCGAGCCAAATAACGTGCCCCACAGCGCGCCCCAGAACGCGCCCGCTTTTCCATACGCCTTCATCCGATCGCCCACATTGTAATAGCCAAGCGCTCTCTCTTCCGTGTGGTAGTCGCGTCCGACGATGGAAAGTTTCCGCAAGTCAAAGCCGGATTGTTTCAATTCATGAACGGCCGCCTCGGCAGCCGCGTGGGTGGGATAGGTCGCCACGATGGATGTAGGCTGGCCCATCATGGTGCTCTCTGGGTTTTGGTTGGCGATGTGGTTCATGTGGGTTTCGGTGAATTACTGCGAATGCAAAGAGTGGGTGCGCCCGACGATTCCATCCAATACCTCCTCGGCGGGCGGCTAATGCTCGCGAGCTATGGCCGCACCTCGCACCACCGCGCTCACACTGGAAATGCCCGCGCAATTTCACACAATGCTGATAGCTATTGGCTATTCCATGTGCAAAGCTCACGCACATGGAACTTCGCCACCTTCGATATTTCGTCGCGGTCGCAGAAGCATTGAGCTTCACCAAAGCCGCAGAAAAACTTCGTCTCGCCCAGCCGTCGCTCACGCGGCAGGTGAAGAATCTCGAAGACGAAATCTCAGTGCGTCTGCTCGACCGCTCGAACAACCGCGTGGCACTCACCGATGCTGGACGCTTCTTCCTTTTCGAGTCCAAGAAGCTCCTCACGATGAGCGACGAAATCGTCGCCACAACCCAGCGAATGAGCCACGGCGAAAGCGCGCATCTCAATATCGGCTACATCGCCAATATCCACTACGGCCTGCTGCCCGCGACCCTCGGTGCCTTCCGGAAACTCTACCCGCGCGTTGCGCTGAATCTTTTCGACATGACGAGCGCCGAGCAATTTGAAGCGCTCGCCAGCCACAAGATCGATCTCGGTTTCATTGACCTGCGCCCCGCGCTTTCAGGGAGCGATTTACTTTCCGATTGTTTCGCGCACACCACGATGCTTGTCGCCCTCCCGGCCCGTCATCCACTTGCGAAAAAGGCGAAGATCAAACTCTCCGACCTCGCGTCGGAGTTCTTCATCACCAATTCCCCCAAGACCCATCCCGGCACGCGAGCATGGCTGATGGAAGTCTGCCATAGCGCAGGCTTCTCCGCAAAAATATTGCAGGAGGCGGAAGCGGAGCCGCTCGCGCTCCGCTTCATCGCCGACGGACTCGGCGTGTCGCTGCTCCCCGAGCAAATCACCAGACTCCCGCACGACGGCGTGGTCTTGCGCCCGCTCACTCCCCCGCTCCGCCGCGAAGCAACCATCGCATGGCGCGCAGACAATCCCTCCAAACCGCTCAAGGAATACATCCAGATCGTAAAGGATCTTTCACCCGGAATGTGAGCGCAGCGCGAGTGTGCGGAAATAAATACACGCAGCCGATGGTCGCGCTGCGATTCCATGGATGAAAACCAAATCAGCCATGAAAAATATCCTTACTACCACGCTCATCACCGCACTGCTCGCCACCGCCGCTGTCATCATTCAAGCGGACGACCGAACCATTCCCGAAAAAACCCGCGACGCCATTGATACCGTCGTGGATAAAACCAAGGACGCCGCGCACGACACGAAGTTGGCCATCAAGGACACCGCCCGACACGTCGGCAAATCCACGCGCGCCGCATGGAGCAAGACCAAGGCGTTTTTCAGCGAAGACAAAGCCGTCTATCACGAAGGAGCAGGAGCAACGCTCGCAGGACTCGAACGGGAAATCGCCGTGCTAAAAGCGCGGACGCCCGGCGCTGCGCCGCTCTATTTCCGCACCCGCGTGGCCGCACTCACCGAACAGCACGAATACCTCACCAGTCGTCTCGAACAACTGGATGAAGAGGCAATCAAAACCCGCCTGTCCGGCCCGCGCCACGAGTTCAATCGCTGCCTCGCCGACCTCGAAGACGCGATAGACCAAGCCGAAGAAGGTGCCGACACGCTCGCAAAAATCGCGCAGAAGTAAGGGCGGTTCACAAAATATATCGGAGGCGGAACGATGCAGTTGGAAGTTTGTGAGAGGATGCGAACTGTGTGTGTGCGGGGTAGCACCTGCGCCCTCGCAGGTTGCGTCCTCGGCGCCCTCGCCGAGGCGGCGTTAGCGGGCGCACCATTTGGTGGGAAGAGGTTCCGGCTTTGGGTCGCGGGTTTGCAAGTTGCGCGGCTCATTGTCGGCGAGGGCGCCGACAACAACACGCGAGGGCGCGTGTGCTACCCCGCGCACATCATTCGCAATTTCCAACTGAATCGTTCCGGCTGAGGCTGAATATTTTGACGAGCACGCACATCTGCGTGCTCGTCATGTTTCCGCGTCCGTGTCATGTGCGATGGAATGTCGCCAGACCCGCTCGCGCTTCCGCGCCCGAATTCACGCCGCACACTTTGGATCACGTTTGGAGTCATCCTACTCACCATCGTGGGGAGCCTCGTCCACCAATGGCAGCGGGCGAAAGAGCGCGAGGAGGAATGGGGACGCAAAGGCACGCTCGAACCGAGCGGCGGAATCTACGCACGAACGCGACTCGAACTGAACGTGCCCATTTTCCGCCAAGCCGACGACCGCTGGCGCAACGACATACTGGGCGCGACACCCGCGACGCTCGGCGCTGAGGGTTGCGCCGTGGCGAGCGCGGCGATGGTGCTCGCGAGCTACGGCTGCGATACAGATCCGGGCCGCTTGAACAAGGCGCTCACCGAAAACGAGGGCTACGTGGGCAACGGCTGGCTCGTGTGGGAAAAGGCGGCGGAAGTGACGGGCAATGTCGCGCGCAAAGCGTATGAAGATTTGCCGAGCTACCGGCTCATGGATGAACAGATTGATCGCGGCAACCCGGTGATTGTGCGGCTGCGCACGAAGGAGGGCATCACGCATTTCGTCGTCATCGCGGGCAAGGAGGGCTTCGATTATCTCACGCGCGATCCCGGCCCCGGCGCGGAGAAAGGGCTGTATCCGCTGCGGGAATTTGGGAGCAAAATCGAGGCACTGCGCTTTTACGAAAAGGTGAAGTGACCTCGCTGCTTGATGAAGCGCGGGCCGTGTG
>JAYUIF010000321.1:0-3244 GCA_043766295.1 Spartobacteria bacterium | reverse complement strand
TGCATGTATGAGGGCTTCGGCTCCGCGCGCGTCATCGCGAATCTTTTCTCCGACAACGCCGTGCTCGGCGTCGTCGCCATCGGCATGACCTTCGTGATTCTCTCCGGCGGCATTGATCTCAGCGTCGGCTCGGTCGTCGCCTGCACCACCGTCGTCATCGCCACGCTCGTGGGCCGGCACCACTGGCACCCGCTGGCCGCCATCGCCGTCGCGCTCGTGCTCGGCACCGGGTTTGGCTGGCTGCAAGGGTGGCTCATCCAGCGCTATGAGCTGCCCGCGTTTCTCGTCACGCTCGGCGGCATGTTCCTCGCCCGCGGCCTGGCCTTTGTCGTGAGCATGGAGTCGGCCGGCATCCGCCACGGTTTCTACACCGCGGCGCAGGAGTTCAGCCTGCCGCTCGGCGGAAAGGCCGCGCTTTCCTCCGCCGCGATGCTCTTCCTCGCGCTCTTCATCCTCGGCCTGTTTGTCGCACACCTCACCGTCTTCGGGCGCAACATCTACGCGCTCGGCGGCAGCGCCGATTCCGCGCGGTTGATGGGCCTGCCCGTCGCCCGCACCCGGCCCGCCGTCTATGCCGTGAGCGGCTTCTGCTCCGCGCTCGCCGGCGTGGCGGCCACGCTTTACACCGGTTCCGGCAACCCCGCGATGGGCGTGGGCCTCGAGCTCGACGCCATCGCCGCCGTGGTTATCGGCGGCACCCTGCTCACCGGCGGCGTCGGCTACCTCGCCGGCACCCTGCTCGGCGTGCTCATCTTCGGCACCATCCAGTCCGCGCTCATCTTCGACGGCCGACTCAACTCCTGGTGGCTGCGCATCGCCATCGGCACGCTGCTGCTCGCGTTCATCCTCCTCCAGCGCTTCCTCACGCGCAGCCCCGCGCGGGGGCAGGCTGGTTAGCCGGCACCCAAGGGAGCGGCGCGCTTCAGCCGCCGACTCACCGGCTGCGCCGGAGCCGCCAAATGTGCGGAAGCGAGAAATGCGAGCGTTGCGCTTGTCGCGGCTAGTAAAAAGCCGGTAACCACTCAGGCTGGCGATCTCGCGTCCGCGATTGAGTCACCCCTCCCAAAACGCAAATTTTTCGCGAATGCACCCATCCTCAATCTCTGAAAGAAAGACGACAAAAACAGTTTGGGCCACATGATTATTGGCGAGACGGGACTCGCCCACCTTAAACACCGCAGTTTTTTTAAGGACTGGGTAACCTTCCCCCATAAGCACGTTCTTCCAAGCGGTATAGGCTTCGAAGATTTCCGCCTTCTTGCACGGCAAGCATGTGCGCAATTCAGCAACGCGAATCTCGAGTTGTTTGACCGAAACGGAAATTTTCCGATGCGATTCCGCGAGTGTCAAAGGGGCGGTTTCGCCGGTAAGATTTTGCTGCACCTGCACTGAAATTTCCTCCGCATCTTCCCGCAATTTCGCGATTTTCTCAAAGATACGGTCTCGGAGGAGCCCTCGAAAATCTTTCCGGCCGGATCGAACAAAAGCAGCAATGGAAATTGCTGCGCTTGTGAGTGCGATTGAACACGCCGCCAGTGCGATTAGCGAAGCCTGCCACTTCACAGCAAAATTCCACGCGGTATCCCACCACAAGCTTGCCAGTGCTGGGGCCGGCCAATCGAGCGCCATTGGGCAACCTTGTGAGGGTTACGCGGCGTGTCCCAGCATTGCCTCGTTGATGGCCTCCAAGGCAACCGAGCTGTCCTCAAGCTGCAAAATTAAGCGTTCACGAACGTAATCAAGCCCGCGGTCATCAACAAGCGCCCCAAAAGCCTCGTCTATGAAGGACGGGGGGAACGAGAAAACGCCATTCAGATCCAGAATGACCCGATCGTAATCTGCCAGTGCGGGCTCGAGGAAATCCTTGCGAAACTCCTCACCGGAAAAGTCGCCATCAATACGCGACCTCCCGCCGGGGCAATCTGTGAACTCCTTGGCAAAGTGGATTGTTTTCGTTTTCATATTCTTTCCTTGTTTTCCGGCAATCGAATGTTCCATGTGATCAGCGTTCCCGGCAAGGGGATATTCCATGTGTGCTCCGAGGGCAGTTCGCCCTTGTGAAACACACATTGGCTCGTGTGAGAGCTGATGACGAGCGTTCCATCAACTGCTGAATCGACAAATTTCTTAAGTGAAGGCAAGCCCTTTCCGCGAGTAGAAAGCCTCGTTCTGGAAATTCCTCGTTCGACTGCCTCTCTGATGAGCGAAGCGCCAGATCGGAGTTCGTGACGAAGTCTCGCGCGAATCGTTCTGGGGATTCCGAGCCCTTGATCGTAAAAAGAAAAACTGATTTCGCGCGCGTCATCGTCGAAATACCCGAGCAGCCACCATTCCGCATACGCTGACTTCTTTCGACGCCGCTCTGGATATGCATGCTCGGCAACGTTGTTCATGCTTTCCACGAGAGCGTTGTAGAGGGTTTGGCGGCCTTGGGGGGCGAAGGTCACGCGTTTTTCGAAATGCTGAATGAGAACCTTTGCAGATGTGCCCCGCACCCTGCAATCATGATCGTGCCGCAGGTAGCCCCGCTGTTGTGCTGCAAGCGGATAACGGATACCGGGGAAATATTTGAAATACCCTACCTCGTGCAGCACCCAACACACCGAGGGGTCGGTTGGACAGACGCACCTCTTGAGTTTGGTTTTGTCCCGCTCGTGTGATCGGTAAAGCTCGGCGATGACCAACAGAGCCGACTCCGGAGAAATCTCCTTCTGATTCGTGTGGTCGAGATTGATAAGTCTAACGGTGCGATCGAAAAGCAAGCGGCGAAGTTCGGCGAAAAACGTGATCGCGCCTTGGTAATCCGACACGAAATTAAGACGTTCTGGAAAAAAGAGGTCGTGCGGCTTTTCTGTTCCGTTCGAGGTCGGCGTAGGGGCGTTTTTTGCCCTGCCGAATGCGCCGTGTCGGTGCGAACGCTCAAGCTTGCGCTTTCTGTTTTCACCTTTCTTTCTAGCTTTCCAACTGTGAACTAATCGATCGGTGTCTTTGTTCTGGGGGCGTCGATCCATGCGCTCAAGCGTGGCTGATTCCGCGAGCGCGAGCAAATTGATTTCACATAGAAGCACAGTTTTCGATTCACGGCCGCGAGGTCGAACTTGAGCTTGGGCACGAGAGGAAGCTATGGAAACGGATTCTCCACCGGCACGCCCGCATTGCGGAAATCTGCGGTATTCCGCGTCGCCACGGTCAGGCCATGCGCGAGGGCGGTGGCGGCGATGAGGCTGTCTTTTACGGGCATGGC
>JAYUIF010000320.1:0-7709 GCA_043766295.1 Spartobacteria bacterium | reverse complement strand
GCTGCTCGAACTTTCCGCCGCCGCGCTTGGCCGGCTCGTGGAGTCCGACGACGCCGCGCTCACACGGCTGAACGAAGTCGGCAAACTCCTGCGCGATCTCGAACGCGTGGACCCCGGCGCGAGTCGTTTTTCCGACGCGCTCACACGCGGCCTCGCCGAAATCGAAGACCTCGCCAGCGGCCTCCAGCGTTACGCCGAGGAACTGGACATCGAGCCCGGCGCACTCGCCGAAATGGAGGAGCGCGTCTCGCTCTTCGAGACGCTCAAGCGCAAATACGGCGGCACCATCGCCGAGGTCGTCACATTCGGCGAAGCCGCAGCCGCCCGCCTGCAAAAGATCGAAAGCCGTGGCGAAGAAATCGAGCGCCTCACCCGCGCGATAGAAAAGCAGCGCGCCACGCTGCTCGCCACCGCCGCCAAGCTCACCGACAAACGCACCGCCGCCGCGCCGAAACTCGCCAAGAGCGTCACCGCCCACCTGCGTGATCTCGGTTTCAAAAAAAGCGACTTCACCGTCGTGCTCACGCCGCTCGCCGCGCCCGGCCCGCATGGTTTGGAGAGCATCGAGTTCGTCTTCGCGCCCAATCCCGGCGAGCCCGCCAAGCCGCTCAAAGCCATCGCATCGAGCGGCGAAATTTCGCGCGTCATGCTCGCCGTGAAATCTTCGCTCGCCGCGCAGGACACCATCGCACTGCTCGTATTCGACGAGATTGACGCGAACGTCGGCGGCGAAATCGCCCACGCCGTCGGCGCAAAAATGCGCGCCATCGCCGAAGAGCGCCAGGTCCTCGCCATCACCCACCTCCCGCAAGTCGCCGCACAGGCGCGGACGCAATTCTTCGTCTCGAAAGACTTCGCATCCGGCCGCACCCTCTCCACGCTCACCGAGGTAAAAGGTCAGGCGCGCATCGAGGAAATCGCCCGGATGCTCGGCGGCAAAGGCGACTCCGCCCTCGCGCACGCAAAGACGCTGTTGCAGGCGTAGCGCCATCGCGGATACTCGCCGCGCAATGCAAACCCGCCGCACGCTCGCGACTCTCCTTTTTCTCTCTGCCATCGCGCAGGCGGAACCGGCGAATCCCAAGATCGTCGAGCGATACAAGCAGATGCTCGCGGCGAATCCGACCGAAGGCGTGGCGCTGGATCGTCTGTGGAAGACGGCGCTCGATGAAGGAACGACGGAGCGGCTGATTGCGGAGTATGAAAAGGCGGACGGCTTCGCATCGCGCATGGTGCTCGGTCATTTACTGCGCAAGGCGGGGCGCGATGAAGATGCTGGCGACGCCTTTGCCCGCGCTGCAAAGCTCGATGCGCAAAGCCCGCTGCCGTTGCTCGCGCTGGCGCATTTGGAAACTGAGCGCGGTCATCCACGCGATGCGGCGGAGTGGCTGGAAAAGGCGTGCGCGCTTTTGCCAAAGGACGATGCGCGATTTGCGGACACGCTCATGCAGCTCGGCGCGGCGTGGCTGGCTGCGGGCGATGTGAAAAAAGCGGCGGATGCGTGGGAGCGGACGGTTGCGCTCGATGAAAACAATCTCGAACTACGCCATCGGCTCGCGGGTGCGTATGCGGACAACCATTTGCCGGAGCCAGCGATTCGCCATCTGGAATACATCATCGAGCACGCACAGCCTGCGGAGCGCGCGGCGGCACTCCAGCAAATCGCGAAGCTGCACGGCGCGGCGGGTCGTCCCGGCGAAGCGATGCAGGCATTGCAGCGCGCGGTCGCTTTCACCGCACCGGGGAACTGGCTGCGTTCGGAATTGCTGGGGCAGATCATCCGCCTCGCCCAGCGCCAGCACGTGGAGGCGGAGCTGGAGGAGAAGTGGAAAAAGCAGGTCGAGCAGTCGCCGCGCGACCTCGGCGGCTATCTGCAACTCGTCGAGTTTTACGAGCGCACAGGCCGACTCGACGAGCAGCGCGTGTGGCTGGAAAAGACGACGGCGCTCGTGCCGAGGAACGCGGAATTGCGGCTCAAGCTCGCGCGGCTGCTCGTGCAAATTGACCGGCTCGACGAAGCGGTGGCGCGCTACGATTCGCTCCTCGCCGAGCAGCCGGGGAATGTGGATCTCGTTTTCGAGCGGGCGCGGATTGACATCCAGCGCGACGACAATGCCGCCGCGCGTTTGCGCATCGCCGCACTGCTGGCGAGGAAGAAGGACGATGAACTGCTACGCGCAAAGGCGCTGGGATTTTACCAGGAGCATCGGCTGCTTGATCTCGTGGAGGAGCATTTGAAAGCAGAGGCGACGGACGGCGCGGTGGAGCCGGTGTTTGCGCTGGCGACGTTCTATTTTTCCCAGCGCCGCGCTGCGGATGGGCTCGCGCAACTGCATCGTCTCGACCGTGTCGGCGATGCGCCGGAGAAACACGCGGCGCTGAATTTTCGCGCAGCGCAGTTGCTGAAGGCGCAGGGGGAACTCGATGCGGCGGCAGCAGCGGCGGAGGCGGCGAATGCTGCGAAGGGCGATGTGCGCGAGCAGCACATTTTGCTTGGTGAGTTGCAGGCTGCGCGCGTGCAGCTCCCGGCGGCGCGTTCGGCGTTTGAGCGGGCTTACGCGCTGAGTCGCAATGAGGCGGAGCATCTGGAAGTGGATGCGAAGTTGTTCGAGACATTCCGCGCGGAGGCTCCGGTTTTTGATTCGGCGGCTGCGATGGTGGAGGGGCACATCCGCGAGTTGATGGCTGTGGCCACGGCGCAGAAGAATGCGGCAGGCTGGCTGCGTGTCGCGCGGTGGAAGGCGTGGAATGGCGACAAGGCGAGCGCGGTCACATTTGCGGTGAAGGCGGCGGAACTTGATCCGAAGAGCATCGCGCCGCGTGAGTTTCTTGCGCGGCAGTCCGCGAGCAATGGTGATGCAGCGTTTGCGCTCGTCCATCTTCGCAAATTGATCGAGCTGAATCCCGAAGGGCGCGACGGCTATCTGCGCGAGATCGGCCAGCTCGAACTCCAGCGCGGCAATGCAAGCGAGGCGCTCAAGATTTTCGAGCAACTCGTGCGCGCAAATCCCGGAAGCGCCGACGCACTGGGCGAACTCGCCGCTGCGCAGGAGCGCGCGAATCGCACCGATGACGCCGCCGCAACATGGCGCAAGGCCCTTTCCAATGCACCGGCTCCGCGCAAGCGCGAGGTTGCGTCATCCTTGCTGCGTGTGTTGCAAAAACTGAACCGCAACGAGGAGGCTGCCGCGCTGCTGCTGCGCGCGGTGGATGAGACACCAAACGAGCGGGAGCGTCTGGCGCGCTTCGATGAATTGCTGCTCCATGCCCAACAGCGCGGGCAGCTCGGCTGGCTGCGGACGAAATTTGAAGTCCGCAGAAAATTGGGCGCGGATGATTATTTCACCGAGGTCGCGCTGGCGCGTGTGCTGAAATTGCTCGGAGAAAAAACGGCTGCGTTCGATTTGTTTGCCGACGCTGTTTTTTCCGCGCCGAATCAAGCCGAGGCTTTGCCGGATTTGGTGCGCGAGGCGGAGGATTTGCAGCGACTCGATACGGCGGTGCGATTGCAGGAGCAACTCACGCGTGTCGCTTCGCAAGACCGGCCCGATGGGTTCATCAAGCTCGCTGCGCTCTACGAAAAAACGGGCGATCTCGAAGGCACGGAGCGCACATGGGCGCGTGCGACGAGCAAGTTTCCGCGCGATACGGAGGTCGTGCGCAATGCGGCGGAGTTTCATCAGCAATGGGGCGACCGTGCGCGGGCCGCTGCGCTTTTGCGGAAACTTTTCACGCTCGATCCGACGAATGTCCGTGCGGCGTCGGAGATGGGGGAACTGGAATTTTCCGCTGGCCGTTTCACGGAGGCGCGTGAGGCGTTCGAGGCTGTGATGAAATTGACGAAGCCGGTAACGCAGCGTTTTTTCCCCGCCGATCGCGGTGCGTTTTCCGGCTTCGATACGGAGGGAAGATCGTCGCATCTGAGCACGCTCTCCACTTCGTTGAAGTGGGGAATGGAGAAGCTGGCCTCCGATCAGACGCAGCGTCTCGCGGCGATTCGCAGACTTGGCGAAATCGCGCGCGCGCAGGGCGGCGCGGCACTTCAACAATGGTTGAGTGCATGGACAAAGACGGATGAGACACAGACGATCGAATTGCTGTGGGCGCTTTATTTTGCAGGAGCGCGCGACCGCGTGGTGGATCAAGTCGAGTCGCTGATGAAGCGGGAGCCGCAGGAGCCGCTGAACAAACAGGCGTTCGTATGGCTGGCGCTGGAGGGTGGGCAATATGCACGGCTTGGCGACTGGCTGAATGCGCGCGGGCGTTCGTCGGAGGAACTGGATTTGTTCACTCGCACCTTCGCAGAGATGATCAGAGCGCATCCCGAAAACATCGGCCCCGCGATGATGGAGGGGTTGTTTCCGTCCGGCGCAAACACGCGGCTCTGGCCGTCGGCGATGGAGCTGGCGCGCAACCGGAATTTTTCCGAGGCCATTCCGCTCGGGCGCCGGATGTTTGATTTGCTGGGCTCGCAGCAGTCGGGCGTGGGACGCGAACTGGCGCGCTGGCATCTCGCCCTCGGGGATGTGGACGAAGCGCGGCGTGTGCTTGCTGCGTCGTTGAAAGAGGAGGGGGATTTTTTCGAGTCACCGGTGTTTGGCGCGATGCGCGACGGCTATTTTCTCACGCCGGAAAATGAGCGCGCGAATTTCGTCGAAGGAATTTTACGAGGGACGGATGAGCGAACGCTTCACGATCTGATCGCGCGGGTGCTCCTATTTTCCCTCGCTGGCGAAGACGGCAAGGCGGTCGCTGCGCTGGATGCGATTTTGGATATTCATCCACTCGGCGTGCGTGGTGTGGATCAAACCAACTCGGCGTGTCGCGAGTGGCTCTTTTTTCTCGCGACTGGCGGGCAGCTCATCGAATGGAATTCTCCCGCACTCGCCGTGCATTTGTGGGAACGTGTGTTTGCCGATGTGGGTCTGCGTTCGTTGCAGCACGGCCAAATGGTGAGGGAAGTCGTGGAGTCCGCAGAGCAGCGCGCTGGGGATTTGTGGACGCAGCGTCCGGCGGTGGTGGAGTTGGAAAAGCGGGCGCGCGAGCAGTGGGATGTGTTGCGCTATTTGCGTGGCGGGCGCGTGGAGCGTGAGGCGATTCTCCGCGAGTGCGAGCGGACGCCGGAGGGCGTGACGCGACTGGGCGACACGCTGATTACCTACAAAGCTCACGCGACTGCGGTGGAGGTTTACCTTCGTGTTTGGGAGAAAAATCCGGCCAATCCCGCTGCGCTTCGGAAGCTGATGGATACTTGCTCCATGGCGGACGACGAGCCGGCCGCCGAGGCGATTCGCCGACGTGTTTTGGATGAGCAGTTGAATCCCGGCAATGACACGACGCCACGGCAGTTCGCATTGGAGCTTGCCGAGATTTTGGAAAAACGCGGAGCAGTGGACGAGGCGGTGAGCGTTGTTTCGCGTGCAGCCGAAAAAGGGCCGGGCGAATTAGCACTCGTGCAAAAGCGCGCGCAACTTCTCCAGCGTGCGGGACGCGAGCAGGAGGCGGAGGTCGTATGGAGCAAGGTTGCGAAGATGCCGGGGGGGAATCTTGTCGCACAGAATGCCTTTGCGGTGATGCTGGAGCAGCAGGGGAAGCTGGCGGATGCGATTGAAGTGCGTAAGCGCGGTGGTAACGGAAATGGCGACCCGCTTCTGCCGGTGCTTTTATACAAGGACGGACGCACCGACGATGCGCTCACTGCTCTCGAAAAACTCTCCGCCAACAATGCGGTGTATGCAGCGATGACGCTCGCCGAGGCGATGGGTCTGAATGGCGATGGGAAGTTCGCGCGCAGCGTGTTGGTGACGACTTTAAAGCGGGTGAACGAACCGCGAGGACGGCTGCAACTTTGCTCGAAATTTCTCACGATTCCTGATGCTCCGGCCTCGGCTGAGTTTATCGGGCGGATGCAGGCGCGGATGCGCGATATTGCAAAAGAGAATACAGAACTTGCGGAGGGATATTTTGATTTTATCGAGCGATACGCGGCGAGATTTGGAATCGAGCGGGAGTGGGATGAGGAGGTGACGCGCTCGTGGGACGATGGCCGGGGCGCGCTGCCTGCGGGAGTCGTGGCTTTGCGCCGCAAGCTCGCGCAGCATGATCTCTCCGCTGCGCGCCGTGTTTGCGAGCGACTGCTTGTGCGTTCCGATATTTCCGGAGTCATGCTGGAGAGGATGGATGCGCTGCTCGCGAAGCAGCCGGAGTTGCGCCTGCTCGTCGCGGAGGCGAATGCGCGGCGCGGGTTGCCGTATGCGCAGGCGACGTTGAACTGGGTGCAGCGATTGGACGAGACGGGTCAGCGCGAGCAGGCGCGCGCCTTACTGGAAAAATACTCGTGGCTCGCGGCGGTGGCGGGCGGTGCGGAATTGCTTGGGAACGAATGGCTGCGTCTTGGTGATGCGGAGCGGGCGCGTGGTTTTATGCGGCAGGCGTTGCGCGAAAATGAGCCGGTGCCTTCGCTATCGGTGCTTGCGGCGATGGCGCGAGTTCATCTGGCGGCGAAAAATATGCGCGCTGCGAAATTGCTTTTGCAGCAGGCGTTTTCCGAGCCGACGTGTCGCGAATACGCTGCACTCGCGGAGTATCTCGATGCTGCGGGAGAGCTTTCGCACTGGCGCGAGAGTGCGAAGGATTTCGCGCTTTCGGCGACGGCATTGCATGGACTCAAGCAGGCGTTGTTTGAGCGTTTTGAAAAGCAGGGCCGCTTGGGCGATGCGTTATCGCTCGTGCTTTCGGCATCGGAAATCATCGAGCCCGCTGGCAGCGCAGGCGTGACCTGCGCCCGAGTGCGTGCGCTGGCGCGAAGGACGGGCGCATTTTCCGAAGCCGCCGCGCTGCTCGAAAAGCTGGTGGAATTGCGTGCGCCCGATGCGGAGTCGGAAGCCGCCGCGCTTTATGCGGACTGGGCGGAGGCTGGCGGGAAATCTGCGCTGCCTCATCTCGAACGCGCCGTCACGCTCAAGCCGTTGCGATGGGAGTTTGTGAGGCGGCTTGCGGAGTTTCATCGCATTGCGAAAGAGCCCGCAAAAACGCGCGCGGTGCTGAAGGGTTTTTTGTGGATTTCCAATGTGCCGAATGAGCGCGAGGCGGCGCTGGAGCTTTGGGAGAAGGCTCGCGGTGGCTGATGCCTCGGGCCTTGCCAGTGAGCAAGGACGGTGGCATCGGTGGCTCATGCGCTTGATGATGCTCATGGCTTTGCTGCTCGCCGGGTGCGCTTCTTCTAAAAATACGGAGGCGCTGAAACCTGCGACGGCGAACACGCGTGCCGTGGAGCAGGTGCGGATGAATGAGGTCGAAGGAGGGGAGTCGCATCGCGGGTCGGAAATCATGATGCCGAATCAGAACAAGACGTTCGACACTCGCGCGGCGAATTTTGGCACAGCTTCGGCAATCGGATCGCGGCAGGCGCGGACGGGTGAATTTCACTACGAGGATCGTATGCGGACGAAGTCATTTGGGACGCGCGATTTTTCGACGAAGGGCGCGACGATGGTGGATACGAAATACGAGACGAAGGCCGCGCCGGTGAAGGAATCGTGGTTTTCGCGCATCACGGCACGGACGAAAAAATACGAAACTCGCGAGGCGCAAGGTGTCAGCAAGACGGCTGAGACTCGCGCGCTGCCGGGCGGCGACAAAGCGTATTTTGTGAATGGAAGGAAGCAGGGTATTTACGATTCAAAGGGCGCGGCGGCGATGGCGCAGGG
>JAYUIF010000319.1:0-3256 GCA_043766295.1 Spartobacteria bacterium | reverse complement strand
TTGCCGGTCTTGTCGTGGTCGCCCGCGCCGTGGACTTCGCCGTCGTTTTGCGCGACGTGAAAATCCATCGTCCACGGACGCAGCTTGTCGGTCATTTTCTCGTAAGCGGCGTAAAACTCTGCGGTGCTGTAGCCTTCCTTCACGAGCGCGTGCTCGGGCGCGTTGTAGCCGAGCAGATACAGATACGTGTGCGCGAGGTCGGCCTGAAAGCCGACGGTCTTCGGCATCCCGACGGCTTCGAGCAGATCGAGCATATCCTTCCACGAATGCATCCCTGCCCAGCAGATTTCACCTTCGGCGGCGAGGCGCTCGCCGTGCGCCTCGGCGATCTTTCCGGCTTCGCGAAAAGTCTCGGCGATCCTCGCGGTGTTCGCCGTGGGATTCTCGCCCCATTTGTTCACGCCGAACTCGGCGGAATCAATGCGGATGCAGCCATACTTGCGCACGCCGTGCTTGTTGAAAATGCCAGCGATGCGGCAGGCCATCTTCACCGCGCTCAGAAATTTTTCGCGCTGCGCCGCATCGCCCATCGAGGAATCGCCGATGGTGCCGGGCCACACGGGCGCGACGAGCGAACCCACGCTGAAACCTTTGCTGGCGATGAGATCCGCAATCTTCATCAACTCGGAATCGCTCGCCTCGGGATTCGTGTGCGGGAGAAAAAGGAAGTAATCAATGCCGTCGAATTTCTGGCCGTTCACATTCGCAGCAGCGGTGAGATCGAGCATGTGCTCAAGACTGATTGGCGGTTCTTGTCCAGGGCCGTCGCCTTTGCCGACGAGACCGGGCCACATTGCGTTGTGAAGTTTGGGAGAGGTGTTGCTCATGGTGTGTTTTGGTTAAAAGAGGGCGCGAAATTAGCGGCGACCCGGATCGTGGCAAGGCGGAAGTCACCACCATTTTTGCATCTGAATTGTTTGGCAACCATAATGCCGCGCAAGTTTGCGCTCGGCTCTCGCCAATTCCGCATTCCTTACTACCATGCGCGCGACAATGACTCAGCCAGCCAACTTCACCGACCGCAAATTTCCACCATTCAGCCTCGCGCGATTGCTGCGCACCGTGTTCGCGCCGAAGGGCGGCGAGCGCGTTTGCATCCTCATTGATCTCGATGATCTTCGCGATGTAGAGGGATTCCGCTTTCTCCAAAATCCCGACCTCAGCGTGCAGCGGAATGCACACGATGTTTTTTATCAAGGGCTGCATGGGGGAGTGATGGCCGAGCTGGGTCTGCGCGGCGGCGAATTCTTCGCTTACGAAATCACCGGCGGCAGCAATCTCGATTTGCCGGACGACGCTTTTGCACCGGACGGCAGCAAGCTGAGCCTCTCGCGCGATGTGTATCCGAACTACGACATCATCCTCTGCATTTCCACCTACTCCGCGACTGCACCGCTCACGGCGTTTGCAAAAAAATACGGCTTTCGCGGCGCGACCATGCACGGGATGAATCAGATCATTTTGGCGAGCGGACTGGCGGTGGATTACGATGAGGTGAGCCGCGATGCGGAGAAATTACGCATCGGCATGACGCGCGCGGACTGGGCCGAGATTGATTACATTTTCGCCGATCAAAAATACACGCTGCACCTCGATCTCGGAGCGCAGGAGGCGCAGAAATCCCACGGTCTCTGCCGGGGCGGCCCGGATGTGGCGAACCTGCCTGCTGGCGAAATTTATTTCGTGCCCACGGGCGCGGAGGGGCAGTTCCCGATGCGCTATGACGATGGGAGTTTCGCACTCCAGCACGTCACCGGCGGGCGGATTCACAAGGCGACTTTCCTACGTGGAAATGCTGAGACGATTGCCGAACACAACGCCAAGCTCACGAGCGATCCGGTGACGGGCGAACTCGGCGAACTCGGTTTCGGCACGCAGCAGTTGCCGGTGAGCGGGCGCGACATTCAGGACGAAAAAATCCTCGGCACGATGCACGTCGCGACGGGACGCAGCGATCATCTCGGCGGCAGGCTCACGCCCGATCTTTTCGCCAGCCGCAAAAACGCGACGCACGACGACATCCTCTTTTCACCTACGAAAACGCCCGACATCCAAGTCCCGCAAGTGCGCCTCCACCGCGACGGCCAGACTCATGTGCTCATCGAGAACTACGCTCCCGCAGCTTATATGCGCGGACTGATGGATGCGTGACGCGCCAATTCAGCCGATGCAGCGCTGGACGGTGGAGACGAGCTGCTCGATCAAATACGGTTTTTGCAGAAATGAATGGCGATCCGTTTCGAGGAAATCGGGTGCGGTGATTTCAATGCTGTAGCCGCTGGCGTAAATGACTGGCAGGCCCGGCCGTTCACGAAGGAGCAAGTGGGCGAGTTCTCCGCCGGTGATGCCGTTGGGCATGATCATATCGGTGAGCAAAAGATCCACTTCCTCTTTGCGCTGGGTCCAGACTTCCAACGCGTGAGGGCCGTCCTTTGCTTCGATGACTTCGTAGCCGGCCCGCTGCAATACGGTGCTGGCAAGTTTGCGCACCAATTCCTCGTCCTCGACGATGAGGATGGTTTTGCGTTTGGCCAACGTGCCGGGTGCGTTGCTGGCGGTCGTGCGGCGCGGAAATTCGATCTCCGGCTGTTTGTCTGTGGGCGGGAAAAAGACGCGCACGGTGGTGCCTTTCCCAACCACGCTCTCGACCTCAATCCAGCCGTGGTGCTGTTTGACGATGCCGTGGACGACGGAGAGGCCGAGGCCCGTTCCTTCGCCATTTTTCTTCGTGGTGAAAAATGGCTCGAACAAGTGCGGCAGATGTTCGGCGGCGATGCCCATGCCGGTATCCGTGACGCTGAGACACACGGCTGTGCCGGGGCGTGCATCGGAGGTGCGCTGCGCTGCATCGTCGAAAATTTCGACACGCTCGATGGCGACGGTGAGCGTGCCTCCGCGTGGCATGGAATCACGGGCATTGAGGACGAGGTTGGTGATGACTTGTTCGATCATCGCGGGGTCGGCCTCGATGGGAAGCAGGCTTTCACCGAAGCGCACTTTGAAAATGACATCTCCACCGACGGCGCGCGACAGCATGGTGGCGGTAGTTTTCACCACCTCGTAAAGATGGATCGGGCGCGGAAACATGGCCTGCTGGCGGCTGAAGGCGAGGAGCTGTCGCGTGAGGCTGGAGGCGCGCATCGCGGCGTTTTCGATGTGCTCCAGGTCGGTGCGTGCATCGGTGGGGATGTTGCTCTGGCCGAGCAACAGACCTGCGTGGCCGGTGATGACTGTGAGGATGTTGTTGAAGTCGTGC
>JAYUIF010000318.1:0-3258 GCA_043766295.1 Spartobacteria bacterium | reverse complement strand
AGCGTGGAGTTCACGAACGACGTGCCGTTTTCCGAGGACGGCTTCGCGCGCACGAGCGAGGCGTATCGCAGCTTCCGCAATGTGCTGCGCATCCTGCTTGCGAATCTCGGGAGTGGGATGGCCGTCTCGGCTGTCGGAGTGTCGCAGGCGTCTCGCCTGCACGAACCGGCAGGCGAGACGCCCGCCGGCACCACGACAGGCGGGGACGCCTGTCCTACCACTGTGGATCGCTGGATCCTCAGCAAACTTCAGACGGTCATCGCGACGTGCCGCGCGGCCTACGAGGCCTACGACTTCCGCCGCGTGTTCGAGACGCTGAATCAATTCTGCACCGTCGAACTGAGCGCGCTCTACGTGGACATCACGAAGGATCGCCTCTACTGCGACGCCGCGAACTCGCCGCGCCGCCGCGCCACGCAGAGCGTGATGCACGCGTGCTTTGACGCCGTGGTGAAATTGCTCGCGCCGATCCTCGCCTTCACCGCCGACGAAGCGTGGGAATTCTCCGGCAAGACCACGAGCATCCACATCGAAAAACTCCCCGAGGCAAACGCCGCGCTGCGCGACGAGGCGGTCGAGGCGAAAGTGGACGAGTGGCTGAAGCTGCGCGCCGCCATTTACCAGCAGGCCATCGAGCCCGCGCGTCAGGCGAAGACCATCGCGAAATCGCTGGAGGCGGCGGTGGTGCTGGAGTTGGAGGATAGACCCTATACGGCATATAGGGCCTATACGCCCAATGAGCACGCGGAGCTGGAGGAGTTTTTGATCGTGAGTGAGCTTTCGCTCGCAAGCGGCGCATCGCTCGGCGCGCGCGTCGCAAAGAGCGCGCAGCCGCAATGCCCGCGCTGCTGGCGTCACCAGCCGCTCACCGCGCGCGAAGTCTGCGTGCGCTGCGACGGTGCGTTGCCCGCGTGATGAAGTTCCTCGCCTCCATCGCGCTGCCCGCCTACGCGCTCGACCAGCTTACGAAGTGGTGGATCTTCACCCACTACGCGCTCGTGCCGAGTGAACGGAATGTCGCGCTCTTTCCGGATACCGTCGCAAAAACTGCGCATCTGCCGCTGGAGCACGACGTCATTCCCGGTTGGTTTTCGATCGTGCATTGGGGAAATACCGGCGCGGCGTTCAGCTTTCTCAGCGATCATCCGTGGGTGTTCATCCTTCTTTCCATCGCCGCATTTATCGGCCTGCTCATCGCGTGGAAAAAAAACGTCTTCACCGATGCGCCGTCGCGCCTCGCGGTGCCGCTGCTGCTCGGCGGGATTCTCGGCAATGTCACGGATCGTTTTCTTCACGGCTACGTCGTGGATTTTCTGCTCGTGGATTTGCACGTCCGTTTTGCGAATCCGTGGCCCGCTTTCAACGTCGCTGACTCGTGCATTTGCGTGGCGGCGGTGCTTTTCGTCATCGCCGCGTTTCGCGATTCGCGTAAGAAAAATGGCTGATTTTTCCGATCCGTCCGTGGCCCTTGCCAGAGCGAAAGGTGCTCGCTAGGGTGCGCCCCCTTTTATGAGTAGAGAGCCGTCGAAACATCCAGGATCACTTCACCGCAAATGGTCGCGCACCGTCGTGGACGGCCCCGAGCGAGCCGCCAGTCGGGCGATGCTACACGCCGTTGGTTTTGCGCGGGAGGATTTCAAAAAATCGCAAGTCGGCATCGCGAGCACATGGAGCATGGTCACGCCTTGCAATATGCACATTGACGGCCTCGCGCGGCAGGCCGAGGCGGGCGTGGGTGCGGGCGGTGGAAAAGGCGTCATCTTCGGAACCATCACGGTTTCCGACGGCATCAGCATGGGCACCGAGGGGATGAAATACTCGCTCGTGTCGCGCGAAGTGATCGCCGACAGCGTGGAGACGGTGATGGCTTGCGAGGGCTTCGATGGCCTCGTGGCGATTGGTGGTTGCGACAAAAATATGCCGGGCTGCATCATCGCGATGGCGCGGCTGAACCGGCCCTCGGTGTTTGTGTATGGCGGCACGATTTTGCCCGGCTGCATCACCGGCATCCTCGCGGAAAAGCGCCTCAACAAAGAGCGCGCGGCGCTGATTGCGGACAAGCCGCTCGACATCGTTTCGTGCTTCGAGGCCGTGGGAAAACATGCGGCTGGTGCGCTGGATGAACGCGAACTGGCGCTCATCGAGGAGCACGCGATTCCGGGCGCGGGTTCGTGCGGCGGGATGTATACGGCGAACACGATGGCCAGCGCGATTGAGGCTCTCGGAATGTCGCTGCCCAACAGCTCCGCGCAAAATGCCGTGAGCAAGGAGAAGGCGGCGGACGCCCGTGCAGCGGGCATGGCGGTGGTGGAATTAATCAAGCGCGGCATCCGCCCGAGCGACATCCTCACACGCGAATCTTTTGAAAATGCCATCGCCATCGTCATCGCACTCGGCGGTTCCACGAACGCAGTCCTCCATCTTCTCGCAATGGCGCACGCTGCGAACGTGAAACTGGAACTCGATGACTTCACCAAGATCGGCAAGAAAGTTCCGGTGCTCGCCGACCTCAAGCCGAGCGGACGTTTCCTCATGTCGGAGCTGGTCGCCATCGGCGGACAGACCCCGCTCATGCGCATGATGCTCGAAGAGGGATTACTCCACGGCGACTGCATGACCGTCACCGGCAGGACGCTGAAAGAAAATCTCAAGCGCGCGCGGGCGTATCCGAAGAATCAGGAAATCATCCGCCCATTCAGCAACCCGATCAAAAAGGACAGCCACCTCGTCGTGCTCTACGGCAACCTCGCGCCCGAAGGTGCAGTAGCGAAAATTTCCGGCAAAGAGGGACTCAACTTTTCCGGCAAAGCCATCGTTTTTGAAAACGAACAGGACGCGCTCAAGGCCGTTCTCGATGGCCGCGTGAAGAAAGGCCACGTCATCGTCATCCGCCACGAAGGCCCGGTCGGCGGGCCGGGGATGCGCGAGATGCTCAGCCCCACGAGCGCCGTGATGGGCAAGGGACTCGGCAAAGATGTCGCGCTGATTACCGATGGACGTTTCAGCGGCGGCTCGCACGGTTTCGTCGTCGGCCACATCACGCCCGAGGCCGCGCTCGGCGGGCCGCTGGCGATTGTGAAAAACGGCGACCCCATCATCATTGATGCACAGAAGCGCACGCTGACTCTCGGCATCGCCCAGACCGAAATCGAAAAGCGCCTAAAAAAGTGGAAGGCCCCGGCCCCGCGCTACACCCGTGGCGTGCTCGCCAAATACGCAGCTTCCGTGACGACCGCCAGCAAGGGCGCGGTGACGGAT
>JAYUIF010000317.1:0-18939 GCA_043766295.1 Spartobacteria bacterium | reverse complement strand
TTTCTCGACTGAAGAAGCCACGAGCAAAACGTGAAAGCGCGAAGACGACGACGAAAACTGCCAAGGTGGCTCGATTGCCGAAGTAGAGAAATCCGAAGTCGTGAGCGTGCGAAAAATCATCTGTTTCTCATGTTGAAATCCATCATTCAGTCGTTCAAGAAAAAATCCTCACGAATTGTAAAGTCGTTGCGGAAGCTCACCGTCTCAAAGGTCATAGATGCTATGGTAGAACGCATCGGTTATGCGGCGGTTCCTGTTCGCTTGCAGAAAGCGAAGAGACCGAGAGAAGTCACCCTAGACCTCGTCGGCTACAGGCAGATCGACAGTTTCTCCTGTGGCGGTGTCGCAGCAGCAATGGCAGTGAAGTTCCTGCGACCGCAGATGAGCTTCGAGCGCATCTATGCCGCCGTGAATCCAATTCAGGAGACAGGTGCCGGATACGTGCGGGTCACGCGGGCATTGCGGTCATTGAGCGTCCGCGTGTCGTGGCGGAAAAACCTCACATTTGTTACTATCTGCGACGCGATTGACGCAGAGCGTCCAGTGCTTCTCTGCATCGAAACGGGGCGACAAAAAAACGACCCCGACCACTGGGTGGTAGTCTATGGCTATGGTCGGCGGCCAGACCTGTTGTTCATCGCCGGGATCGGTATTCCCTTCATTGCGAGAAATAGAATGCTTCGCCGTGAGTTTCGCCGACTATGGTCTCTGCCGGGCGAAGGTTTGGTCTGCTCAAAAGGGAAGTAGAGACTGACTGATTTTTGCGCCACTGCCACGCGTTGACTCCCCGCAGAAAGTCGGGCATTTTCCACGCATGAGCACGATCACTGAAATCGAAGCGGCCATTCTCGAATTGCCGCCGCATGAGAAATCACAGCTCGTTGACTGGTTGGACGAGCATCGCGATGACATCGCTCCGGTCACGGACGAGCAGCGGGAGGAATTACGACTTCGCCAAAGTGAACTCATCGCACACCCAGAACTCGCGCAACCGCTCAACGCAGATTTCTTTACTGAGCTACGCCGCAAAGTCGCTGATGTTCGCACTGCTCAAACATCCGCTCGTTGATTGTGATTTCGAGGAGGCCGCGCTGCACTATGCGTTGAGGGACGCGGGATTGGCCGGGCGATTTATCGAAGTGGCCGAATCCTCATTGCGTGAACTCGCGAACGCGCCGTTTCGCCATCGGATACGCTTCGACGATGTTCGACGATTGAATCTGCCCACTTTTCCCTACGGCATTTTCTATTTTTTCCGTGATGAGGCGATTTACGTCATCGCCCTGCTACATGGTGCTCGCGACCACGAATCCGCACTCGCGCGTCGCCGTGCATTGTGGGCGTGAATGGCATTCAGTTTGGCATCTAAAAAGCGCCGGAGGACTGACTGATGATTGCGCCACTGCCACGCGTTGACCCCCCACAGAAAGTCGGGCACTTTCCACGCACGAGCGCGCTCGCCGAAATCGAAGAGGCTGTAGAACTGCTGCCCGAGCAGGAGCAGAAAACACTTTTGCAACACCTGAGCCAACGGCTGCGACATCCGCAGTCGGCAAATGGTGGCAGTAGGAATCTCGCGGAACTGGCCGGGACGATCCGCTTGCATGGCAGCAGCAAGCGAGGGATGGCTGGCGATGACGGGGTTACTGGATACGAATGTCGCGTTGTATTTGCTGGGCGGTCGCCTCGCGGAGCCGCTGCTGCGGGAGAGTATGGAGTGTCGGTGATTACGGAGATGGAGATGCTGGCTTGGCCGTCGCTCATGGCAGGGGATGAGGGTGGCGAAATTTGACGGACGGTGGGCAAAAATAGCCAAAACGGCGTAAAGCTCCATTTTCCATGGGCTTGCTCCTGAACCAGGGCCCCTGGTGTCGGACAATCGGGCCTGATTGTCGGACAATCAGAGCCGATTGTCGGGCAACTGGGGCTGATTCTCCGGGCACTGGGGCTGATTGTCCGACAATCGGGGCCGGTTCTCCGGCAATCACGGCCAGTCGTCTGGGCACCGGGGCTGATTGTCCGACAATCGGGCCCAGTCGCCCGAGCACTGGGGCTGATTGTCCGGCAATCAGAGCCAGTCGTCCGGCCACCGGGCCTGATGCTCGCGCAATCACGGCTGATTGTCTGAGCACCGGGGCTAGTTCTCCGGCAATCAGGGCCAGTTGTCCGAGCACCGGGGCTGATGCTCGCGCAACCAGAACCGATTCTCCGCGCAAGATAGCCGCGAAAGAACGCATAGAACGCAAAAGATTCGGGATTTGCTCCGACGCTCCGACGCTCCGATAGCGAAGGGCGGGCGGTTATCCTAAAAACATGAGCGGGGGCGCATAGGCGTGATGGATGCACCCGCTGTAGCCGAGCCCCAGAATGAAGAGCAATCGCTCTTTCCCCAGCGCAGAAATCGCCAGTCAGTTTGTGGGCATGGACGCGATGGACGGAATGGACGCCCGCCAGTCACCAGTCACCAGTTCACCCAAGCTGCCTCCGCGTGATGCGCCTTGCCCTTCATCTCACGATTTGGAAATCAGCGCACGCTCCTCACGGCTGGCGCGGTGAATTTTTTCCACGCGCGCTGGATGCCCGGCCATGCGAGCCAGATTGCGAAGGCGAATGCCGCGATGGTGATCCCATTTATCAACCACGCTGGGACGCCGCGCCGTCGCTTGCGCACGGGGCGCAACGCTGATCCGCACTCGGGGCACACCCGCGCCGCATCCGCTTCGATCACCACGTCATCACCGTGATAGCCGATGAGACAGCGGATGTGATTCGTGCATTTGTAAATCGAGGAGCGCATCGCGCTCGGAAGTAAACAAAGCACCCGCCGCGACGCAAGCCGATGAAGCATCCGGCAGCGCACTGATTCAAATTTGGAAGCCATGAAACCATGAATTTCCTGCCTTCCTGATTTCCAAATTCATCTACTCTCCCGCCCACGCTGCGAGATCACACGGCAGCGCGCTCGTCCATTCCCACTCCGCCGCTCGCAGCACGCACGAATGCAGCGCCTGTCGCGACAGCAGCAAGCGCGCGGCGAGCGAGGGCGTCCATCCCGTTTCGATGAATTCCAAATAGCACTCTTCGCCTGCGCGACCGTAGAGCTTGTCGCCGACAATCGGATGCCCGCTGTGCGCGAGATGCACGCGGAGTTGGTGCATCCGCCCCGTCTCGGGAAATGCGCGCACCTTCGCAAAACGCTCCCCATTTTTCTCCCAACGCCGCTCCACGCGAAACACGCTCGCCGCCGCCGCGCCATCCGCGTGGACGCACTGCTTCACCCACGCCCGCGACTCGCCCACCGCACCCGCGCGCAGCAACGGCCCATCCACGCGCCACTCGTCCTGCGCCGGCCAGCCATGCACGAGCGCGAGGTATTCCTTCGAGATGCCGCGCCGCTGCATGAGTTGCGAGAAATCGCGCGCCGCTACGTAATGCTTCGCCACGAGCGTCAGCCCGCTCGTCTCGCGGTCGAGACGATTGATGATGCTCACCTGCCCGCCATTCGCGATTTCGTAAGCGAGCAGCCCGCGCAATTCATCCCACAGCGTCACCGCGCCGCCCGGCTTGCTCGGGTGTGCTTCGAGAAATGGCGGCTTGTCCACTACGAGCACGTCGTCATTTTCAAAAACCACACGCGGCGCATACGGCGGTGTCAGCCGCGCACGCTGCGGAGTCGGCGAATGTGAGTCGTGTGTGGAGTCGGGCACTTCCCCACACTCGCCCGCAGTCCCCGCCGCTCACAATCCCCAACTCACAGCGCACACGGTATCCCACTTGCTAAAGCACACCCATGTCCGAGCGACATCCCATTCACGACGTGCTCAAAGCGCAGCCGATCTTCCGCGAGTTCGACGACAACGATCTGGCCCAACTCCTCGACTTCGCCGAGCCCACACTCGTTCCTGCCGGCCAGCAAATCGTCCATCAGGGCGACACCGGTTCCGCGATGTTTCTCCTCGCCGATGGAGTCGCGCGCGCTGTCATCCACGATGCGGAAGGTTCCTCGCTCGACATGGCGCATTTTCACCCCGGCGATTTCTTTGGCGAACTCGCACTTGTGGACAACGAACCTCGCAGTGCCGACGTTGTCGCCATCACCGACTGCAAGGTGCTCATCATCACCAGCAGCCTCCTGCGACTCATCGCCGCCGAATCCCCACGCGCTGCATTCAAGCTCGTCCTCGCCGTCCTCGAACTCGTCGGCAAACGCCTCCGCACTGTGAACCGCCGCTACGTGGATTCCCTCGGCATCGTCTCCGCCCTCGCCGCCGAAGGCAGCGTGATGAAATAGGAAGCGCGCCCGTTTCGGCACGCCTACTCCGCGAGGAGCTTCTCCACTTTTTCCACGAGGTCTTTGCGCGCGTCGGTGTCGGTCACGATGCCTTGTTTGTTCACGAGCCACATAGCCGGAATGCCGTCTATGCCGAATTTTTGTGCAAAGACATTCTGCCAGCCTTTGCCGTCGAAATACTGCGGCCACGTCATCTTTTTTAACTTGGTCACGCGCTTGAGTTCGCCCTCCTCCTGATCGAGCGAGATGCCGATAATCTCGAAGCCCTTTTCCTTCAGCCGCTCGTAGGTCTTCACCACGTTGGGAACCTCCGCCATGCACGGCCCGCACCACGTCGCCCAGAAATCAATGAGCACCACTTTGCCGCGCAATTTTTCGAGATCCACATCGCTGCCATCCACGGCTTTGAATTTCAAATCCAGCGGCTTGCTCTTGAGGGCGGTCATCGCCTTTGCGCTTTCGATCCAGTCCTTCGCCATCAGCGCGATGTCGGCGTTGGGATTTTTGGCAAGTTCATCCAACACGGCAGGCAGACGCTCGGCGGCGAAGTCCTGCGTGAGTTGCAGGCGGATTTCCACGAGCGTCACGTTGTCTGGATGATCGGGGAACGCCTTCATGTGCTCGCTAAATTGTTTTTCCCACTCGGCAAGCGGCAGCTTTTTATCGGCGACCAAATCCACCTCCGCGACGAGACGCGCCGTGCCAGCCTGCGCTTTCACGTTCGCGGGCGCATCGGCGGCGGCGAGGATTTCCGCGTAGAGATCGAGCGTGGGGCGCGCGTCCTTGGGCGCGGGCAGATCGAGTTCCTTGCGGATTTCCTGCGCGCTCGCCTCCTGCATCAGCACGCTCCAGCGCATCGAGTGATTGGGATACAGCTTGCGAAATGACGCGATGAGCGCGTCCGCTTTTACGAGCCGCTTCTTCCATCCGGCGAGCACGGCTTTTTCGTCCGCGTCGTCGGATTCCGCATCATTCAGCAGCAACTCGATGCGCGCGGCCAAATCCTCCGCGCTTTCAGCGGTCGCCTCGGTTTCGGCGTTCTTCTTTTCCGCCGCGCGAGCGGCGAAAGAGAACGCAAGAGCGAGTGAAACGAAAAACGCGAGTGGCCTCATGCGCTATTCAGCGAGGAGTTTTTCCACCTTCGCTTCGAGTCCCTCGCGTCCGTTGGTGTCCACGACCATGCCCTTCTTGTTCACGAGCCACATGCGCGGGATGGAGTTGATTCCGAACTTCTGTCCAAACTCATTCTTCCAGCCTTTACCATCGAAATACTGCGGCCACGTCATGCCTTTTTCCTTCGTGACGCTCTCCAGCTTGGCTTTGTCCTGATCGAACGAAATGCCGACGATCTCGAATCCTTTGTCGTGAAATTTCTGGTAGCTCTTCACCACGTTTGGAACTTCAGCCATGCACGGGCCGCACCACGTCGCCCAGAAATCCACGAGCACCACTTTCCCGCTCATCTTGGAAATATCCACCTCGCTGCCGTTCGTCGCGGTGAATTTGAGGTCGAGCGGTTTGCTCTTCATTTCGGCGTCTGCGGCGATGGCCTTGAGCTGCCCCTGAATCTGCGCGTTGCCTTTGAATTCCGGATAGGCCGCCAGATGCGCCTCCGCGAGTTTCTTAAACTCCACCTCGTTCTCCTCGGCCATCATCACCTGGCTAAAACTCGCGGCGGCTTTCGTCTCCTTGTCGGCATCCGGCGCGGCGAGGACATCGGCGAGCAGCTTCTTAATGTCGGCATCGCTCTTCGGCGTCATCCCGATCATCCCGCGCACGGAATTCGTCTCCGCATCGCTGATAGCAATCTTCCAGCGCCGTGGATCATTCGGATAGGCTTTGAGGAAAGCGGCGACCTTCTCGTCCAACGCCACGATGTGTTTTTTGAAAATCTTCTTCGCCTCTTCCTGCGTCTTTGGCTGCTCCTTTGGCCCCGCGAGCATCCCTTCGATCTCCGCCCATGCCTTGTCAGCAGCGGAGGATTTTTCAGCGGGAGCCGCAGCTTTTTCGTTTGCGGAAAAAGCGGGCAGCGTGGCGAGGATGGATGCGACGAGGATGGCGTGTGTAATTTTCATGCGGCGCGGAAGCTGGCTTTCCACCGCACCGATGGCAATGCCATTCGCCGCGCCCTACGAGAGCAACTGCGAAAAAAAACGAACGCCACAGATGTCGGAATCACAGATGCAGGAACCACGGATGGGCACGGATGGACTCACCGAGGGAGGATCGCTTCCTATTGTATCCGAGCGCCGTATTTGAAAATCAGCACGAATCCATTGCGTCCCTCTGCCCCGATAAACTCAGCAGTGGTCGCATTCGCAGATCAAAGACGGGCTTCCATCAGCGAAGACAGGCGGGTTCCCAACGGCATCGCGCTTTTAAAACGGAAGTTTTATCCGTGCCATCCGTGTCCATCCGTGGTTCACCCTCCGCGAAATCAGCAGTGGCGCCGCGCCCTACGCGAGGCCGAGGTTTTTTACGATGGCGGTCGTGGAGGCGGGTTTGTTGAGCGTGTAGAAATGTAGGCCGCTCACGCCAAATTCCAGCAGATCCTCGCACTGGCGCGTGGCGTATTCGATGCCGTATTCGGCAACAGCCGCGTCGTCGTCGCCAATCGAATCCAGCTTGCTCACGAACTCCGCCGGCAGCCGCGAGCCGCACATCTCGGTGAATTTTTTCGTCTGCCTGCCGGAGAGCACGGGGAAAATTCCGGGGATGATCGGCACGGTCACGCCGAGCTGTTTCGTCATGTATTCGGCGAAGCGGAAGAAATCTTCGTTGTCGAAGAATAGCTGCGTGATTACGAAATCCGCGCCCGCCGCCACCTTCTCGCGCAGATGGCCCCAGTCCACCGCGCGCCCGGCCTGCTGCGCGATGTGTCCTTCGGGAAAACCCGCCGTGCCGATGCTCACGCCGCCGAGTTCGCGCAGGAAGGTGACCAGCTCGCTTGAGTAGGTGAAACCGCCATCGGTCGCCGTCCATTCGCTCTCGCCGGAGGGCGGATCGCCGCGCAGGGCGAGGATGTTTTTAATGCCGCGCGCCTTGGCTTCGAGCACGACATCGTGGAGTTCTTCGCGCGTCGAATTCACGCACGTCAAATGCATCATCGTCGTGAGTGCGTGATCGCGCTGGATGCGATCCACGATGCCGATGGTCTTTTCCCGCGTGCCGCCGCCGGCGCCGTAAGTCACGGAGCAATAATCCGGCTTCAGCGTCTTGAGCGCGGGCAGCGTTTTTTCGAGCAAGGTGCGCTCGCCCTCGTCGGTCTTGGGCGGGAAGAATTCAAACGACACCGCAGGGCGTTGCGCGGTGCGGCAGGCTTCGTGGATGTCGCGGATGAATTGGATCATGAGCGTCGCACGCAATGCCAGAGGACTCGCGCCGTGGCAACCGCGTTCCTGCTCCTTGGCGAAAATGCCACGCTCCGCCTAGTGTCGCTTCCGCTTCGTGGGATTCCCCGTGCCGGTTTTCACCGTCGTATCCGTCTTCTTTTTTCCCGGCGCTTCGGGGATGATCAAAATCATCCCCACCTTCAGCGCATCGCCGCCGCTCAGTTGATTGTAATTCGCGTCCTTGATGTGCCCCGCATACGCCTTGTTGTTGTAAAACTTGATCGCGATCTTCCCCAGCGTGTCCCCCTTCGCCACCGAGTAACGCTTCGCACCCGGCGGCATCTCATCCGGCTTGTTCGGGTCGGCCTTTCCCGAGTTCGGCACGAGCTTGGGATTCCGCAAATCGGCGATGGTCTTGCGCAACGCCTCATTCTCATTGCGCAGGCGCATCCCCTCGCCCGTGCTCATGTAGCCCTCCTTCGTCATCTTGATCTGCAATCGCTTTTCACAATCCGCCTTCGCCGCATTCGCATCCTTCACGTGACTGCCCTTTGGCGCAAACTCCAGATACCGATCGTAGTGATGAATCGCATCCAGCGGCTCCTTCAACTTGTCATCGTAAAGCACCGCGATCTTGTAGTGAATCTCCGCCGACTTCGCCGTGCCATCCAGCGCACTTTCATAGGCGCGGATGCCCTCGCGAAACGCCCCCACCTTCACGCGCTCCTCCGCCCGCGCCACCGCTTCGCGCTGCGGGTCCTGCTTGTCGCAACCCGCGAAAAAAAGCGCGCACACGAGCAGGCAGATTTTCATCAAAAAAACGCACACCGGCGCATCGGAAACATCGTTTGTGAAAAAGCGCGGGCGCAGAGCGAGCATGACGCCCCAATACCACGCCACCCCCACGCACCGCAAGCCGCGCAACACGCCGAGCGATGAAAGAAGGATGCCGCCAAGAAGGCCAGCAAGCGCGCGAAAGGAAACGGCGGCGGGATGGGTGACTGGTGAATGGTCGCCACACCCACGAGACAACAAACCGCATCGTCGTCTTCGATGATTGAGAGCCACAGTTGCAGGGCCAAAGGCCCGGTTTCATACCAGCCTAGCCGAGCAGCTTCACGAGACGTTGCTCGGTGATGGCGAAGTGCTCCATCGCGGCGTGGAGGCTAGCTGATTTTTCGGGATTCGGTGCGCCGTGTTTGATGGCGGAGATCATCACGTTTTTGCCGGTGTGTTCGTTGGAGATAAACTCGAATACTTTCGCTTCGTAGCCGGCGGATTCCAGCGCGAGGGCGCGCAGGCCGTCGGTGAGTAATTCGGCCTGACGCTCGGCGAGGATGCCGTGGCGCAGCACTCCGGCGAGCGCTGGCGGTGGTTCAAGCTGGGCGCGTATTTCTTTGTGGCAGCAGGGCGCGACGACGATCAGTTCCGCGCCAGCGCGCACGCCGGCGGCGAGGGCGTCGTCGGTGGCGGTGTCGCACGCGTGGAGGGCGATGAGCACGTCGAGTTTTTCCGGCAGTGTGAAATCGCCGATGGTGCCGCGCTCGAAGCGCAGTCCGTCGCAACCAAGCTCGCGGGCGATTTCATTCGTGTGAGCGACGAGGTCATCGCGCTGCTCGACGCCGATCACTTCCGTGACCGCGCCGCGCTTTCGGAAAAAATCGTGCGTGGCAAAAGTGAGGTAGCCTTTCCCCGCGCCCATGTCGCACACCTGCACGCGTTGCGCATCACGCAGCGGCGAAGCTTCCACGAGGTGACCGAGGATTTCCACGAACCGCTCGACCTGCCGCAGCTTGTCCGCCATGCCCGCCCGCGCGGTGCCATCGGCGTTGGTCACGCCGAGCTTGGCGAGGAAGGGTGCGTTGGCGACGGCGCGCTCTTTCGGGCGGTCGTGCGCGGTGGAGAGTGCGGCGGTGAAAGTGGGGCGCGCGGCTTTCAGCGAACCCTCGCCGCTTGGCTGGGCCTTGAGTTTCCAATCGCCCGTCGTGGTAAAAAGGTGCGCCTCCTCGAAAACATCGGCGAGCATCGAGCCGATCTGTGCAGGCGTTTCGTCGGGCGTGATGTTGCGCGTCTCGTCGCGGCGGGCAAAACGCAGCGTGAGGGAAATTGCGCGCCCGGCTTTCAGTTCGACGATGCGCGCATAGACGTTGCGCAAATCGCCAGCGTCGCGCCGACGGCTGAGTGTGAGTTTGACAAAGGACTCCGCCACGAGTGAGGCGCGGAGTTTTTCGAGGAATCGGTCGCGGGCGTTTTGTAACACACGCGCACCATGCGCGGATGCATGATGCAACTGCAAGCGCGTGCAGATGCGATGCAGCCCGTGGATGCTTTTTTCTGCAAAATACGTTCAACAAAAACGCCAGTCGTGTGGTTATATGTCAGCATGAATTCATTCAGACTTGCCCTCGGCGCAATGGTCGCAACCTCGCTGTCGCTGTTCGCAGCGGAGGATCGTGTCGTCTTTAACCGCGATGTGCGGCCCATCCTCGGGGAGTATTGCTACCACTGCCACGGGCCGGACCCTGGCGCACGCAAAGAGAGTCTGCGTTTTGATCGGGAGGAGGGATTTTTTGCGCAGCGCGATGACGGGCCAACTGTGGTGAAGGGGCAGCCGGAGAAAAGCCCGCTTTACCAGCGCATCACTAGCACCGACAGCGACGAAATCATGCCGCCGCCGAAGGAACACAAGAAGATGAAGCCTGCGGAAATCGCGATGCTCAAAAAATGGATCGAGCAAGGCGCAGAGTGGCAGCCGCACTGGTCTTTCATCGTGCCAGTAAAGCCGCAGGTGCCGCCGGACTCCGCGAATCCGGTGGATGCTTTTATTTTGGAAAAGCTCGCATCGAGCGGATTCAAGCCATCGCCGCAAGCGGACAAGCGCACGCTCGCGCGGCGTGTGTCGCTCGACGTCACGGGGCTGCCGCCTTCGCCGGAGCAAGTGGAGGAATTTGTGAAAGACGAAGCGCCGGATGCTTACGAAAAGATGGTGGACAAGCTGCTGGCAGTGCCGGCCTACGGCGAACATCGCGCGCGTTACTGGCTGGATGCGGCGCGCTACGGCGACACGCACGGACAGCACATTGATAACTACCGGGAAATCTGGCCCTACCGCGAGTGGGTGATCAATGCGTTCAATCGCAATCAGCACTTCGATGAATTTACCGTGGAGCAAATCGGCGGCGACCTTTTGCCGAACCCGACGAAAGAGCAGTTGATCGCAACGGGCTTCCACCGCTGCAACATCACGACGGCGGAGGGCGGCTCGATTCCCGAGGAAAGCCTCGCGAACTACGCGAAGGATCGCGTGGAGACAACCTCGTGGGTGTGGCTCGGTCTCACATCGAACTGCGCGGTGTGCCACGATCACAAATTCGACCCGATCACCGCACAGGATTTCTACTCGATGTCCGCGTTTTTCCGAAACACGACGCAGCGTCACACGGATGACAACGTGCGCGACGCAGAGCCAGTGCTCGTGCTACCACAAGGCGAGGATGCAGTGCGCAATGATGCCATCCCTGCGGAGATAACGGCGGCGAAGGCGAAGCTGCTGGAGCAGCAGAATGTGACCAACACCGAGTTTGAAAAATGGCAGATCACTGCGAAGGCGGAGACCATCGAAAACGAAACTTACACCGATGCGCTCATCGCGCAGATCCCGCTCAGCGAAGGCACCGGCAACACAGCGAAGGGTGTTGTCCGAGGGAAGCCGCAGGCGTTCGCGCTGCCGCAAAACGTGGTATGGAAAGCAGAAGGCAAGAATGGCCCGGCGGCGCAAGTCGCGGACACGGCCTCGATTGATCTCGGCGAACTCGGAGACTTCGAGCGCGATCAGGCGTTCAGCGCGAGCCTGTGGTTTTTCCGCCCCGACGCGAGCAACGCGCCTGGCGGCATCCTCGCGAAGATGGACAAGGCGGACGCCTATCGCGGCTGGGATATTTTTTACACAGGCAATGAAATCGCGGTGCATCTCATCAACAAATGGGAGGAGAACGCGCTGAAAGTGATCACGACCGACGAGGCGGGGAAGCCCGACCAGTGGCGGCACATCGCGCTCACTTACGATGGCTCCGGCAAGGCCGCAGGCTTGAACATTTACGTGAACGGAAAATTGCGAAAGACGAAGGTGGAAGTGGATAAACTGAGCGGCAGCATCCGCACGAAGCAACCGCTGATGGTGGGGAGACGCGCGGGTGGCGGCGAGGTATTCACCGGCGCGGTGCAGGACGTGCGGCTCTACTCGGGCGTATTGAAAGCGAGGCAAGTGCTCGCGATTGCTGAGTTGCCGGATTTGCGCGCCATCCTCGCCAAGCTGGTGGGCACGCGCACGCCGGAGGAGAGGCAGAGGCTCTTGTCGTTTTTTTCCACAGACGATCCACGAAGCAGTGAACTCACCGCGAAGATCGTTGCGCTCGAAACGGAGAAGAAAGAAATCCAAAAGCGCAGTTCCGTGGCATATATCCAGAAGGAAAAAACGGGCTCGCAGCCAATGGCGCATCTGCTTTTTCGCGGACAATATGATCAGCCAAAGGACGAACTGAAAGCGGCGGTGTATGCCTTCCTTCATCCGATGCCCGCTGGCGCGCCGATGAATCGCCTCGGGCTCGGCGAATGGCTGGTCGCGAAGGACAACCCGCTCACGGCACGCGTGACTGTGAATCGCTTTTGGCAGGAAATTTTCGGCACCGGGCTGGTGAAGTCCTCGCAGGATTTCGGCATCGTGGGCGACCCGCCTTCGCACCCCGAGCTGCTCGACTGGCTCGCTGTGGATTTCCGCGACAACGGCTGGGATGTGAAGCGGCTCATCCGTCAGTTCGTGACGAGCGAGACTTACAAACAAAGCTCCGTCATGACGCCCGAAAAACTCGAACGCGATCCGGAAAACCGTCTGCTCTCGCGCGGCCCGCGCTTTCGCATGGATGCCGAGATGGTGCGCGACTACGCCCTCGCAGCGAGCGGTCTTCTCATCAACAAAATCGGCGGCCCGAGCGTGCGTCCCTACCAGCCCGACGGCGTGTGGGAGGCCATCGCGATGCAGGAATCCAACACCGGAATATACAAGCGCGACACCGGCGAGTCGCTCTACCGCCGCAGCCTCTACACCTTCTGGAAACGCTGCGCGCCGCCCGCCTCGCTGGAGATCTTCAATGCACCGAGCCGCGAGAGCTGCACCATCCGCCGCGAGCGGTCGAACACGCCATTGCAGGCGCTCGTCACGCTGAACGATCCGCAATACGTGGAAGCCGCGCGCCACCTCGCGCAGCTCGCGATGAAAGCAGCGCCGCAGGATGCGAACGGCGTTCTTGATTACATGGCGCAGAGAGTCCTCCTCCGTTCGTTGCGCGCGGAGGAAATCGCCATCCTCACCGCGAGCCAGTCCACGCTGCTGACGCACTACACACAGTCGCCCGACGACGCGACATCGCTCCTCACTTTCGGCGAAAGCAAAGCAGACGCCGCACTGCCACCCGCGGAACTCGCGGCGTGGACGATGGTCGCGAGCCAACTCCTGAATCTCGACGAAGCCCTCAACAAATAACGCACATGAATCCACTCACCGACTACGCAACCTACGAAACCCGGCGACAGTTTTTCTCGCATGGAAAGAACGCACTCGGCATGGCCGCGCTCGCCACGCTGCTTGGGCGCGATGCGATTGCAGAGCCAGGGCACCCGGCGCAAATCGCACTGCAATTTGCGCCAAAGGCGAAGCGCGTCATCTACCTCCACATGGTCGGCGGCCCTTCGCAAATGGACCTCTTCGATTACAAACCGGAGATGGAAAAGTGGTATGACAAAGACCTGCCCGACAGCATCCGCCAGGGCCAGCGGCTCACCTTGATGACCTCGAAGCAGACGCGCTTCCCCATCGCGCCGTCGAAATACAAATTCGCGCAATATGGGAAGAACGGAACGTGGATGAACTCGGAGCTGCTCCCGTGGTTTTCCAAATGCGTGGATGATGTGGCCATCATCCGCTCGATGTATACGGAAGCGATCAATCACGAACCCGCCATCACGATGATGCAGACGGGCAACCAACTTGCAGGCCGCCCATGCTTCGGCTCGTGGCTCAGCTATGGCCTCGGCTCCGCGAATCAAGACCTGCCGACATTCGTCGTGCTCGTCGCCGAGCCCACGAACCGCGAGCAAATCCAAGCCATCTCCGGCAAGCTGTGGTCGAGCGGCTTCCTCCCCGGCCAGCACGCCGGTGTCGCGTTTCGCAGCAAGGGCGATCCCATTCTTTACATCAACAACCCGCCCGGCGTGACGAACGACGTGCGCCGCAACACGCTCGACGGCATCAGGGCACTCAACGAACAAAACGCCACGCTCGTCGGCGACCCGGAAATCCACACCCGCATCGCGCAATACGAAATGGCCTTCCGAATGCAGGCCAGCGTGCCGGAACTTACCGACTTCAGCAAAGAGCCCGCGTCCACTTTTGAAATGTATGGCCCCGACGCGAGGAAGCCCGGCACCTTCGCAAACACCGTCCTCCTCGCGCGCCGACTCGCCGAACGCGGCGTCCGCTTTGTGCAAATCTATCACAACAATTGGGACCACCACTCCAACGTCGGCGGACGGATGCCCGACCAGTGCCGCGACATTGATCAGCCGTGCCACGCATTGTTGCAGGATCTAAAATCACGCGGACTCCTCGACGACACACTCGTCCTGTGGGGCGGCGAATTTGGCCGCACGATCTACAGCCAGGGCGGCCTCTCGAAGCAAAACTACGGACGCGACCACCATCCGCGCTGCTTCACCATGTGGGCCGCTGGCGGCGGCATCAAAGGCGGCGTCGTCCATGGCACCACCGACGACTTCAGCTACAATATCGTCGAGAATCCCGTCCACGTCCGCGACCTCCACGCCACCGCCCTGCAACTCCTCGGCTTCGAGCACCGCCAGTTCAGTTTCAAATGGCAGGGCCTCGACGCCCGCCTCACCGGAGTCGAGATGGCGAAAGTCGTGAAGGGAATCCTCGCGTAGGAGAAATTGCGCCCTCGCATTCCAAACGAACTGCGTCGGAACGATGCAGTTCATTTTAACTACAGAGGGCGCGGAGAACGCAGAGACACAAAGAAAACACTCATCCCCCTCCGTGCCCTCTGTGTCCTCTGTAGTTCCCTCTGCATCGTTCCGTCAGCGCGCGCACGGATTGATCCGAAATTTCAAACTCCCGCTTTACATAGCACCCGCGACCCGTTGCCATGCGCGCGCTATGAAAAACCTCATCGAAGAGTTCAAAACTTTCATCATGCGAGGCAACGTGGTTCAGTTGGCGGTCGCTATTGTCATGGGTGTTGCTTTCGGTGCTGTCACTAAAGCCGCAAACGACCACCTCATCCAACCACTGCTTGGCATCGTTGGCGGTGTGCCGAGCCTCGCTTGGATGGATGCGCGCTATCTTCGGATCGGCTCCTTTCTCGATGCGTGCATCGGGTTCATCATCACAGCGGTTGCTGTCTTTTTCATCATCGTAAAGCCGATGAACAAACTCGCCGCTCTCTCCGAAAAACCGAAAGACCCCAACGCTCCGGTGCCGCCGCCGCCCGCCACGCTCGACGACGTCGTGGCCGCGTTGAAGGACTTGAAGAAGCAGTAAACAATTCCCACCGCCCCGCAACCGGGCGGCGCTCCACTACGAAGCGCCGCCCGGTTGTTTTTTGCAGCAATGACATCCTCACGCGCCTTCGCACTTGCCGTGGGAAAATCCGCCGCTTACACGCTGACGCTCCCGCGATGAACGCGGGCATTTTCCAACAACACACCTACCACTATGAGCAGAAAAATTCGTTACGGAATGGTCGGCGGCGGGCGCGGCGCTTTCATCGGCGCAGTGCATCGCATCGCTGCGGCCATGGATCAGCAAATTGAACTCGTCTGCGGCGCGTTCTCATCCGACCCCGCACGCAGCAAAGCCAGCGGCGGCGACTTCTTCCTTCCCGCGAACCGCTGCTACGGAACGTTCGAGGAAATGATTAAAGCCGAGGCCCGGCTCCCGCTCGGCGAGCGCATGGATTTCATCTCCATCGTCACGCCGAACCACATGCACTTTCCGCCAGCGAAAATGGCGTTGGAGCACGGCTTCCACGTCCTCAGCGACAAGCCCGCCACCTTCAGCCTCGCGCAGGCAAAGAAGCTCGCCGAGATCGTGAAAAAATCCGGCCAACTCTACGGCCTCTCGCACAACTACACCGGCTATCCACTCGTGAAACAGGCGCGCGAAATGGTCGCAGCCGGTGTGCTTGGAAAAATCCGCAAAGTCGTCGTCGAGTATCCGCAAGGCTGGCTCGCCACGCGCCTCGAAGCCTCCAACCAAAAGCAAGCCGCCTGGCGCACCGACCCCAAACGCAGCGGAGCCGCCGGCTGCATCGGCGACATCGGCACCCACGCCGAAAACCTCGCGGAATACATCACCGGCCTGCAAATTTCCGAACTCGCCGCCGACCTCACCGCCTTCGTAAAAGGCCGCAAGCTCGACGACGACGGCAACGTCCTCCTGCGTTTCAAAGGCGGCGCGAAAGGCGTGCTGCACGCCTCGCAGATTTCCGTCGGCGAAGAAAACAACCTCAGCATCCGCATCTATGGTGAAAAGGGCGGACTCGAATGGCACCAGAACGAACCGAACACGCTGCTCGTGAAATGGCTCGATCAGCCCATGCAAGTTTATCGCACCGCCAACGGCTACCTCGGCAAAGCCGCCCTCGCCGCAGGCCGCACGCCGCCTTCGCATCCCGAGGGCTACCTCGAAGCCTTCGCCAACATCTACCGCAACTTCGCCACCACGATCCGCGCGCGGCTCGATGGCAAGAAACTGCCGAAAGGCGATCTCGCCCTCGACTACCCGAAAATCGAAGACGGCATCCGCGGCATGGCCTTCATCGAAGCCGTCGTCGCCTCCTCGAAAAAGAACGCGGCTTGGACAAAGCTCGACGTCTAGTCGGTTCGCTTCACCCGACGCATTGGTCAACTTGCGCTGCCGCCGCGCCACAAAAGCGCATCAGCCGGCATGTGTGGTTAGGATTCGAGCACGCAAGGGCGTGCGAGAAAGGCAGCACGCAGTGCTGGCCGCAGGCCAAGCCGCCGGGGGCGGCGCAGTCAATTTGGACGTTGAAGGCATTCGACACCATCCTTGGAAGCGGAGCCGTTCGCAAAAGTCCCAAAGTCTCACCTCACCTCCGTATAGAACACTCAAGATCCCAATCCAATTTTAATTTTTCCTACGCTCCACCTTGACACCTTTCATAGGGGTTAGGCGTTCGGCTCATTCGTAATGAGTCCACATACGGACGACCTTGATTGTGCGTTCGGCGTCATAGACCTGATACACCAAGCGATGTTGGATGTTGATGCGGCGGGAATAGGCTCCAGCCAAATCTCCAATGAGTTTTTCGTAGGGCGGCGGATTTTGAAATGGGTTCTTCGTGATGATGTCGAGAAGACGTTGCGCCTGTGGTCTGAGGTTCGAGGACGCCAGTTTCTTGGCGTCCTTCTGGGCTTGCTTCGTGTAAACGATGCACCAGCTCACCAGCCGGGTTTGGTGGAGGTTTTGCCGAGCGGTTCGGCCATGCCCTTGCGGATGGAATCGCGCATACCGGGAATCGAGATGAGGTAGAGTGTCTCTTGGATGCTGCGCCAATCGTCCTCCGACACGAGAACGGCATTGGAACGCTTGCCGGTAATCTGAATGGGTTCGTGAGTATCGGCGGCTTCATCGAGGAGTTGGTAGAGCTTGGAGCGGGCTTGCGTGACGGGAAGTGAGGTCATGCGCGAAGCGTCCGTGAAAGCGTGCGCTTTGTCAACTTGCACTGACCCGGCGCACCACGCGCCACACGCGGTCATGTGCGGATAGGATTCGAGCACGCAAGGGCGTGCGAGAAAGGCAGCACGCAGTGCTGGCCGCAGGCCAAGCCGCCGGGGGCAGCGCAGCCCATTTGGACGTTGAAGGCATTCGACACCATCCTTGGAAGCGGAGCCGTTCGCAAAAGCCCCAAAGTCCCACCTCACCTCCGTATGTAACACTCAATATCCCAATCCAATTTTAATTTCCCCTACGCTCCACCTCGGCACCTTTCATAGGGGTTAGGCGACGCTATTTTAAATGGTTGCTCCATTCTTCTTCATCTTTCTTGATTCGTGCCTTAGGAAAATGTTGTTCAAGGTTTGTAACAGCCTCAAAACTAACTTGCGGGCATCCTCCAAATTCAATTCGCCGCCAGTTGTCTTTCTTGGCCAAATACTCCAAGCCCCTGTCCGTGATGTTTGGGCAGGCCCGCAAATCTAGTTCGGTCAAGCTAGGCATACTGGCCAATGTTTGCAATCCGTCGTCAGTAATGCCGGGACATGCTACGAAGGCGAGAAAAGTGACATGCTTCATCTTGGTGATGTGAACAAGGCTTGCATCAGTGATGTTGGCGCAATGACCAAAAAACACGGTATCCAAGTGCGGTAGAGTAAGCGATGCGAGTATCGCGAGTCCTGCATCAGAAAATCTGACGGGAGCGTTGGGATCCTTCCAACCGGCGTCAAAATCTATGTCTTTAAGGTGAGACAAATGGCCGAGTGATGCAAAATCCTGGTCACGCAACGAGCGCGCCCAAATGTTTTCAGTGGAGTCCGGCAGTCGTAGCACGGCCTTGTTGGTGTCAACAAAAGGGGGTTCTTTGGTGCATGCAGCCAACAGCGCGCCTATGCAGAAAATCGCCGCACTCTGTATTGCTTTCAGCGCCATTTGGTTTGATGTGTGCGAGTCGCCTAACATAGTATTGAGCCGCAGGGGAGTTGGCAGGGGCGGAGTGCGGTTGGCATGGCGGGCGGAGGGGAGCGGGTTCGGGCTTCTTTGGCAACTGAAAATCTGAGTTGGCATATCCGGGTGGCGGGCTGGGTTTCGCCGGTGGGGTTGACGCGGTGACTTCGTTCCTCAGGAGGTTCATTCCTCACGCCCGCTCTCTTAAACACGCTGCGGCGACTGGTAGTGGGGAGGCGGAGGGTGAATGGCTGGAGGCGGCATTCCGAAGGAGTGAATCCGCTCCCGGAAGCGTGCTCTTCCCTGTCGAATGAGCTTCCCTGGATGTCGGGGGGTGTTCCCTGCAATTCCCATGGACGTCCATGCGGCAAATGGGGGCCACCCCGCGCCGTCCATGGAACACCCCGCGCCGTCCATGGAACACCCCGCGACGTTCATGGACGTCCCTGCGACAAATGGGGGGGCGTGTCCTAAAGTTTGTGTGTGTGGTTTGTTGTGTTGTTGTGTTGGTTAAGATTCTGGGGTGAAGGTGGTGGTGGTGGCTGGGCAGAAGCGTGGGC
>JAYUIF010000316.1:0-3286 GCA_043766295.1 Spartobacteria bacterium | reverse complement strand
AGTCGCAAGACGCGAACTCAGCGAAAATACGCAGGAGCTTGAGAACGCCCGCGGCTCCCTCGTCGCGGCACAAAAACAAATCGAATTCATCATCCGTGAACGAGACACCATCAAGCTGCAGATCACCGAGAACGCAGCCGCCTTTGATACGCAATTAAAAGAGCGCCGCACCGAAATCGGACGTCTCAAAAAGGAACTCGATCAAGCCCTGAGTAATTCCAGCGAGCACCAAAAACTGACCAAGCGCCACGAAGAACACCGTCTGGAAATGATCGAAGTTTCCGCGCAGCTTGAAAACGCGCAGCGCAGCATCAAGGAATTGAGCGCCAGCTTGGCCGAGTCCCGCCTCATGGCCAAAGGCAGCGCCCGTTCAACTGCGTCCCACGCTGCTGCGCCCGTTCCGTCGCACGTCAATATCGAGCACATGGCAGCGGAAGAAGAAGCGCCACTCAGGCCCGAAGTCCTCGCCGCGCTTCCCCCCGCATTTTTTGAACCCATCACCGATAAGAGCGAGCGCAGCGCCATCGGTGCGATGCGTCATTGCTTCCAGAATTTTTCCCGCAATCCCGGAGAGTTGAGCCTTCTCAATGAACTCGCCTCCCTTTCCCAAAGCTTCGCCGAGCGCGCCCAACTTGCGGGCCAGATAGTCATCCATCGCGTGAGCGCCGCCTTCGCCTCGCTCTTGCAGGATATTTACATCATCCCCGAGCAAATCACGCCCCTCATGCAGCGCACGATCAACCAAACCATCGAGTTCCTCGCCACGCTGCTCAAGGAACGCGATCTCGATGGCGCCGTGAAACTCACAACCACGCGCATCTATGCAGTGGATGATGATTCCACCGCCTGCGAAATGATCTCCGAGGGGCTGAAAGACATCGGCCTCCAGACCAAGACCACACAAAAGCCGACTGCGGCAGTCGCGGAACTTGCCGGATGTCGCTACGACTTGATCATCCTCGATGTGCATCTGCCCGATCTCAACGGCTTCGAGCTTTGCTCACACATCCGCAACATGGCCCTGCACGCGGAGACGCCGATCATTTTCCTCACGGGAAATGACTCGCAAGAAAACCGCATCGAATCCTCCCTGCGCGGCGGAAATGAATTTCTCGCAAAGCCATTCAATCTCAAGGAACTCGCCCTCCGCACACTCACGCTCGTCATCAAGTCGCAATTGAAAATCTCCTAGGCTGGGCGGGTTCTTCGCGAGCGGATCGGAAAGGCGACGCTGGACAAAAACGCTCATTCTGTATTTTGTGCGCCCCACTTCGGCTCGGCAGAACGCAATTACTAAGCCTCCTGCCCTTCTCCGCCAGCACACCGCTGAGCGAGACCAAACGCTAACACCCCCACTCTATTTTTATGCCCAATAAACCAAACGCCGCACTTACCGGCACACTTCTTTTCAACCGTCGCGGTGGCGGCGCTCGCCTCATCGGCGGCGACGACAAACTCATCGCGTGGGTGCAGGAAACTTCCACCGCTCTCCCCGGCGACACCGTCGAGTGCCAGCGCACCGGCGGCGACCGCGCTCGCGTCACCCGCGTCACCACCCGCGCACACACCACCTTCGTCGGCACCTATCAGCGCGAGAAAGAAGGCGCATTCCTCATCCCGGACGACCCGCGCATCCCGTTTAATTTCCTCATCCGCACCGGTGGCCCCGCGCTCTCTCGCCCTCCGCGTGCTGGCGACAAGATCGTCGTAAAAATGGAGCCGTGGACGAACATCAACGTCGCCCCCGCAGGCCAAATCGTCGAGCTTCTCGGCGCGGCCACCGACAAAGGCGTGGACATGATCTCCGTCATCCGCGCCTACAATCTCGACATCGAGTTTTCCGCCGCCGTCATGCGTGAAGCGGACTCCTTTCCCGATAAAATCCCCGCCGCCGAAATCGCCGAGCGCGAAGATTGTCGCAATCAGTTCGTCACCACGATTGATCCCGACGACGCGAAGGATCACGACGACGCCATCTGCGTGGAAAAAACGCGCGACGGCTGGCGGCTCAGCGTCCACATCGCCGACGTCGCCCACTACGTCCGCCCCGGCACCGCGCTCGACCGCGAAGCCCGCAAACGCGGCAACTCCACCTACCTCGCCGACCGCTGCATCCCGATGCTCCCGCTGCGCCTCAGCGCCGATTTGTGCTCGCTGCGCGCCGGTGTCGAGCGCCTCGCACACACCGCATTCATCGAGTTCACCGCTGCGGGGAAAGTGAAACGCGTCCGCTTCGCAAAGACCGTCATCTGCGTCCACTCGCGCCTCACTTACAAGCAAGCCATGGCGCTTTTGCGTGGCGAGAAAGTGCAGGGCTTTGTCCCCGAAGTCGGCGACGCCGTGCGCACCGCATGGGAGCTTGCATCCATGCTCCGTAAATTGCGCTTTGCCGCAGGCTCGCTCGAACTCGACTTCCCCGAAGTCAAAGTTTTCCTCGACGCCGACGGACGCGCCGACCGCATCGAGCGCATCGAGTGCGATGAAAGCCATCAGCTCATCGAAGAATTCATGCTAGCCGCCAACGAAGCCGTCGCCCGCGCCATCAAGAATCGCCCCGCTCCTTGCATCTACCGCATCCACGAAAAACCCGATCCCAACCGGCTCGAAGAATTCCGCCAGTTTGCCGCCGTGCAGGGCCTGCGCGTCAGCGACCTCAAGCAGCGCAAGGAAGTCCAACGGATGCTCGCCGCCCTTCGCGGACGGCCCGACGAACACCGCATCAAAATCGAATTTCTCAAAAGCCTGCGACGCGCCACTTACAGCCCCGACGCCGTCGGCCACTACGGCCTTTCTAAATCCGACTACCTCCATTTCACCAGCCCCATCCGCCGCTACGCCGACCTCGTCGCGCACCGCGTCCTCGCCGGCGAACGCAGCGGCGGGCGCAAAGAATTTGCCGACATCGCCGAGCATCTCAGCACCACCGAGCGCAATTCCTCCGACGCCGAGCGCGACAGCGTCCGCCTCAAAAAAATGGAATACTTCCAGCGCCAACTCGACGCCCGCGAACCGCGCACCTTCCGCGCCATCGTCACCGACGCCAAAGCCCACGGCCTCCTCATCGAAATCCCCGAGGTGGACACCGTCGGCTTCATCCCCATCAGCCTTCTCCCCAACGGCCCCTACACCTTCGACAGCTCGCGCACCCGCCTCGTGAACCGCCGCACCAACTTCGCCTACAAAACCAGCGACATCCTCCAAGTCCACGTCTGCCGCGTGGACGCCGAGCAGCGCGAAATCGAATTCACCCTCAGTAAATAATTGCGGATTTCAGATTGCGGATTGC
>JAYUIF010000315.1:0-18993 GCA_043766295.1 Spartobacteria bacterium | reverse complement strand
CCGGAGATGCGCGAATACCGGATGCGTTTCTGGGACAAGGGCACGCCGAACGGCGACTGGACGGATGTGGCGAAGGTGACGGTGAGCCCGTAGGGGCGATTGCGGATTTGAGATTGCGGATTGCGGATTTTTTCCGCGCAGCGGGGCGCGCTCTTTACGGGGCGCGCTCCGTTTTGCGTTTCGGCGGGGGCGGTGAGTGGCAGCGCACTCACGCGGAGGCGCGGAGTTGTTTGGTGATGAGAAGTGGCGGGCGGAGGCGCGGAGTGCTTGCGGAAGCTGCGTCTGCTCTCGTAGAAGGTTGGGCAATGAAATCCATCAGCCCGCCCGGTAACGCGAACGCCGCCGACTTCGGCAAGTGGAACGTCCCGCATGTGGAGCGTGTCTATGGGGATGAGGTCCCGATTTTTCACCTGACCGACTCGCCCTTCGGCTGGCAAGTCGTCGCCGTCGGGAGGAAGGGCGAAGTATGATCATCACGCGCTCACCCCTTCGTATTTCGCTCGGTGGCGGCGGCACGGACTTGCCGAGTTACTACCGCGAGCACGGCGGTTTCCTCATCGCGGCGGCGATAGATAAATACGTTTATATCAACGTCCACGACCGTTTCGCGGAGGGTTTCCTTTTAAAATACAGCCATCTCGAAGAAGCGGCGCGCGTCGAGGATATCAAACATCCCATCATCCGCGAGGCGCTGCGGCTCGTGGGTGTGAAGGCGACGAATCTCGAAATCTCCAGCATGGCGGACATCCCGGCGGGCACGGGCTTGGGGTCGTCGGGGAGTTTCACGACGGCGCTGCTGCGTTCGTTGCACGCGCATGAGCGCATCTGGGTGCAGCCGTCGGAACTGGCGGAGCAGGCGTGCCTCATCGAGATGGACATCCTCGGTGAGCCTATCGGCAAACAGGATCAATACATCGCTGCCGTGGGTGGGATTACTGCGTTTGAGTTTCACAAAGACGGGCGCGTGGAATCGCAGCCCGTGCAGATGAGCGAGGACACGCGGGTGGGTCTCGAAGAAAATTTGCTCCTTTTTTTCACCGGCTACAGCCGCAGTGCGTCGGCGATTTTGAAAGATCAGAAGACGCGCAGTGAGACGCACGATGCGGCGATGCTGGAGAATCTGCATTTGACCAAGGAACTCGGACGCCAGAGCCACGCGGCGATGGAGGCGGGCGATTTGGAGGAATTTGCGCGGCTCATGGATGTGCATTGGCAGCGCAAAAAGGCGCGCACGCAGGGCATGAGCAACGACCAGATCAATGCGTGGTATGACGAGGCGATGCAGAATGGCGCGCTCGGCGGGAAGCTCATCGGCGCAGGCGGCGGCGGCTTCCTGATGTTCTATACGAACGAGCGTGCCCGGCTGCGCAAGGCGATGCGTGAACGCGGGCTGCGCGAGGTGCGTTTTCGTTTCGACTACGAAGGAACAAAAATCGTCGCACAGGACTGATGGAGTTGCCCATCGCCATCCTCGCTGGTGGTTTGGCCACGCGGTTGCGGCCCATCACCGAGCGCATCCCGAAGGCGCTCGTCGCCGTGGCGGGCGAGCCTTTTCTCGCGCATCAACTGCGGCTGCTCGCGTCGCGTGGAATCACACGGGCGGTGCTGTGCGTGGGGTATCTCGGCGAGATGATTGAGCGCGAGTTCGGCGCGTCGGCGCATGGCGTGGAGCTGGCGTATTCATTCGACGGGCCGACGCTGCTCGGCACTGGCGGTGCGCTGCGACAGGCGCTGCCGCTGCTCGGCGAGGCGTTCTATGTTTTGTATGGCGATTCGTATTTGCCGATTGATTACTCCGCCGTTGCGGAGGCGTGGAAAAAGAGCGGTCAGCCTGCGCTGATGACTGTTTTCAAAAACGAAGGCGCATGGGACACGAGCAATGTGGAGTTCGCCGACGGAAAAATCGCGCGCTACGACAAGCGCGAACGCACTCCGGCGATGCGGCACATTGACTACGGGCTCTCGATTTTCACGCGCGCAGTTTTTGCCGGGCGGCCCGAAGGCGAACCATTCGATCTCGCCGACGTGCAGCGCGAACTCGTGCAGCGCGGCGCGATGGCGGGGCGCGAAGTCACGCAGCGATTCTACGAAAACGGATCGCACGCAGGGCTGGCGGAATTGGAGGCACTGCTAAACACCGCCCCGCCGCCACAAGGCGTCCAATAGAGCGGGGCGAGCCCAGGGCGAACTCGTGAAAACATTCCTCCTCCCCGGACAAGCGCCACACGGGGAAGAAGTGCAATGACCGCACTCATCGCGATGGCGCCTTTCTTCCGGGTGAAATGAACGGCTCCCGCGCGGGCGGCGGTTGTCTTGGGATGCACGGCAGCCTTGTCGGCACCCGCCGCATGTGCTATGCAGCCTCCATGAAAATGACCTTCGCAATTCCCGATGAACTGGGCCGGCGCTTCCGCAAAGCCGTGCCCGCCGGCGAACGATCAGCCGTCGTGGCGGAAGTCCTCCGCAAAAAGCTCCGCCCTTCCGACCGTGAACTCGCCGCCGTGTGCCGCCGTGTCAACCAACTCACCTCCCTCGAAAAAGACCTCGCCGGATGGGAACAGTTTGACGACCAGGACGCATGAACCGCGGCGAAATCTGGCTCGTCAATTTCGACCCGACGATTGGCTCCGAAATCAAAAAGACCCGCCCCGCCGTCATCGTTTCAGACCAGCCGTTCAACCGCCTCCGCCGCACCGTAGTCGTCATCCCACTCTCCAGCGCCCACGAGCGCACCGAGTTCCCGCTTCTCATAGCCATTCGCAGCGGCGGACGCCCGGCCGTCGCCGTCGTCGATCAAGTCAAAGCCGCCGCAAAGGAGCGATTCATCCGCAAACTCGGCACCACCAGCGAAACCGAGATGCAGCAAATCAGCGAAGCCCTCGCCACGCTGCTGAGCATCGCCTGATTTCGCGCGCTTCGCCGGCGTGGTCACGGGCATCGCGCACCACGGCAATTGCATCGGCGTGCCTACCATCGGCGGCGAGGGGTAGCCTTTCTTCCGGGTGGCGAAATGATCGACTGCCGTGCGTGTCGGCGTTTGTCGCGGGATGGCGGGCGTGGATAGTTTGTCCGTCTCTCGCCTTATGATTTTTTAAGTTCCGACTTTGGAGTTCGATGTTCAGTCTCCGGGAGCCCGACATTTCTCCATGAGCTACGCCAAACAACATCTCGCCGAAGCCGCTGCCATCCTCGCGCAACTCGATCCTGAAAAACTGGAGCACATGGTGGACTTGCTTGCCGCGACCCGTGCGCGCGGCGGCAGACTCTTCATCCTCGGCATCGGCGGTAGTGCGGCGAACGCTTCGCACGCGGTGAATGACTTTCGGAAAATCTGCGGCTTCGAGGCGTATTCGCCTACGGACAATGTCTCGGAACTCACTGCGCGCACGAACGACGAGGGCTGGCCGACGGTGATTGCGGAGTGGCTGCGCGGCTCGCGTCTGCGTGCGGAGGATGCGCTGCTCGTGCTCAGCGTGGGCGGCGGCAATCTCGAAAAAAACGTGAGCCCGAATCTTGTCGAGGCGATCAAGCTGGCGAAGGAACGCGGCGCCACAGTGCTCGGCATCGTGGGTAAAGATGGCGGCTACACGGCGCAGGCTGCGGATGCGTGTTGCATCATCCCGACGGTGAATCCCGTGAACATCACGCCGCATCAGGAAGCATTTCAGGCCGTCGTGTGGCATCTGTTTGTCTCGCATCCGAAACTCAAAGTGAACGCGACGAAGTGGGAGAGTGTGAAGTGAAACGCGCTGTTTTCCTCGACCGCGACGGCGTGCTGAATCGCTCGATCGTGCGCGATGGAAAACCGTATCCGCCGATGCGGATCGAGGATTTCGAGTTGCTGCCCGGCGTCATCGAAGCGTGCGCGAAATTGAAAGCGGCGGGCTTTCTCCTCGTCGTCGCGACGAACCAACCGGACGTGGGCCGTGGCACGCTCGCGCGCGAAGTCGTCGAAACCATGCACGCAAAAATGCGCGAGACGCTGCCGCTGGATCGCATCGAGGTCTGCTACGACGCAGGCGCAGCGCACGGACAGCCGAGCGAGTTTCGCAAGCCAGCGACGGGAATGTTGCTGCGCGCCGCGCGAGAAATGGACATCGCACTCGCGGAGTCGTGGATGGTCGGCGACCGCTGGCGCGACATTGACTGCGGCGTGTCGGCGGGATGCCGCACGGTGTTTATAGATCACAGCTACGACGAACCACTTCGCGCGCAGCCAGACTTCCGCGTGCGCACTTTGATGGAAGCGGCGGACGCAATCCTCGCTACGCCGTAATCGCGGCGCGCTCGTCGCTGGCCGCCGTTTTTTCGAGGAAGTAATCGTAGCCGCCGGGGTAGGGGGAGACTTGGCCGTCTTTCACATGGAGCACTTTGGTCGCGAGTTTGCGGATGAAATGCACGTCGTGCGAAATGAAGACGAGCGTGCCTGCGTAGGAACTGAGCGCGAGCGTGAGCGACTCGACGCTGTGGATGTCGAGGTGCGTAGTGGGCTCGTCCATGAGCAGGAGGTTCGGCGGGTCCACGAGGAACTTGATTAAATTGAGGCGCGTCTTTTCGCCGCCGCTGAGGATGTCCGTCTTTTTGTAGATTTCGTCTTTGCGAAAAAGTAAGGAGCCGAGGATGCCGCGCGCTTCGTTTTCGCTGAGGGCCTGGCCGCTCTCCATCACTTCCTGGAGCACGGTTTTATTTGGGTCGAGCGTCGCCGAGCGGTGCTGGCTGAAGTATCCGATCTTCGCGTTCAGCCCCGGCGTGCGTGTGCCTTTTTGAAAGTCCACGATGCCCGCGAGGATTTTTAGCAGTGTGGATTTACCAGCGCCGTTCGGGCCGACGAGCACAGTGCGTTCGTCGCGCTCGATGGTGAGGTCAAGGCCGCGATAAACCTGCGTCGCGCCGTAGGCCATGTGGATGCCTTCGAGGGAAATCGCGCGCTGGCCGATGCGTATTGGCTGCGGGATTTGAAAGCGGAACGGCTTCTTCGGCGGCACGGGTTTCTCGATCAATTCCATACGCTCGATTTGCTTGAGCTTGCTCATCGCCTGCGATGCCTTCGACGCCACGCTGCGGAAGCGATCCGCGAATTCCTGCAACGCCGCGATTTCCTTCTGCTGGTTTTTGTAAGAGGCGTTCTGCTGCTCGTAGCGTTCGTCTTTTTGGCGGAGGTGGTCGGTGTAGTTGCCGGTGAAACTGTGTAGTTTCTTGTCGGCGATTTCATACACGCTCTGCACGATTTCATCCATGAACTGCCGGTCGTGCGAGATGAGCAGCACGGCACCGGAATAATTCTTCAAATACTGCTGGAGCCAAAGCAGCGAGAGCAGGTCGAGGTGGTTCGTCGGTTCGTCGAGCAGGAGGAGATCGGGCTCCATCACGAGCAGGCGGGAGAGATGCGCGCGCATCACCCAGCCGCCGCTGAGTTCCTTCGCCTTGCGGTCGAAATCGCTCTCGCGATAGCCGAGGCCGCGCAGGATTTTTTTTGCTTTGGCCTCCACCTGCGGATTGCTCAGCGCTTCGTGTTTCGCGTGCGCTTCGAGGTATTCGGGTGAATCCACGCTGCCCGATTTTTCCAATTCATGCAGCCGCGCTTCGAGTGCCGGGAGTTCCCCTGCGCGCCCGGTCGCCACGTCCATCACCGTTTCGTCGCCGGCGATTTCGCTCTCTTGCGGGAGGTAGCCGACCATCGTCCACGCGTCGCGATCCATCGTGCCGGAGTCGGGATCATTTTCGCGCAGGATGATGGAGAAAAGCGTGGATTTCCCTGCGCCGTTCGGGCCGACGAGGGCGACGCGTTCGCCGTAGTTGACGGTCATGGACGCGCCCTCGAAGAGCGTGCGGCCACCGGCGGAGACTTTGAGATCGCGGATTGTGAGCATTTTTAAAAAATCGGGGGCGAGGTGTTAGACCACCCGTTCGCCGTGGGCGAGAGAATCATTGCTTCCGCGTGGTGGAAAGTTTTAGCAGAGCCGCCATGCTTCGCCAATTCATCGCCCTGTTTGCATTTTGCGCCGTGCTGTTTCTCGCCGGCTGTTCGTCCACCCGCTACGAATATCACTACGTGCGGGGAAAGACGGCCACGCTCAGCGGCGGGTTCGCGGTTGCGCCGGAATCCGCGCCCGCTGTCGTGCAGGCGGCGGTCGCTGCCGGGAATCGCATCGCCGGTTTGCCCTACTGCTATGGCGGCGGGCGCTGTGAGGGGATTGATTCGGGCTACGATTGCTCCGGCGCGGCGTCCTACGTTTTGCGCGAAGCGGGCCTGCTGCGTGGCTGCGAAACTTCCAGCAGTTTTCAGCACTACGGAGCGCGCGGTCTTGGCGAGTGGATCAGTGTGTATGCGAAATCCGGTCATGTTTTTCTCGTCGTGGCCGGCCTGCGTTTCGACACCGGCTGGCACGATCACAACGAAGGCCCGCTCTGGACGATGAAAAGCCGCCCCGCGAGCCGCTACAGCCTCCGGCATCCGGCGGGGCTGTGACGATGGGGAAGGTCACTGCCCTCTCGTGACTGGTGAGTGGTTTTCATCACGCGTCCATCGCTTTGCGCCTTTGTGTCTTTGTGCGAAGATTTTGTTGCGCGTGACTTTTTATCGGGAAAAAATCTCGCGAGGATGCGGCCCAAGCCCATTGCCAAAAGCGATTCGATGCGTAGTCTCCGCGCCCTTTTTATGAGCAAGCCAATAGCGGGACAACGATGGGTGAGTGATAGCGAGCCGGAGCTGGGGCTGGGGATTATTCTGCGCGCGGAGTTTGGGCGGGTGGAGGTGTTTTTTCATGCGGCGGGCGAGCAGCGGCAGTATGCGATGGAGTCCGCGCCGTTGCGCCGGGTGCAGTTTGCGGTGGGGGATAAAATCAAATCGCACGAAGGGACGGAGCTGCTGGTGGAGGCGGTGGAGGAGAGCAAGGGGCTGCTGCTGTATCGCTGCGGGAAGCGCGATTTGCCGGAGGCGGAGCTTTCGGATTCGATTAGTTTCAGCAAGCCGGAGGATCGGCTGTTTGCGGGGCAGGTGGATGATCTGGCGACGTTCGATTTGCGCACGGAGGCGCTGCGCAGGCGGAGTGAACTGCGGCGTTCGCGGGTGCGGGGTTTTGTGGGCGGGCGTGTGGATTTGCTGCCGCACCAAATGTTCATCGCGGGTGAAGTGGCGGGGCGGCTGGTGCCGCGCGTGTTGCTGGCGGATGAGGTGGGGCTGGGAAAGACGATTGAGGCGGGGTTGATTTTGCACCGGCTGCACATCACGGGGCGTGCGCCGCGAATCCTGATTCTGGTGCCGGAGCCGCTGGTGCATCAGTGGTTCGTGGAGATGTATCGGCGGTTCAATTTGCTGTTCAGTCTTTTCGACGAGGAGCGCTGCGGGGCGATTGAATTGCACGACGCGGAGGCGAATCCATTTCTCGATAGTCAGCTCGTGATTTGCAGCATCGGCTTTCTCGCAAAGAGCGAGGCGCGCACGCGGCAGGTGGTGGAGGCGGGCTGGGATTTGCTGGTGGTGGATGAGGCGCATCACATGGAATGGACTCCGGCGGCGGCGAGTCCGCAGTATTCGCTCGTCGAGGCGCTGGCGCAAAAAACGCCGGGACTTCTCCTCCTCACGGCGACGCCGCAGCAGCTCGGGCCGGAGGGACATTTCGCGCGGCTGCGTCTGCTCGACGCGAACCGCTACGACGATCTCGCGAAATTTGTGGAGGAGGCGGATCACTATGAGCAGGTCGCGCTGGCGCTGGATCGTTTGCTCGCGGGTCAGCCGCTCAGCGCGGCGGATCGCAAACTTTTTGCGAGTCAGTCCCCGCGCATCGCACAGCATTGCGACGCCCTTGCTGACGATGGTGCTGCGCGCACGAGGCTCGTGAGCGAACTGCTCGATGCGTTCGGCACAGGACGCGTGATGTTTCGCAATACACGCGCCGCGCTGTCGGGATTTCCGAAACGAAAAGCGCGCCTCGTGCCGCTGGCGGGCGACGACGAAACGGATGCGAAAGTGAAATGGCTGGCGGGGCTGCTGCGGGAGTTTGAGGGCGAAAAGATTCTGCTCATTTGCAAGACGCGCGCGCTCGTGGAGGAAATCGCCGCGCGTCTCCAGCGCGTGGTGAATGTGAACTGTGGCGTCTTTCACGAAGGACTCACACTGCTCCAGCGCGACCGCAACGCCGCGTATTTTTCCGAGCCGGAGGGTGCGCGCATTTTGCTCTGCTCGGAGATCGGCAGCGAAGGACGGAACTTCCAATTCGCGCATCACCTTGCGCTTTTCGATCTGCCCGCAAATCCTGAATTGCTCGAACAGCGCATCGGTCGTCTGGATCGCATCGGGCAGACGGCGACGATTCAAATCCACGTCCCCTACGCGAAGGGCAGCGCCTCGGAAGTGCTCGCGCGCTGGTATCACGAGGGGCTCGGCGCATTTGAAAAAACCCCGCACGGCGCGGCGGAAATCGCGCGCGAACTGTGCGAGCCGCTCACTGCGCTCTGTGAAAAGTTCGACGCGAAAAAGCTGACCGCATTTATCAAAAAGACACGCGACCTCCACGCGAAGGTCGCCAAGAAACTCGAACGCGGCCACGATCGTTTGCTCGAACTGAATTCGTGCAAGCCAGCGCAGGCGGCGGAATTGATCGAGGCGGTTCGCGCTGCCGATGCGGACGCGGGATTTGAGAAATTTTGCATCGAGCTTTTCGATCACTTCGGCGTGCAGGTGGAGGATCACAGTGCGCGCACGCTGCTGCTCAAGCCGGGGCATCTGCTCACGGACGCATTTCCCGCGCTGCCTGCGGACGGAATGACGGTGACTTTCGAGCGCACGCGCGCATTGAGCCGCGAAGACATCGGCCTGATGACGGGCGATCATCCGCTCATCACAAGCTCGCTCGATTTGCTGCTCTGCGCGGAATCCGGCAACAGCGCGTTTGGTGTTTGGAAAGGTGGCGCTGAGTCCATCTTCCTCGAAATCCATTCCGTGGTGGAGTGCGTCGCGCCCGCCGCGCTGCACGCGGATCGTTTTCTGCCAGCGACGCCCGTGCGTATCGTGGTGGATCACGCGCTCGCCGAGCACAGCGATGACGAGGAGTTGCGCGAGGCGCGATTGGAGAAAGGCGATATTTTCCGCCTGCTCGACCGCAGCGCAGTGAAACGCAAATTACTCCCGGCGATGTTGGGCAAGGCGCAGTCCATCGCCGCAGAACGGATGACCACGCTCGTCGCCGACGCAGCGGCAGCGATGAACAGCCAACTCGCCGGCGAAATCGAACGGCTCGAAACGCTGCGCACGATCAATGACCACGTGCGCCCCGAGGAAATCGCTGCGTTGCAGCAGCAGAAAGACGAGCTGCAAAGTGCAATCGGATCGGCGCGACTGAGGCTGGATTCACTCCGTCTCATCTTTCGTTTGCCCGCATGAAAATGATGACCGCAGCGCGTGGAAATCATTTCGGCTGCAAGAAACCGTTGCCTGCCAAGCATCGCGCCCGCTAGTTTCCCGCCCATGCTGCAAACCAGCCCAGCCGTGCGCAACGATGCGCGGCCCGACGAAAACAAGGCACGCGCGCTCACCGCGTATCGCTGGATGCTCCTTGCCCGCGTGTTGGAGGAAAAACTCGGAAGCCTTTATCGCGGCGGGAAAATCACCGGCGGCGTGTTTCTCGGAAAAGGGCAGGAGGCGTTGAGCGCGGCGATTGGAACCGCACTGCGGAAGGGCGATATTTTTGCGCCGCTCATTCGCGATATGGCGGGGCGTCTTGCGTTTGGTGAGAGCGTGCTCGATGCGGCGCGCACGTATCTTGGCTCGCGACTTGGGCCGATGCGCGGACGTGATGGGAACATCCACCGTGGCAAACCGCGCGATGGTTATTACGCGATGATTTCCCATCTCGGCGCGATGGTCTCGACGGTCGCAGGCGGTTTATTTGCGCGGCGGGCGAGGGGAGAGAAAGATGTCGTCGGCGCGACTTGCGTAGGTGATGGCGCGACTTCGACGGGAAGTTTTCACGAGGGGCTGAACATGGCGGCGGTCGAGAAACTGCCGCTCGTGGTGATCGTCGCGAACAACCAATACGCCTACTCGACTCCCACAGCACGGCAGTATGCGTGCGAGGATCTCGTCCAGCGCGCGGCGGGCTATGGCGTTGCTGGATATAAAATTGACGGCACCAATCCGAGTGAATGCGTCGAGGTTGTCCATGAGGCTGTCGCCCGCGCCCGCGCCGGAGCCGGGCCGCAACTTGTGGTGGCGGATTTGCTGCGACTCGTCGGTCACGGCGAACACGACGATTTTCACTACGTGAACCACGCGCTGAAAGTCGCGCCGATTGGGCGGGATTGCCTCGATGTCGCGCGTGAGCAACTCATCGCATCGGGCAGTGCGACGCCTACGCAACTCGACTCGATGCGCGACCAAGCCGCCGCCGAAGTGGAGCACGCCTGCGCGACGGCGTTGCGCGAAGCTTTGCCAAATCCAAGCGAGGAAGACTGGTGCGCGCTGAGCACGCGTCGTCTCGCCGAAGGAGGACAGCCGTGAAGGATTTCGCACTCACAGATTCGCAATTATTTTTCTCCGCAACAGCCTGAGTCACGACCGTGTTTCAACAACAGCCCACCACTACCGCTCAACCCACTGCTGCGATTACCTATCTCGAAGCGATCCGCGCGGCGCAGCGCAAATTGCTCGCGGAAGACGAGCGCGTTTTTATTTACGGGCAGGACATCGCGGACTTCGGCGGTGCATTTAAAGCGACAAAGGGATTGGCGAAGGAATTTCCGGGACGCGTGATTGATTCTCCCATCTCCGAGGACGCGCAAGTAGGGCTCGCCATCGGCGCGGCGCTCGAAGGAATGCGCCCGATTGTCGAAATGCAGTTCGCGGATTTCTCCACCTGCGGCCTCACACAAATCCTCCAGCACGCGGCGACGATGTTTTGGCGGACGGGCGTGCCGTGCCCCATCGTCGTGCGACTTCCCAGCGGCGGCACGGCAGGCGCGGGGCCGTTTCATTCGCAAAGCATGGAGGCGCTTTACGCGCACTATCCCGGCATCGTGGTGATGACTCCCGCGACGGTCGAGGACGCCTACACGATGCTGCTCGAAGCCGTGGAAATTGATGACCCGGTCATTTTCTGCGAACACAAATATCTCTATTACCATCTTAAAGCGGACGGCCTGCCGGACGTCGCGCTGCCGACGGGAAAAGCGCGCATCGCACGAGCGGGGCGCGATGCAACCATCGTCACTTACTCGGCGATGGTTCACGAAAGCATCGCCTGCGCGGAGGAACTCGCCGCCGAGGGTTGGGAAATCGAAGTTGTGGATTTGCGCAGCGTGAAGCCGCTCGATACGGACACCATTCTCGGGAGCGTCGCTCGCACGGGACGCTTGCTCGCAGTCGGCGAGGCGTTCCCGTGGGGCGGCGTCACTGCCGAAGTGCTTGCCCGCGTCGCCACGGAAGGTTTCGGACTTCTCGATGCGCCGCCGATGCGACTGAACGCAAAGGACACGCCGGTGCCCTATCACCCAAACCTCTGGGGCACTCACCGCCCGACCGCTCGCGCAATCACCGCCGCGATGCGCGATTTGCTCCGTAGTTAAAACTCCAACCTTTCAGCCATGCCCCGCATTCCAATCATCATGCCGCAACTCGGCGAATCCATTGCCGAGGCAACCATCGTTCATTTGCCGATGAAAGTCGGCGATCCGGTCGCAGCCGATCAGGACGTGATGGAAGTCGAAACGCAAAAAGCGACGATGGGCGTCACAGCTCCATGCAATGGAACGCTGGCGGAAATTTCCGTCGAACTGCAAAAAAGCTACGCCGTGGGAAGTGTGCTCGGCTTTCTCGAAGTGAGCGCAGAGGACGCGCTGCGACTCGGGTTGAGCGAGCAGGCACCGAACTTGGAGGGCGCTGATACAGACGGCTACAACGCCCCGACTGCCACGGCGAACGTCATGCCGACTGTCCACGGTCTGCCCGTTCCCGCGCACGCAGGTGGGCTCGCCTATTTGTCGCCGCGCATGAAGGCGCGTATGAATGAACTCGGTCTTCATGCGGCAGATTTGTCGGGCATCGCGGGCAGCGGTGCGGCGGGTCGCGTGACCATCGAGGACCTCGAAGATTTCCTCTACCGACTCGATGAGCACGAGCAGACAAAAGCCTCGCCTATGCGAATCGCTGTCGCCGATGCGATGCGCCGTTCGTGGACGCGCCCGCTCGCAACCGTGGGGCGCCCCGTGCTGCTCGACGCCCTGCTTGCCCATCGCAAACAGCAATCGCCCAAAGCCGGGCCCGCGCTCTACGCATCACGCGCGCTCGCTATCGCGCTCGGAGAAAATCGCGCCATTGCTGGACGTTTGGTCGGCGGAAAAATTGTCCATCCCAAGGCGATTGATGTCGGTTTCGCCGTCGAGGCGGACGATGGAGTGCTTGTCCCCGTTTTACGCAACGCCGATCAGTCACCGCTCGCTACGCTGATTTCACGCTACGACGAACTCGTCGAACTCGCCCGTGCGCGTCGTCTCCCTGCGAGCGCGCAAGGTGGCAGCATCGCGACGGTGACAAATTTCGGCACGTTTGGTCTGACGTGGGCGACGCCCATTCCGCTGCCTGAGCAAACGATTCTGCTCGGTCTCGGCGCAGGTCGTGTCGTTCCGAGTTGGGACAAAGCAAAAGGTCAGTTCACTCCCGTGACCGAAGCGGAACTCACACTGAGCTTTGATCACCGCGTGCTCGATGGCGGCGCGGCTGGACGACTCTTGCAGCGGATCGTCGAACTCCTGCAAACGCCGGAGAAACTCTGAGCGACGGCTATGATTTTGCGTCAGCTTTGAGCGCTCTGTTTTCTATTTTTTCAAAAAGGAAACGTGCGTCGTAGCGACCGCGATTATGCGCCTTGCAACAACGGATGCAGGCAGCGCCGCGTGAGAGCGGTTTGACGCGCGCGATTTCCACGGCGCACGAAGGGCAGCGATAGAAAAGTCGGCGCGCGATGTCGCGACGAGGAAAGGGGAGATCGTGCGTCCGCTTTTCGTCTTTTAATCCAAGGTCGCGGCAGGCGCGTTTCCACTCGGCGCCGTGGGGCGAAATGCGGCGGCCTTTCGCGCGATCGTGAGCGAGGAGGTGGGCGAGTTCATGGCGGAGTGTGCGCTGGATTTCCTCGTCGCCAAACTCTATGAGCCGGGGATTCAAAGTAATCAGCGACTGACGCCAATATGCCATCCCGGCGGTGCTGCGCATTCGCGGGTTCCAGCGGAGTTTCAGGACGCTGGCGAGACGGTCTGCTTGCTGCGTGACGAGCAGGGTTCTGGCTTCGGCGAGCAATTTGTCGGTGCTCGGTAGAGAGTTTTTTTCGGGTTTCGCATTCGCGCTATTATCGTCGCGCGAAACACCCGTTTTCTTGGCGGGCGCTTTGATGAAGAGGCGCTTGAGAAAGTCGAACTGCATGAGCGCGAAAATCATTCAGCATTGCGCGCGAAGACACCGCGCATCCGGGATAACGTCTTGTCAATTTCATCAACGGTTGTCGTTTTACCTAGTGAAAATCTGACGGTCGCCTGCGCAATTTCCACAGGCACGCCCATCGCGATGAGCACATGAGAAGGCTGGATGCTGCCGACCATGCACGCGCTCCCGCTCGATACGCAGATGCCGGCGAGGTCGAGGGAGATGATCAGACTTTCGCCATCCATTCCGGGGAAACTTACATTCAGCGTGTTTGGGAGGCAGTTCTCGACTGCGCCGTTCCGCACAGCAGCAGGAAATATGGAACGCACGCCTTCCCACAATTTTTCGCGCAGCGCGCTCTGGCGGGCGATTTCATTTTCGAGATCAACGAGCGCCAACTCAGCGGCAGCAGCAAGGCCGACGATGGCGGCGGTATTTTCCGTGCCGGGTCGGCGATCTCCTTCGTGACTGCCTCCAAATGCGATGCGCTCAATCGGCAGTCCGCCGCGCAGCCACAACAATCCCGCGCCTTTCGGGCCGTAAAATTTGTGCGCGGCAAGCGACACCGCATCGAAGCCGCTTGCTCCCAGCGATGGCAGCGGTTCCTTGCCAAAACTCTGAATCGCATCGCTGTGAAAAAGCACGCCGCGCGCGCGGCACATCGCAGCGAGTTCGCCCACGGGTTGCTTCACGCCAGTCTCGTTGTTCGCGGTCATCACCGAGACGAGGGTGGTCTCCGGCGTAAATGCGGATGCGAGGCGCGAGGGATCGAGTTGTCCGTTCGCTTCCACGGGCAGGATGCTGACGCGGAAGCCTTCGCTTTTTTCCAAATGCTCGAACACGTGCAGCACCGCGTGGTGCTCGGTGGTGCAAGTGATGATGTGCTTTCCCCGCTCCGTGTTTTTTCGGGCGAGTCCGATGATGGCGAGATTATCCGCCTCCGTGCCTCCGCCGGTGAAAATAATCTCGTGAGGCCGTGCTCCGAGAAGTTTCGCGAGACGGTCGCGTGCATTGTCAATCGCAGCTCGCGCTTCGCGACCGGCGGCGTGAATGGATGATGGATTGCCGTGCCAGCGTTCGAGGTAGGGCCGCATCGCATCGAGCACAGCCGGGGAGAGCGGAGTGGTGGCGTTGTGGTCGAGATAAATCATCGCCGCGAACATCTGATCTTCGTCTCAGCTTGGCGAATCGTTTTGCCATGCAGCACTTCCAACATGGTGGAAAAATCGAAATGACTCGCTGGGAAATGCTGTCAGCTTCCCGCGTCTGATGAATCTGAATTTTTTCCGCTGCCTGTCGTGCGCAATTTCCGCAGCCACACTTGCGCTCGCATTTGGCGGCTGCGCTACGAAGGAAGAACGAGCTACAAAACAACATTGGGAAACACAAGACGAGCGCACGACCCGCGAGGTCTTTCATGCAAACTGGATTTCGCCGTCGGTATCGGAGGAGGACAAAGATTTTTTCTACCGCTCGTTTTTGCGCTAAATCACCCAGTCGTCTGAGACGCGGCGATCTTTTTCGAGAACGCGCACGCCCTGTCCTTCGGCGAGCACGAGACTGCGCGCCGGAACACCGTGCGTCAGAAACACACTCGCACCGATGGTCGAGCCAGCACCGATGGTGGTGTCGCCGCCCATGATGGTTGCGTTCGCGTAAATCGTGACGTGATCCTCGATGCTTGGGTGTCGCTTTTGGCCGCGCAGCGACTGACCACCTGCGAGCGATTTTGCGATGAGTGAGACGCCTTGGTAAAGTTTGACGTGTTTGCCGATGACACTGGTTTCACCGATGACGACGCCGGTGCCGTGGTCTATGAAAAAGTGACTGCCGATGTGCGCGCCGGGATGGATGTCTATGCCGGTGCGGCTGTGCGCCCACTCAGTCATCATGCGCGGGATCAGCGGGACGGAAAGCGCGTGCAAAACGTGGGCGCTGCGCTGGACGGCAATCGCCTCGATGAAAGGATAGGACAATATGACTTCATCGCTGCCGCCTGCTGCCGGGTCGCCTTGAAAAGCGGCATCAACATCGGTGGCCAGCAACTCGCGGACATGAGGAATGGCCGAGAGAAATTCGTGCGCAAGCGCGGTGGCGCGTGCATTCGGGCAATCGGGCTCGTCGAGGCGCAGGCTCTTGCAAATTTCCTCCGCAAGATTTTGCCCGATGGTAAAAACGTGGTGCCCGGTGATGCGCGGCAGGTGGCTGCTGTGGACGGGTTCGTTATCATGAAAGCCAGGAAAGAGGAGTTGCAGAAGCTCCTCGCAGATGGTCGCAATGGCTCGTTTGCTGGGCAGGTTTGCGCCGTCCACATGGTTAGTGCCGCCGCCAGTTGCGTAGGAGCGTAGGATGCTTTCAGTGATATTCGCGGGATCTTTTTCCATGCGTCGGCGGCGACTATGGGATAGGAAGGGCGGGGGATAAAGGAGGAACGCGAGCGCGATTTTCTGAAAAACCCCGCTTGACTCGGGCGGAGCATCTCCTAGTTTCCGCGCTCCTTTTCCGCTGCTGCCAGTCGGCGGGACGTGTCGCCTCGTGAGAGGTGCGCGAATTCACAAAAACAACAACACATATGGTTCCTCGTCGGAGCGGTGGCAGCCGTTCTTAATTGGCCCGAAGCCTTGGGTCTCGACGACACCGACAACAAATAAACATACCATGGCAGAAATCAGCACCATCGTTGATCAACTCAGCAGCCTCACCGTCCTCGAAGTCGCGGACCTCGTGAAGCAACTCGAAACCAAGTGGGGCGTCAGCGCCGCGGCACCTGTGGCCGCAGTCGCAGCAGCCGCTGGTGGCGCAGCCGCCGCAGCTCCCGCTGAAGAAAAGACCGCGTTCGACATCGTCCTCAAGGAGGCCGGTGCGAACAAGATCAACGTCATCAAGGAAGTCCGCGCCGCAGTGCCCGGCCTCGGCCTCGCCGAAGCCAAGGCCCTCGTCGAGGGCGCGCCCAAGACCGTCAAGGAAGGCGCGACCAAAGCCGAAGCCGAAGAGATCAAAAAGAAGCTCGAAGCAGCAGGCGCGAAGGTCGAGATCAAGTAGTCTCCGACTCTCATTTACAAAGCGAACGCGCAGGGGAAACCCTGCGCGTTTTGCTTTGTGGGGATGTCGCTTTACGCAGCGAGCAACTGCCGCAGCACGTAGGGCAGGATGCCGCCGTGGCGGACGTATTCGACTTCGATGGCGGTATCAATGCGGCTGCGGAGTGTGACTTTCTCCTCGGTGCCGTTCGCACGGTGGATGACGAGCGTGACGTCGCTCATCGGCTTGATGTCGTCGCTGAGATCGAGCAGGTCGAACGTCTCCGTGCCGTCGAGCTTCAGCGTCTGCGCGGTCATGCCCTCGGGGAATTGCAGCGGGACGACGCCCATGCCGCAGAGATTGCTGCGGTGGATGCGCTCGAAGCTCTGCGCGACGACGGCCTTCACGCCGAGGAGCGCGGTGCCCTTCGCGGCCCAGTCGCGCGAACTGCCGGTGCCGTATTCCTGGCCGGCGAAAATCATCAGCGGCGTCTTTGTCTCCGCGTATTTCATCGCGGCGTCGTAGATCGGCATCACCTCGCCGTTGAATTTCGTCACGCCGCCCTCGGTGCCGGGGCACATGAGGTTCTTGATGCGCACATTCGCGAAAGTGCCGCGTGTCATGATGCGGTCGTTGCCGCGGCGGCTGCCGTAGCTGTTGAAATCCTCGAACGCGACGCCGGCTTCCGTGAGAAATTTCCCGGCAGGCGACGCCTTCTTGATCGCGCCGGCGGGCGAGATGTGATCGGTCGTCACGCTGTCGCCGAAGATGCCGAGCGGGCGCGCGCCCTTGATCTCGCCGATGCTGCCGGCGGACATTCCGAACGCGGCGAAGAACGGCGGCTCCTGGACGTAGGTGCTCTGCTTGTTCCACTCGAACACGTCGCCGACAGTGCCGGGGATTTCGTTCCACTTCGGATTTTGCGAGGCGAAGTCGGTGTAGAGCTTGCGGAAAATTTCCGGCGAGAGCGCGGTGCTCATCACGTCGCGGATTTCCTTTTGGCTCGGCCAGATGTCGCGGAGGAAAACGGGCGCGCCGTCTTTTCCGTTGCCGATCGGCTCAGTCGTGAGGTCAATGTCCACGCGGCCCGCGAGCGCGAACGCGACGACGAGCGGCGGCGACATAAGGAAGTTCGCCTTGATGTTCTGATGCACGCGCGCCTCGAAGTTACGGTTGCCCGAGAGCACCGATGCGGCGACGAGATCGTTCTTCGTCACGGCTTCCTCGATGGCCGGATGCAGCGGGCCGCTGTTGCCGATGCACGTCGTGCAGCCGTAGCCGACGGTCTGGAAACCGAGCGCGTCGAGATACTGCGAGAGGCCGGTCTTGTTCAGGTAATCGGTGACGACGCGCGAGCCGGGCCCGAGCGAGGACTTCACCGCGGGGTTCACTTTCAGTCCGCGCTCGACGGCTTTCTTCGCGAGCAGTCCCGCGCCGAGCATCACGCTCGGGTTGCTCGTGTTCGTGCAACTCGTGATTGCGGCGATGAGCACGCTGCCGTTGCGAATGGTGGCCGCGCCGTTCTGCGTGGGATTTTCGCTCGTGAGCGAGAGTTCGACTTTTTTCGATGCGAGATCGTCCGCAGGTTTTCCGTAGCCACCGTCGGGCACCGTCTTGGAAAAGAGCGACGCAAACGTGCTCTTGAGATCGTTGAGATTGATGCGGTCCTGCGGGCGCTTCGGGCCGGCGACTCCGGGGACGACGGTCGAGAGATCGAGATCGAGATCCACGCTGTATGCGATGTCGCCCTTCGCTGGCACGCCCCACAGGCCTTGCGCCTTGTAGTAGTTCTCGAAGGTCTTGCAGTGCTCGTCGCTGCGGCCCGTGCCGCGGAGGTAGGCGACGGTCTCTTCATCAATCGGGAAGAAGCCCATCGTCGCGCCGTATTCGGGCGCCATGTTGGCGATGGTCGCGCGATCCACGACCGTGAGCGCCTTCGCGCCGGGGCCGTAAAACTCCACAAATTTTCCGACGACCTTCGCCTTGCGGAGCATCTGAGTGATGTGCAGCACCACGTCCGTCGCCGTCACGCCCTCGGACACTGCGCCGGTGAGATTCACGCCGACGACTTCCGGTGTGAGGAAATACACGGGCTGCCCGAGCATTCCCGCTTCCGCCTCGATGCCACCGACGCCCCATCCGACGACGCCGAGGCCGTTGATCATCGTCGTGTGCGAGTCAGTGCCGACGAGTGTGTCGGGGTAGAAGATTGGTGACTGGTGATTGGTGAATGGTGACTGGAGGACGCCCTTCGCGAGGTATTCGAGGTTCACCTGATGCACGATGCCGATGCCGGGCGGCACGACGCCGAAGGTCTTGAACGCCTGCTGTCCCCACTTGAGCAGCTCGTGACGCTCGCGGTTGCGCTTGAATTCGAGTTCCAGATTTTTTTGCAGCGCATCGCTGCTGCCGAAAAAGTCCACCTGCACCGAGTGATCCACCACGAGATCCACCGGCACGAGCGGTTCGATCATCTTCGGGTCGCGGCCGAGGCGGTGCACCGTCGAGCGCATCGCCGCGAGGTCCACGAGCAGCGGCACGCCAGTGAAATCCTGCAACAC
>JAYUIF010000314.1:0-19013 GCA_043766295.1 Spartobacteria bacterium | reverse complement strand
GCTTCTTCTCGTCGGCTCGCTCGGTTTTTCGCAAACGTTCTTCGCACTGCTCGGCAAAATCGCGCCCGGCAAAACGAAGGAAAAGTTCCGCAAACTCTCCATCTCGTGGGAGGAAATGCACGGCTACTTTTGGGCGGATAAACGCCGCCTCGTCCTCGTCGCCACGACCAGCGTTTTCATCTGGCTGCTCCACTTGCTGCAAATCTGGCTCTTCATCCTCGCCCTTCGCGGATGGTGCCCCTTTGTGGCAAATCTCGCGCTCTCCTCGCTCGCCATCCTCGCCGGTTTGCTCCCGCTCACTTTCGCCGGAGTCGGCACCCGCGACGCCGCGCTCATCCTGCTCTACGCCCCGTATTTTCCCGCCCACGTCGCCGCCGCCCTCGGCCTGCTCTGCACCGCCCGCTACGTCCTCCCCGCCATCGGCGGCATCCCCTTTTTCCAACGCTACCTCGCCAAAGTCCGCGAACCGCGCGCGGATTCGTAAGCGGTGAAAGCCTACGCCGATCCGTGGTGCCTCGCTTGATGCCGCTGGGAAACGCTGAGCAATGCAGCGGAGCAATGCGGATGGATCACAGCCGTCTCGGCTGTGCTGGCAAGCGGGCGTCCCGCCTGCTTGAGCGCGCGGTGCGGCAGCCGGGACGGTCTGCCTGCCATCACAGGCGGGCCGCCTGTGATCCAAACGGAGGCTTGCGCGACTACGAAAATTTGCCAGCATCCGGGCATGAAATTCGATTTGAAGCTCAGCATCATAGACATGATGCGCGACCGGCTTCACGCAGCCCCATTTCAGCCATTCGTGGTCATATTACATTCGGGTGAAAAACTGCGGGTGAAGAACCCGGATGTGCTGACTGTCACTCTTTCAAGTTGGGTCATCTACGACGACGGCGCGAAGTCGAGAATGCTGAACACCGCACTTGTCGCTGAAATCGAAACCAAGTCGGCAAAGGGATAGTGCAACTATCAGTCCCTCGTTCCCTATGATATAAGGGTTCATCGAAAGACAAATGAAATGAAATGACCGCCATTGAACAGCTAACGAAGTCGTTGGGGCTAGATAGACGCTGTAGCGGATTCTGTGGGAAGTGCGACTTTTCGATCCAAGACCGGTTCGATTCCGCGAGCGGGGAAACTCGCAGGACGTTCATCGATGCGTTGGCGTCGTGCGAGGAGACTGACTTTGACAATCCCCGACCCATACTCGCTCTCGTCACTTTGTTGAATCCCTCCGAGTTTGAGCAATTCATCGCGAGAATGGTGCAGCGTGCTCCGTTTGGCGCTTCGTTTGCATGGCGGATCATACGTGGGGCTTCTACGGACATTTCAGGATGGTTCATTGGGCGCAGGACTGCTACGTTCCAGCGGCAATTCCATCTCCATCCAACTATTGCACCGCTATTGCTTAATGCGGCGATTAGGCCCGAGTCTGAGGAAAGCGACGCGATTGGATTGCTCGATTACTTCGCACCGATTGCATCCATAAACCCCATTCTCATGCACGCGTTGCCACGTTGGCGTGCAGCCAAAGAACGCGAGGAAGACGAACGCCGCGCTGAATTGTCGCGTCGAGCGGAGCAGGCGCGATTAGAGGCTGAGGCGGCGAGGGCAAAATGGGCAGCACGAGAAGCAGAGTTCAAAATCGTCGAATCCCGCGGGTTACCTGCAATCGTAAAAGCAGTGTTGGTGGCACCATCTTTGAATGCATGGGATTGTTCAGAGCGCTGGAGTGAACTCGTAAAAGCTCAGTTCACCTTGCTGCCTCGAGAAGATCTTCAAGCACTTGCGCACATGCTTTCACGCCGAACGCGCTGCGGCCCATGGCGGAGCTTATACAGCGAGATTCACGTTTACCTGTCTGATGCGCGTTCTGCGGAAAGACAGGAGTGGATTGCCGATCGCGAGACCCTGCCTTTAACGGAAAAACTGAGTGCGGCGTGTGAGTCAAAATGGGCATTGACTTACTTTCCGGAGAACTGGGCGGTGCAACTCATTCATGAAGTCTTGGAGATCTCGGACGGATTACGTGCTCGAATGCTCTCAAAGCTTATGCGCCTGCAAAGGCGGGGTCCGTGGCTTGCGGTTCGTCACTTGTTGCTTCGACGGACGTGACCAGTTCGTCCTCCGATTCCAAGCAAAGCGGTGACGAAAGAGGGACGAGGGTCAGATTATTCAGTGATGATGCAGCGTGTTTCATCACCCGAGCCGCAGTTGCTTCGGGTCTTGTGCTCCGTGCCAGAACCGCAGGACTTCCACGCTGCGGTTCTGCTCGTTGACACGGTTTCCGTAGTTGCAGGCGCTATGCCGATTGGCGAACTGACCTTGTAAATCGCGTCACTCCTCCACGCGATACAGGGCGGTGCGCGTGCGGAGGAAGAGCGCCTTTCCGCTCACTGCGGGCGAGGCCATGAAGCCGTCGTCGAATTTCCCCTCGGCGATTTTCTGGAACTCCGGCGCAGCGGCGACGACGACCACTTTACCTTCTTCGCTGAAAAAATAAATGCGTCCCTCGGCGAGGAGCGGTGAGGCGGAGTAGTTCCCGCCGATGCGCTCGCGCCATTTCATTTCGCCGGTCTTGGCGTCGAGGCAGGAGGCCATGCCGTTGTCGTCGAGGACATACAAAAGGCCGTTGTCGAAAAGGAGCGATGGCTTGTTGGGCGCGGCTTTTTTTTCGCGCCACGCCACTGCGCTTTCATCGAGCAAACCGCTGCCGCCCAGCTTGAGCGCGATGACTTGCTTCGCGCCAAATCCCGGCGTGAGGAAAACCATCCCCGCCCCCACCACCGGCCTCGCCGCCGGACTGTGCGCGCCGCGTTCCTCGAAGCGCCAGAGTTCCTTTCCCGTGGCTGGCTCGTAGCCGTAGGTCGCCTTTGCGCCGTTGGAAATGAGCATCGGTTTCCCCTCCCACTCGATGACGTGCGGCGTGCCGAATGCCTTGTGAAAGTCGCCTTCCGCCTCGGGTTTCCCGTCCGGCTGGAGGTCATTGAAATCAATCGAGCGCTTCACATTCCACACGGTCTTCCCCGTCGCCTTGTCGAGCGCGACGATGAACTGCTGGTCGCTCCCATCGAACGGCAAAATCATCAAGTTCTTCCAAATGATCGGCGAACTCCCGGCAGCGCGATAGTGGTTGCAGACGAAATCACGCCGCTCCCACAGCACCGCGCACGTCTTCGTGTCGAGACACGCAATCGCAGGCGAACCCCAGCTCACATAAATGCGCCCGTCTTCAATCGCCGGCGTCGGCGATGCGTAGCTGTTGAATTTGTGGCAAAATTGCGGTTTCTCCACCGTGAAGAGCGCCTTGTCGTGCAGCACTTTTCCACTCGCCGCATCCAGCGCCATCACGCCCAATTCCTTCCCATCCTCACTCGCCGTAGTCATCCACACCTGCCCGCCCCACACGACCGGCGAAGACCACGCTTTGCCGAGCGTCGGCGTCTTCCATTTCACATGTTGTCCTTCGCTCAACTGCGTGGGCAAACCCTTCGCATCGCTATGCCCATCGCCGCTCGGGCCACGGAACTCCGGCCAGTTTTCACCTGCGTGGAGGGCGAAAGTGAATGCGAAGAGCGAGAGCAGCGCGGATTTTTTCATGGCGAAGGAAACCGATGCAAAGTGCTATGGACTCCCCATTCGCCGCAAGCCCTCGCTTTTGCCAGTAATGTCCTATTTTGAATTTGGAAGCCAGGAAGCCAGGAAAAGAAAGCTCCTGCGTCCCGTTCGCTGCCGCTTCCAAACTCCTTTCATGGCTTCATGGCTTCCAAATTCGGACACTGCCCGCGTGCCAGCCAAAGACGCGGAAGGACAACGGAAAGCTATTTCTTCTTCTTCAAAGCTGGAGCTTTGGCAGCAGGCTTTTCCACCTTCTTTGGCTTCACTGCCTTCACCACTTTCGCGGGTTTTGCTTTGGCTTCCGGCTTCACCGGTTTTGGCGGCACGGTTGGATTCCGCTTTTCCTTCTCCGCTGCAAAAGTCGCGTTCTGCTCGGCGGCTGTCGCGAGGAATGACGCGAGCGCACGACCGTCGCCGATGTAGGTGGTTCCGGCTTTTTTCACGATGCCTTGTCTTACGAAATTCTGGAGTTTTTCGTAGGCCCGCAGGCGAATCATCTCCTCACCGCCGCTCGTCGCATCCTGCGCACGGAGGCTTTCATACACGTCCATGAAGAGCGCCTTGAACTCCAGCGGCTTTTTCTTGCACAGCACTTTTGCAATTTCCTCAGAGATGCGGTCAGGGCCACGTCGGGCGAAGGTCGAAGTTTTGCTCATGCCTCCCTTTAGCAGAACATCAAAAAATAACGAGGGATACTTGCAGGGAATTTGAAATTTCCTCCGACAAAGGCGACTGGCGGCATGTTTGCAGGCAGCAAAAAAGGGCGCGCCACCCGAAGGTAACGCGCCCTTTGAAACGAACGAATCTGCTTACTTCTTCTTCGCAGGAGCCTTGGTGGCGCAGCAGGCGTCAGTTTTCTTGGCGCATTTGTCAGCGGGCTTCTTTTCGCATTTGTCGGTGGCGCAGGCTCCGAACGTGAAGCAAACGGCGACGGCGATGAGTGTGAGGATGTGTTTCATATTTTGTTTTTGGTTTTTGGTTTTTCCCAGACTTCTGTCTGGAGCGAAGCCAATGTGCTGAAACGCACTGCGCTAGGCAAGTCTCGGCTTTGCGCACTTTACGACACACAGGCGCACCGCTATCACGCGCGCCGTATGACGATCCTAGACCACGAGCACGTTGAACTTCAGACGCCGAGCGGGCCGATGCGGACGCATATTTTCCGTCCCGCTGCGGCTGGAAAATATCCCGCCATCACGCTTTTTTCGGAAATTTTCCATGTGACCGGGCCGATTCGCCGGACGGCGATGATGCTGGCGGGGCACGGCTTCGTCGTCGCGGTGCCGGAGATTTTCCACGAGTTCGAGGAGCCGGGGACGATCCTCGGCTACGACAGTGCGGGCACCGACCGTGGCAACTGGTGCAAGGCGAATAAACCACTCGCTGCGTATGATGACGATATGCGTGTCGTTCGGGAGTTTTTGAAAAGCCACCCCGCCAGCACCGGCAAGCTCGGCAGCATGGGCATCTGCATCGGCGGGCATTTGAATTTCCGCAATTGCTTCAGCTCCGACGTGCTGACTGGCGTGAGTTTTTACCCCACTGACATCCACAAGCTGGAAGACCACAAGCGCGGGCTCGGACTCGGCATGGTGGATGATTCGCTGGAGCGCGCACGCCGTGGCGACATCAAGGGCGAATTATTGATCGTCTGGGGCAGGCAGGACCCGCACGTTCCCTTCGAGGGGCGGATGCAAGTGCGCCGCGCGCTGGAGGAGTCAAATACTTGTCACCAGACGTTCGAGGTAAATGGCGCGCACGCCTTTCTCCGCGACGAAGGGCCGCGCTACAACCCCGTCCTCGCGCAACAGTGCTACGCGCTCACCCTCGAACTTTTCAAACGCAAGCTCGGCGAAGGCGACCAGCCGACCACATCCGGCGCGACGGAAACAAAACACTAGGCCGACAATCATTTTTCAGCCACTCGCAGAGCGACGTTGATTTACAAAACCCAGCCCGCTACTTACCCCGCACATGAAGATCATCCGCTGGAAGCGATTTACTTGGGAACTTGAAAACCTCCCCGATTTCGAGACCCAACTCCCTTCGCATTTCAACGTCCGCGCCGCATCCCGCGACGAGGAGAAAGTCGTGCGCAGCGTGATCTTCACCGCGTTCAGCCTCGATACCACATGGGGCGATTCGTTCAAGGAACTGCGCCCGTTCATCGAAGCGCAAATCACCTCCAGCTTTCTCCATCGCGCAGTCCCCTGCCTCGTGATCACCCACGGCGTGCGCATCATCGCCGCATCGGCGCTGAATACGACCGAAGACACCGCAAGCCACCTCATCTCCGGCCCCTGCGTGCTCGCCGAATACCGCAGTCGCGGCCTCGGCACCGCACTTCTGCACGAGTCGCTCATGCACTTGAAAACCGCCGGCCTCACGCGAGCCTGCGCCGTCAGTAAAGAAAACGTCCCCGCCAGCAAATTCGTCTATCCCAAGTTCGACTCGACCTCACTGGACTTCGAATACGAAGCACTGATGGCTTCCATTTAAGCGACCGCTAACACCGCTTCATCGCTACCTTCAGATCCGACGCGTAGGATGGATTGATTTCAAAATTCTCCGTCTTCAACTCCTCCTCCGTCACGCGCTCTTTCATCGAAGCAGTCTCCACGTAGCCGATGTCGAGCAGCGTGTTCAGCACGTCGCACAAATCCTCGGGCGCCATCTGCGTGCGCTCCAGCAATTCCTCACCGCTCACGCCGAGACCAAAGCCGATTGCCTTGAGCATACCGCTCTCGCGGCCATTGAGTTTTGGTGTTCTTCCCATGCCGCGTTTCTAGCTGCTTTCATTCCAGCATCGCGTCATTGCCCACAGAAAAACGACGGGCTAGCCTTCCTCGTGTGAACACCGCACCCAAGCACCTCAGCGACCGTGGCGAAAGCCTGCGCTCCATTCGCGGCATCGCCCAGCGTGCGCTCGCACGCGCCGCCGGTGCGCCGCTCGTGCCGGGCAACGCCGTCCGCCTCCTCCTCGATGCCGAGCAAAACTACGCCGCGTGGCACGCCGCCATCGCCGCCGCCCAGCGCACCATCTATTTTGAAAACTACATTTTCCGCCCCGACGCCGTCGGCAGACGCTTCCGCGACGCCCTCATCGCGCGCGCCGAGGCCGGGGTGAAAGTGCGCGTCCTTCTCGATTGGATCGGCTCCCTCCACACGTCGCGAAAATTTTGGGAGCCGCTGCTGAAACTCGACGGACAAGTGCGCTACCACAATCCCCCGCGCCTCGACAGCCCGCTCGGCTGGCTCAGCCGCGACCATCGCAAAACGCTCACCGTGGACGGCACACTCGGCTTCGTCTCCGGCATCTGCGTGAGCAACACTTGGCTCGGCGACGCCGCACGCCGCATCGAGCCGTGGCGCGACACCGGCGTCGAAATTTGCGGCCCCGCCGTCGCCGATCTCGTCCCCGCTTTCGCACAAATCTGGGCGGAAAATGGAGAGCCTATTTGCAAAGACGAACTCGCCTCGCTCACACCCGCCGCGCCCGCTGGCGAGATCCACGTCCGCGTCATCGCCAGCGCCCCAAACCTCGCCGGCATCTACCGCCTCGATCTCCTCATCGCATCCATAGCCGAGCGCCGCCTTTGGCTCACCGATGCTTATTTCGCCGCGCTCCCCGCCTACGTCCAGGCACTCCGCGCCGCCGCACGCGATGGCGTGGATGTCCGCCTCCTCGTCCCCGGCGGCAGCGACCTGCCGTGGCTGCGCCCGCTCACCACCGCCGGCTACCGCCCGCTGCTCGAAGCGGGCGTCCGCGTCTTCGAGTGGAACGGCTCCATGCTCCACGCAAAAACCGCCGTCGCCGATGGACGCTGGGCGCGCGTCGGCAGCACGAACCTCAACGTCGCAAGTTGGATTTCCAACTACGAACTCGACGTCGCCATCGAAGACCCCGGCTTCGCCACCGAAATGGAAACCGCCTACGAACGCGACCTCACCCACTCCACCGAGGTCGTTTTAAAAAAGCGCCGTCCTAGGCGTCTCCCATCGCCCGGCGAATCGCGCTCACGCCCCGGCGGCGGCAGCCTCGCGCGCGTTACCGCCGGCGCGATCCGCCTTGGCCGCACCGTCGGCGCCGCCATCACCAACCACCGCGTCCTCGGCACCGCCGAAGCCTTTCCCCTTTTCTGGATCGCGCTCATCCCCCTCGCCCTCGCCGCCCTCGCCATCCTCTTCCCGCGCATCGTCGCGTGGGCCATCGCCTCCTTTTTCACCCTCCTCGCACTCATGCTCCTCCTTCGCTCCTGGCGTCTCCGCCGCGCGGGGAGAAAAATCACCTGATGCCTCGCGCAAAGACGCAGAGACGCAAAGGATCACGTGGCATTTCCCTGACCTCATTTCTTTGCGCCTTTGCGTCTTTGCGCGAGACACCAAGTTGAGAGTTGAGTCCGAACGCCACAGTTGAGGGCCAACGGCCCTACCCATACCAGCCTAGGCCAAAGCGAGGCACGAGCGTCGGCCTAGGTTTGAAAACAAAGACGGCAAGAGGGCTGAAAGCCCGTTCCGTCCTTGCGTCCGACCGCATAAATGAGTCCGGGCTTTCAGCCCTTTATCCGTGGGTGCAAGCTTTCCTTGGGCGTTGCCCAAGGCTGGTATGAATTCAGGCCTTTGGCCCTCAAGCGCGACATTCGAGTTGAGTGTTGCCAGTCGAAGTGGCACTGGGATGCCGCTCGCAAATCTCCACGCTCAACTTTCAACACACCACCGTGCCAGTCACCAAAGACATCGCCGAAGCTCCCGATACGCCATTCGATATTTCCCTGCGCCCGCCCGCGTTCAGTGAATTCACCGGACAGGAAAAAGTGCGCGAGCAACTCATGCTCATGGTCGAAGCCGCCAAGCAGCGCGGCGACGTCCTCGAACACGTCCTCCTCAGCGGCCCGCCCGGCCTTGGCAAAACCACGCTCGCCAACATCCTCGCCAGCGCCATGGGCGTCGGCATCAAATGCACCAGCGGCCCCACCATCGAAAAAGCAGGCGACCTCGCCGGTCTCCTCACCACGCTCGAACGCGGCGACGTCCTCTTCATTGACGAAGTCCACGCCCTCTCCCGCGTCATCGAAGAATACCTCTACCCCGCGATGGAGGACTACAAACTCGACATCATCATTGACCAAGGCCCCAACGCCCGCAGCGTCCGCCTCAACCTCCCGAAATTCACCCTCATCGCCGCCACCACCCGCGCCGGAATGATCACCGCCCCGCTCCGCTCCCGCTTCGGCATGACGTGCCGCCTCGATTACTACACCGCCGAGGATTTGCAAAAAATCGTCCTCCGCAGCGCCTCCCTCATCGGCGTGGAAGTGGACCACCCCGGCGCTCTCGAAATCGCCGCCCGCAGTCGCGGCACCCCGCGCGTAGCCAACAATCTCCTTCGCTGGGTGCGCGATTTCGCCCAAGTCCGCGCCGGCAACCGCATCACCCGCGACGTCGCCGACGCCGCACTCACCATGCGCGACATTGACCGCGACGGCCTCGACGAAATGGACAAACGCCTCCTCGAAGCCCTCGTGCAGAAATTCGGCGGCGGCCCCGTCGGCATCAGCAGCCTCGCCGTCGCCGTCGGCGAAGACTCCGGCACCCTCGAAGACGTGAACGAGCCCTACCTCATCATGCAAGGCTACCTCAAACGCACCTCACAAGGCCGCGTCGCCATGCCCCTCGCCTACAAAAAACTCGGCCTCACCGCACCAAAGCGCGAGGGGGAGTTGCTGTAACGACCCGCGTGGCGGCATCGGGCTTTAGAAAGAGCGAAGCCCCGGCAGCGCCGACATCTTCCGCAAGAGCTAAACGAACGCCCCTCGAAGAATCTGTCCGTCCCGATTTCTTCCGCGGAATCTTTCAAGTGCGCGAGTAATTTGTTTAAAGCCGTCAGGAAGATTTGCATTACTGACGACTGGATTTCGCGGGTTCTTGGTGATGTAGACCTTTTTATATGTGAGGAGTTCAGGGATAGCATCGAACCAAAGTCCACGGCTTCGCATAACTACGATGATGGCCCCACGCTGGATGGCGGCACGAACAAGTTGAAAACCGTAAAGTTGAGAGTCGAGAATTGTGCGTAGAGATTTGAAACGGTGGGAACTATACGGGAAAAACTCGACGCAAAGGAGCGCACGAGAAAGAAAGCTGGGCGCATTGTCATCGAGTAGTGGCCTCAGGATGCGACTCCACCAGCGGTGTCCAGGGCCCGGTTCGGAGCCTTCAATCTTTGGATCAAGAAAGAAAAACGGGAAGGCATCATCTGTATGTTTGAGACAACGTCGGCACGCTTGCATGAATCGAGGTTGTTTTTGGAGTTTATCGTCGTGCGGGTGATACCCAGGATTGAGGTTTAGCAAAACAATCGGAGCATCAGGACGACCGAGAAAAGGAATCGGAAGTAATTTAACATTCAGGCGGTCGCCTTCCGCTGCCTGTAAATTGAATGAGTCGATAGCACCTCTGTCGCTTGGAAGAACGAACGGTGCTTTGGGTGTGAGCCGCAGCCATGGATTTTTCGGCGAATTATTCATTTAGGTAAGAAGACGCAGTTAATCGGAGAGGAGGGGCGGTTGGCATGGCGGACGGAGGGGAGCGAGTTGATGCGTCTTTGGCAAACCGAGAATGGGGCTGGCAAATCCGAGGCACTGGCGCGGTGGCAAGCGTGCACCGTTGACGCCTCGCGTTTCGCCCCGTAAATCCGCGCCACTCATGCGCACGCTCGTTTTTCTCGCAGCACTTTCATCGTTCGCTTTCGCCGAAGCTCCCGCGAAAACGGAACCCGGCCTCGCCGTCACCTACACCGCCGCTGGCAAGAGCGATACGACCACCGCGCAACTCGCCGCGCTCTACGTGCCGAAGGGCGCGCCCGCGACGCCGTTCATTCCCGCCGGAGCGTTCAAGGCGGTGTTCACGGGCGACATTGATTCGCCGCTGCGCGCTGATGCGACGTTCATCGTGAAGGCGCGCGGCGAGGTGAAAGTGAGCATCAACGGCACGCCAACGCTCGACGCGAAGACGACGGAGAAAAGCGTGCAACTCAGCAAAGGCGCGAACCGCGTGGTGATTGAATTTACCAGCGACGGCGAGCAAGACGCGCAATTGCAACTCGACTGGGCGAGCAAGGAATTTCCGCGCGAACCCATCCCGCCGACTGCGTGGATGCACGCTCCCGCTGAAACCAAGTTGCGCGAAGGACGGATGCTTTTCGCCACGCGCCACTGCGCCGCGTGTCACGATGCCGGCGACGCCGTGCCGAAGGACGGAACCGGGATGCCCGAACTGCTCGCCACCGCGCCCGACCTCGCGGATGCAGGCGCGCGTCTCCGCCCCGACTGGGTCGCTGCGTGGGTGGAAAATCCCCGCGCCCTTCGCCACAACGCCACGATGCCCGCGCTCGGCGTGACGAAAGAACAAGCCGCAGACATCGCCGCATTCCTCGCCACGCTCGGCACACCAGCAAAAGTGGACGCGGAAAAAGCCGACGCCGACGCCGCGCTCGCTGGCGGTGGATTGTTCGCAAATCTCGGCTGCGTCGCCTGCCACACCGCGCCGAATTTCACCAGCAAGGACGAACACGCGCGCACTCCGCTCACTCATGTCGCCGCGAAATTTCAGCCCGCCGCGCTCATCGAGTTTTTGAAAATCCCCTCGATGCACAATCCGTGGACGCGGATGCCAAACTTCCGGCTCACCGACATCGAAGCCGCGCAACTCGCCGCGTTTCTCCTAGGTAAATCGAATGCCGAGTTGCCCGTGGTAAAAGGCGACGCCGCTCGCGGAAAAATCGCCGCCGCAACCTGCGCTGCGTGCCACACAATTCCCGGCATCGAAAAATCCATCACAGCACCGACGCTCGCCGCAGCCATCAAATCTCCCGCGAAAGGCTGCCTCGCCCCGCAGCCCGGCAAAGCTCCCGATTTCGCGTTCACACCTACGCAGCGCGAGGCGATCACCACTTTCCTCGCCACCGATCTCGCCTCGTTGAAGCAGGACACGTTCGCCGATTTTGCCGAGCGACAAATCCGCCACATGAACTGCACCGCGTGCCATCCGCGCGATGGACGGCAGAGTATATTCCAGCAACTCGACGAGGAAATCTCGCCGCTCACCAGCGCAGCACCAAAGCCCGCCGACCAACCCGAAGGCGCGACCGTTCCGCCGACCGCGATCCCGCAACTCACTTGGCTCGGCGAAAAATTGCAGCCCGGCTGGATGGGCAACTTCATCGTCGGTGCCGCGCCCTACAAACCGCGCCCGTGGCTCGCGTCGCGGATGCCCGGCTTCGGCGCGCCCGGCGTCGGCATCGCCAACGGTCTCGCGCAACAACACGGCCTCCCGCTCACCGACGCGCCCGAACCCGCCGCCGATAAAGCACGCGTCGAAATCGGAGCGAAACTCATCAGCAGCGAAGGCGGCTTCAACTGCGTGCAGTGCCACGGCGTGAAAGATCAAGCGCCCACTGCCGTCTTCGAAGCACCCGGCATCAATCTCGCCTACGCCACCGAGCGCCTTCGCAAAGGCTACTACAATCGCTGGCTGCTCGCGCCGCTCCGCATTGATGCGGAAACCAAGATGCCGAAGTTTAGCGAAGACGGAATTACCACGCAGCGCGACGACGTGCTCGGCGGAAAAGCGGCGGATCAATTCGACGCCATCTGGCAATCTCTCCGCTCGCTGAAATGAAGCATCTCCGTTGGTGGCCGCTCGCTCTCATCCTCGTCATCGGCAGCGCAGGCATCGGCCTCACGCTCGCGAAAACCGAGTGGGTTTATCAGCAACAGCGCAGCATGAGGCTGCTCGGGTTTTCCTTCGGCACTTACCTCGCACTGCTCATCTGGTGGCTCGCATTTTCTCGCGCTAGCCGCCGCGCAAAGCTCATCGGTCTCGGCGTCGCACTGCTGCCCGCTGCGCTCTTCCGTCATCGTGGGATGAGTGGCGACTTCATCCCGATCTTCGAGTTTCGCTTTGCGAAAAATGCCGCGCCGCCCGCGACTGGCACATCCCTCGTGAACGACACAACCGCACGCGCCGACTTCCCGCAACTGCTCGGCCCGAACCGCGATGGACGCATCGCCGGCCCCGCGCTCGATCCCGATTGGAACGCACACCCGCCGCAACTCATTTGGAAACGCGCAGTCGGCGCGGCGTGGTGCGGCTTCGCCATCGCGGGCAATCGCGCAATCACGATGGAGCAGGACGGCGAAGACGAATGCGTCACCTGCTACGAACTCACGACCGGAAAACCACTCTGGCGCAGCGCAAGCCCCGCTCATTTCAATAGCGGCATCGCTGGTGAAGGCCCGCGCGCCACACCCACCATCGCGGGCGGCAGCATTTTCACGCTCGGCGCAAACGGCACGCTTCGCTGCCTCGATCTCACGACTGGAAAAATGCGATGGCAGGCGGACATCGTCGCCGTGAGCGGTGCGAAGATTCCCGACTGGGGCTTCGCTTCATCGCCACTCGCCGTTGGTGAAAACGTCCTCGTCAGCGCAGGTGGCGCGAACGGAAAATCGCTGCTCGCTTACAACCAATCGAGCGGACAACTCGCATGGAGCGCGGGCAATCACCCTGCGAATTACAGCTCACCTTTTCTCCGCACCCTCGCAGGCCGCGAGCAAGTGCTCATGTTTAATAGCGCGGCAATCACCGCGCACGACCCCGCGACCGGCGCGGTGCTGTGGGAGCACGCTTGGGGAATCGGGATGCCGCACGTCGCCGCGCCGATCATCACCGGCGGCGACCGTGTATTTTTCTCCAGCGGATACGGCGTCGGCAGCGCACTACTCGCAATCGCGCCCGGTGCAGATGGCACTTTCACCGCCACCGAGCTTTGGAAAACGATCCGCTTTCAGGCGAAATTTTCCAACCCCGTCGAGCGCGACGGCTACGTGTATGGCGTGAGCGACGGCATCTTCGCCTGCCTCGATCTCCGCGACGGCGCGGTGAAATGGAAAGCGGGTCGCTACGGCCACGGCCAGTGCCTGCTCATCGGCGAACACCTCCTGCAAATCACCGAAGCTCCCGGCGACCTCGTCCTCCTCCGCCCCACGCCCGAGGCCGCAAACGAACTCGCCCGCATCCACATCTTCGACAGCAAAACATGGAATCCCCCCGCCCTCTCCGGCGACCTGCTTCTCCTCCGCAACGACACCGAAGCCGCCTGCCTCCGCCTCCCGCTGCGCTGATGCGAAACGATGCAGATGGAACTACAGAGGACACAGAGAACACGGAGACGCAAAGAAAACATTCGCACTTTGGGTTCGCCTCCGCGTCCTTGCAAATCACCCGCCCCCTCCGTGTTCTCTGTGCTCTCTGTAGTTAAAAACATCTGCGACATTTTGCAGTCTGCGAAATCACGCACAGCGAACTGCACGGTAACAAAACCATAACATGAATAGTCTTCACTTTGCCCCAGACGGAAGCATTCTGCGGACGTCACCTCACAAAATAAAACACATCAAACCAATGAAAACCAAACCAACATCATTCCGAAAGGCGTTCACTCTCATCGAACTCCTCGTCGTCATCACCATCATCGGGATCCTCGCCGGACTGGCGATGCCCGCATACACCGCGTTCATTCAAAACGGACGCCTCACTGAGCAGTTGTCCCAAGGCAAAAACATCTACATCGCCATGCGCAGCTATGCCGCCCAGACCAGCAACGCTGGCAGTCTGCCCACTTACTCAGATCCGGACGACGTCGCCACTAAAATCACCACCAGCAACGGTGCGTTCACAATTCTGCTCACGGGCAACTACATTGACAACAAGAAGGTCTTCATCAACAAAGCCTCTGCTTGGACCAAAGCCCCCGTCGCCCAGACCGCTGCCAACGCAAAAGTATGTGATGTGGGCGAAAGCGACTGGGCCTATGTGGCAGGCTTGCAGGACTCGTCCAGTTCGCGCTGGCCGGTGCTGGCAAACGCATTTACGATCGCCACAGCAGCCGCACCGACCTATAATGCAGATACAGGCACAAAAGGAGGCGTCTGGAGGGGCACCAAGGCAGTGGTCATCTTTAACGGCGGCAACGGTGAAGTTGTCAGCACCAAGCCGACGTCAGCAGGAGCCACCACCTATATGGTGAAACGCGATGACATCGCCGGCCTCAACAACGCTTTTGTCCCAGCGGGCGAGTGGCTGAGCGGCGGGACAGTTCTCCTTCCTCAGTAGTCGCCATCATCGCTGTTTCAAACATTCCAAATGCGGCGGGCGCTCGCTATCGTGAGTGCCCGCCGTTATGTTTTATGGCATGAGCAGTCACGAAATCCGCCCAACGCAGCTACGGGCACTATTGCTCCTACTCGTCATTGTTCCCCTCATCCCCACGGCACTCATGGCGCGGTTCATGTCGGACGTTCTGGATCGCGAACGGCTTCTTTCCTTCGAGCGCGCACAACAACTCTACGCAGACACACTGTCGCCCATGCTTCGCAACACGCCCACAGACGACAGGACGCCAACCGAGCAAGCGGCGGTAATTTTGGAACGATTGGAAAAAACATCCGACCACAAAGTCACAGCGCGCATCGTGGATGCAGGCGGCAATTTCATCGCTGGCGAAGCCGCACCGTGGGGCCAAATGCTCGCACAAGCCGCCGCGCCGGGACTGCCGGGCGCGACCGTTCAGCTCCACCTCATCGGGCCGCAGGTCATTGACGAAGCTATCGAGGGGCAGCGCCAAATTTTAATTTGGACCGGCTCGCTCACGACAGTCGCGGTATTGCTCATCGCCGGACTAGCCGCACTCGCCGTGAGCCGCCAACTCGCATTGCATGAATTGAAGAACACTTCCGTGGCCACCGTCGCCCACGAATTGCGCACGCCGCTCGCCTCCATGCGAATGCTCTTGGACACGTTGCGCGATGGTCGCGTGAGTGGCGAGAAACAGACACGCGAGTATCTCGACCTCATCGCCTCCGAGAACGAACGCCTCAACAAACTCGCTGAAAATTTCCTGACCTTCTCTCGTTTTGATCGAGGCACACAGCCGTTGAATCTCGCCCCCGTCTCCCCTCGCACCATCGTAGAGCAAGCAGTGAACACGCTGCGCCCGCGCCTCGATGCTGCGGCGTTCACTTTCGATGCGCCGGAAAATCTCCCGCAAATCCAGGCCGATGGCGACGCGCTCACACAAGTGCTCACCAACCTTCTCGACAACGCGCTCAAATACACGGGCGAAGAAAAACACATCTCGCTTCGCGTGAGCGCGGCTGCCGATGGCGTCGTCTTCGCCGTCGAAGACAACGGCATCGGCCTGACCAATGATGAGCGCAGCGCCGTATTCCGTCCCTTTTACCAAGCCGACCAAAAACTCTCCCGCACCCGCGAGGGCTGCGGCCTCGGTCTCGCCATCGTGAATCGCATCGTAAAAGCGCACGGCGGCGAAATCACTGTTGCGAGCGAGCCGGGAAAAGGCAGCGTGTTCCGTGTGAAAATTCCGACCGCATGAAAACGAACGCAACCATCCTCATCGTGGAAGACGACGCGACGATGATGCGCGGGCTGAAGGACAACTTCGAGTTTGAAGGCTACAAAGTCGTGACGGCGACGGACGGCGATGCGGGCTTGAAAGCGGCGATGCGCACACTGCCCGATCTCATCATCCTCGATCTCATGCTGCCGAAGGTGAACGGCTACGAAGTGTGCCGCTTTCTCCGCGAAGAAAAGCTGGAGATGCCCATCCTCATGCTCACCGCCAAGAGCCACGAGAGCGACATCGTGCTCGGTCTGAAACTCGGCGCGGACGACTATGTGACAAAGCCATTTTCCATCAAAGAACTCCTCGCCCGCGCCGAGGCACTGCTTCGCCGCCGCAAGCGCACGCAGGCGGAAGTTTTTGAGTTTGGCGATTGTCGGCTGGATTGCGATGCGCGCACTTTCACCCGCGCCGGCGCAGAGGTCGCGCTGTCGCCAAAGGAGTTTGAGCTGCTGCGATTTTTCGCCAGCAGGCCCGGCCAGGCGCTGAGCCGCGACCTCATCATGACGAGTGTCTGGGGCTACGATGCGATGGTGACACCGCGCTCGATTGACCGCTTCGTGAACGCACTACGCAACAAAATCGAACCCGACCCCACGGAGCCGAAACACATCCGCACCGTCCGCGAATTCGGCTACAAATTCGAGCCGTAGCTACGCCTTTTCCACATCCACCACGGCGATGGTGATGTTGTCGCGCCCGCCCGCCTCCATCGCTGCGGAAAATAGTGCCTGCACTACGGCGGCGGGATTCAGTATCGGCACCGCGATGCGCTCGATGTCCTTCGCGGAGACCATGTCTGTGAGCCCGTCCGTGCAGATGATGAAGCGCGCCTCCCGCGTCACCGAGAGCAGATAGAAGTGAGGCTCGATGTGAATCAATTCGCTGGAGCCGCCGATGCTCTGCGTCAGCGCGTGCATATTCGATGGCCGGATGTCCGTGTCCGCTTTCAACATACCCTCGTTCACGAGCATCTGCTGCACGGAATCATCCTCCGTAATCTGCCGGAGTTTCCCTCCCTGCTGGCGGTAAAGTCGCGCGTCCCCGACGTTGAATCCATACAGCACCCCATCACTTGCAAACATCCCCACCACAGCCGCGCCCGATCCCGTGAGGTCGGGATTCTCAGTGCCGGATTTGTGCAACTCGTGATGGATTTCCAGCAGCCGTCTGTTCACTCCCTTCGGCGAAATGTCGGTGCATATCGAGAGGCCCGCCACCACTTCACGACTCGCGTAGGCACCGGCATTGTGGCCGCCAATCCCGTCCGCCGCCGCGATCACCCATTGCGGTGCATCCAGCACGGAATCCATCGGCACCGATGTGCTCGCTCCGCTAAATGTGGAGCCAAAAAGACAGGCGTCCTCGTTCACTTTTCTCACGCGGCCCATGTGCGAAATCCACGCTCCGCGCGCAGTGTATATCATCTTTGTGTCAGACATCGTTTCGTTGGGTTGCTCGTGAGGCATCGTGTGAAATCGTAGTGGATAATGCCGTGGCGTCGCTGTCACAAAAGCACATCCCGTGCGCTATGAAGGCAGACGCTTCCGGAAAATTGACGGTCATCATTTTCATCGGCGCGCAAGCTTTGTAAAACGCACCGCACCGATGGTGAAAAAGATAATGTTCGGCACCCACACCAGTAACTCAGGATGGAGGTTCGGGCGATTCCGGGCCATGTCGGTGAGAAAGAAAAACAGATAGTAAACCAAGCCAATCGCGAGCGAGATGGCGAAGCCGACCGATGTTTCTTTTCGCTGCGCCGTGACCGCAAGCGGCACCGCGAGCAACGCAAATGCGAAGGTCGCCAGCGCATTGGAGAGACGCTTGTTGATCTCGATGGTTTTCTCGGACTTCTCCGTAGCGAGCAACTCCCCAAGTGCCATGCTGCTGACGCCACCAGCCTTTTGCTTTTTTTCGTAAAGCGCATTGAGCGAAATCGCGACACTTCCCTCGGCGACTACAATGCCATTGCGTAACCGTGAAAGTTCATCGGGGTGATTATCATCCCGCTCTTCGTAGCGTCCATCGTGCAACTTGAGGATCAGTTGCTTCTCTTCCTCCATCTTGCCCTTGGCATTTTTCACCATCGCAGTCCCCAATTCCAGCCGCCCCTCGCGGGCAAACATCACGCTCTTTAGCGCCTTTGTTTCTTCATCAATTTTATAAACGAGCAAGTTGGTCAGCCGGTCTCCCGAGCTTTTCTCAACGTAGATCACGTGGCCGGGAAAATCCTCGATCACCTTGTCTGTGCCAAACATCGCCAGCGGATTATTCGTCGCGATGTTGAAGAGCGCATTTTTCATCTGCTGCTGCGCATGGGGTGCCACGTCCAGATTGATCCAAAGACAGATCGCCGTGAACACCGCCGCCAGCCCCCATACCGGCATACAAGCCCGGGGGATGCTCACGCCATTGGAGCGTAGCGCCGTCAGTTCGTTTTCCGCCGACATGCGGCCAAAAACCAGCAGCACCGACGTGAGAAATCCCCACGGAATCGTGAACGTGAGCGAGAACGGCAGCACATACGCGATGAAGCTCAGGATGAGGCTCGCGGGCGCGTTTTGATTCACGAGCAAGTCGAGCAGCTTTTTGAAAATATTGCCCAACACCAGCACGACGCTGAGCACAACGATTGCGAAAAGCGCGGTGACCAGCAGTTGCCGGCCTATGTATCGATCCAAAAGACGCACAGCGCGCACGTTGCCGTTTCACGCGCGGCCAATGCAAGCATCGCGTGCAAATCACTCCAGCGTCGCATCGCCGGGGATGACAAATTTGTAGCCCGCACCGAGCAGGGCATCCACCACAGCCAGCACAGTCTCGACGCTAAACTTGCGGCATTCATGCAGCATCACAATCGAGCCGGGCCTCACCCGCGCCAGCACGCGGCGGATGATTGAGTTGGGATCTTTGCACC
>JAYUIF010000313.1:0-3299 GCA_043766295.1 Spartobacteria bacterium | reverse complement strand
CGGCTGGCGCGACCGCTGCGTGGCGGGGGAAAGGCGGAGGCCGGAAGCAGCGGGCGTGACAGCCGCGCCCGTTCGCTGCAGCGCATGGTTAGGCGTTGCGGGCATTGGGTTGAGACGTGGAAGAAAAGAAGAAACGATGGGCTAACGCCGGAGTAGCGATGAGCGCGACAGAGATGCTGCCGCAGGCGGCTACCGAAGCAAAACATGCGCTCCAAGACGTAACCTCTGCGCTCTCGAAACGGAACTCGTGCTCCCAATGGTCGCCTATGAAACCGTGCGTCGAATAGGTGTGGAGGCGAAGCCACGGTGAAGGCCAGCCATAGTCGCTCCAACTGTTGGCACCGGTCGCAAACTGGATGCCGGATGGTGATGAGTTGGCGATACCGAGCACGGCAAGCAACACCAATGCGAAGCAGATGACGTAGCGCCGCAGCTTGCGCTTCCGAGCTACTGATGATGTTGGAAGGCTTTCGTTCACGGGAGACGGGTAGCAACGCCTAACATGTTACTATACGACTGGGGAAACAATCCCCGGTCGCGTAGTGGGTTGAGCGGTGGTTGCGGGGGCTTCTTTGGATGGGCTGGAAGGGTTCATCGGTTGCGATGGGTGTGTCGTATAGCGGGCGGGTTTAAGTGACGAGTTTTTTCCTCAGGAGGTTCATTCCTCACGCCCGCTCTCTTAGCCACACGGCGGCGGCTGGCAAGTGGAGAGGCGGAGGGTGAATGGCTGGAGGCGGCATTCCGAAGGAGATAACCCGCTCCAGGAAACGTGATCTCCCCTGTCGGATGAGCGTCCCCGGATGTCGCGGGGTGTTCCCTGCAATTCCCATGGGCGTCCCTGCTTGTCGCGGGGGCGTGGTTGGCTCCCGGAAGAACGACCCCGGCAGGCTCATGGACGCCATTCCGGCCCGGAAGGACGCTACCGCCACTTCCGAGGACGCCCCCGGAAGACGCGGGGAACACCCCGCGGACGGGAGGGACGTCCTTCCGGGATAAAAGAGACACCCCGCCAAGCGGAAGAGCGTCCATGCGACACGCAAGAGACACCCCGTGAAGCGCAGGGACGTCCCTAGAAATCCCAAGGAAGACCTCGGAACGCACGACCGCCCGCTGTTTTCCACCAGCCGGATGGCGCGACTCTATTGTCCCAGAGTGACAGCCGGGAATTATACGATTTCTACAATCACGCTGCCGGAAACAATGGCGCGTAGCCCCAGCGGGCGACCTGACTGTGGAAATCGTAGCAGATGGAACGCGCTTCCCCGGAGCGATGTTTCACTTTAGGAAAACACTGATTTTAACCGCAGATTCCGCAGATGACCGCAGATTGAAAACAAAGACCTCCGCATCCTCTGCGAAAATCTGCGGAATCTGCGGTTGAAAAATCTTCTCTGGATTTAATCAGCGCTTCCCTAACGCCCGTGCTGCGCGGCTCGCGGGATGGTGACGGGCTGGCCGTCGGGTGTCGTGACTTCCACCATGAGCGCGGTGATTTTTCCGTCGTCGGTGGAAACGGTGACGGGCTTGGTCATGGGGAGCGTTTTGCCTTGGAAATCCACGCGCACTTTCACCACGCCGCTCTCGCCGGGCGCGAGTCGGAGCTTCGTGGCGTGTGCGCTGGTGCAGCAGACGCACGCGCCGCGAACGTCGGTGATTTTCACGGACGTCTTGCCGGTATTTGTGTAGGTAAACTGGGTGTTGGTTTCCTTTTGCCCCGGCTTCCATGCGATGCGGCGCGAGGTGTGTTCCCATTTCAATTCGGCGTGAAGCGCTGCGGGCAGGAGGAGGGCGAGAATGAGAAATTTCATGGCGCGAGGCTGCGCGGTTTTATCGCAGCGGGCAAGCGGGCGGAGTAATTCTACCAAATTTCGATTTGACGATTGGCCTCTTGCACACGATATGGCCCGTCCATTTTTCATCCTACCTATGTCACGCAGTTACATCTTTAGCTCCGAATCCGTTGGCGAAGGCCATCCCGATAAAGTCGCCGACACCATCTCAGACGCCGTTCTCGACGCCTGTCTGGCGCAGGACAAATTCTCCCGCGTCGCGTGCGAGACCTACGTGAAAAGCAACATCGCCATCGTAGGCGGCGAGATCACGACGAAGGCGAAAATTGATTACGTGCAAATCGTCCGCGATGCGGTGCGCGGAATCGGCTACGTCAATGACGACGACGTTTTTCACGCCGACAAGATTTTCGTGATGAACATCCTCACCGCGCAGTCGGCCGACATCGCGCAGGGTGTGGATGCAAAGCAGGCCAAGGGCAAGAAGCACGCGGAGCAGGGTGCGGGCGACCAGGGCATCATGTTTGGCTACGCGAGCAATGAGACGGATGAGCTGATGCCAGCGCCGATCATGTATGCGCATCACCTCGGTCGCGAGCTGACGCGCATCCGCAAGGCGGGCAAGGCGGCGAAGTGGCTGCGGCCCGATGCGAAGTCGCAAGTCTCCGTGGAATACGTGGACGGCAAGCCGACGCGCATCACAAACGTGGTCATCTCCACGCAGCACGCGGCGGATGTGGAGCACGCGGAGATTGAGAAATTTTGCATCGAGAAAGTGATCAAGGCCGTCCTGCCAAAAGGAATGCTCACGAAGGACACCGAGTATTTGATCAACCCGACCGGCAAGTTTGTCGTCGGCGGGCCGCAGGGCGACACGGGCCTGACGGGGCGCAAGATCATCGTGGATACCTACGGCGGCATGGGCCGGCACGGCGGCGGTGCATTTTCCGGCAAGGACCCGAGCAAAGTGGATCGCAGTGCCGCCTACATGGGTCGCTGGGTGGCGAAAAACATCGTCGCCGCCGGACTCGCCGCGCGCTGCGAAATTCAGTTTGCCTACGCCATCGGTCATCCGCAGCCGGTGAGTGTTCATGTGGATACGTTCGGCACGGGCAGTGTGGCGGACGCCGCGATCCTCAAGGCGGTGCTGAAAGTATTCAGCTTCAAACCAGCCGACATCGTGAAGCAACTCAACCTGCTCCGCCCGATTTACTCGAAGACGACCAACTACGGACACTTCGGCAAGAGCGACAAAGACCTGACGTGGGAAGCCACGGACAAAGTCGCCGCGCTCAAAAAAGCAGTCGGTAAATAATCTCACGCAAACACACTTACTCACATGGCTAAAATCAAACTCTCACCCGCGCGCCCGAAGGCCGCTCTGAAAACCAACGGCAGCGCAAAGCACGACTACCACGTCAAAGACATCACGCTCGCCGAGTGGGGCCGCAAGGAAATCGTCATCGCCGAGCACGAGATGCCGGGCCTCATGTCCGTCCGCCGCAAGTA
>JAYUIF010000312.1:0-3311 GCA_043766295.1 Spartobacteria bacterium | reverse complement strand
GAGCTTCCTCTACGGCTACACGAAGCCGCTGCTCACCGGCGTGAGTGGACAGACAGCCAACGTCATCAACAGCAGTTGGGGCTTTGGCGATCCAACCGGCGCGAATTTTGAAACCGTCACGATAGATGCGATCCTGCGCATGTCCGGTGCGGTCGGCGTTTTCGCTGCGGGAAATGAAGGGCCGGCCATCAATACCGTGGGCAGCCCTGCGGCGGGCTTCAACGGCATCTCCGTCGCCGCACTCACCGGCGACACCGGAGTTGCTCCATTCTCGACGGTCGCCTCTTTCTCCAGCCGCGGGCCGAACGATTTTTACAATCCCGCCACAAATATCACGCTCTCCAACGTCCGCGCCGCCGTGGACATCGCCGCGCCCGGCGACAACCTCACGCTCGCATTTTACGGCGGACTCACCGGCGGGCACATCCACGGCACGGACCCGACCGTCGGCCCAAATCAGGGCCAGTATTTTATTCCCGACATGGCCGGCACGAGCTTCGCCGCGCCCATCGTCGCCGGAGCCGCCGCGCTCATGGTGGATGCGGGGAAATCTTTCGGCGGAGGAGAAATCAATGATCCCCGCGTGATCAAATCCATCCTGATGACCGCCGCGACGAAGACCCCCGGATGGGACAACGGCCAGCATCTCGATGGCGGCGTCATCCGCACCACGCAGGCGCTCGATTACATCGTCGGCGCAGGCGCGCTGAATCTCGATACTGCCTACCGTATTCAAATCGGCGATCCGCTTCCCTTCGGCTTCCACATCCTCGGCTACAACACCACAGCCGGTCTTCCCGGCCTCGGTGGCGGCAACGTCCTCAAGCGCGGTTGGGACTACGGCCAAGTCACCCTCGGTAGCCCCGTGGATTACCTCATCACCGAATCCATTCTCGCTGGCGACACTTTCACCGCGACGCTCGCATGGTTCGCCGACCGCACCTTCGACACACTCACACAGACCAGCGTGGACGCCAGCCTCGACGACCTCAGCCTCCAGCTCTGGCGCACGGACGGCGTCACCACCCTCATCGCTGAAAGCAACGCCGCCTACACGAGCGTCGAGCACTTTAGCATCATCGTCCCGGAGACCGGCAGCTACACACTCCGCGTCGTCTGGGGTGGCGAAGTCTATGACACCATCGCCGACGCCAACACCCAGCCCTACGGCGTGTCATGGAACGTCACACCCGCGCCCGAACCCGCCAGCACCAGCCTCCTGCTTTTTGGCCTGCTCACGTTGACATTTCGTCGCCGGGAAAAATTGCTCTAACGAAACTTTGGATGGCCGATTGAACATTTGCGCTGTGGAAAACCTTCTTTACCCAGCGCAAATCCAAAACCGATTCGAGCAAACAAAAACTACAATCTGCAAGAACATGAAACTTAAAAAACCTTCAATCAACCTCCTCCCCATCGCAGCGTGCCTGCTTTGCGTGAATGCCTTCGCCGGCGATATGCCTGCGGTCGTCCCCGTCGGGAACCCCGGCAACATTTCCGATGTGAGCGGATACGGCGCTGTCGCCTACGAATACAAGATCGGCAAATGCGAAGTGAACTACGCCGAGTATTGCGAGTTCCTCAATGCAGTCGCCAAGACGGACTCGCACTCACTTTACGATGGCCGCATGGACGGCGAATACGGCGGCATTTCCCGCAGCGGAAGCGACGGCACTTTCACCTACAGCGTGAAGGACGGATGGGGGAAGAAGCCAGTTGGCTACATCGTTCCGCAAAGCGCGGTGCGTTTCGCGAACTGGCTGACGAACGGCAAAGGCTCCGCTGACACGGAGAACGGCAGCTACAAAATCAGCGGCGATTCCGTGACGGTTCCAAATCACGCGACTCTCGCGGCGGGCAAGGCCGTGTCGTGGGTGATCTCCAGCGAGAATGAGTGGTATAAAGCGGCGTATTTTGACGCAAAGAAGGGAACGAGTGGCGGCTACTGGAGCTATCCCGCAAAGTCGGAAGACGCACCGGAAGCGAACATCAACTCCGGCGGGCCTAGCGATGGTGGAAACTACAAAAAATCGGAATCCCCCTACGGCACTTTTGATCAGGGCGGCAATGCGTGGGAGTTCACCGATTCCAAGAGCGGAGAAAAATGGGGCCTGCGCGGCGGCTCTTGGTATCAAAACGACAATCCGAGCTACATGCAATCAGGCACCCGTTACGATGACTTCTGCGGCAAGTGGCCTCACTACGGTTTCCGCATCGTGGCACTCGGCAGTGAATCCTCTGCCGCCAAGTAGCACGTCACTGCGCGCAGCATCGCTGCGGAAAAAATCGTTAGTGACACCCGCATCCTTCGCCGCATCCGCCGCTGTTTGCGTTGAGACCTTCGACGGTCAGGCCGACTCCCTGAAAGGCGATTTGCTCGCGCACTTTCGCGAGCAGCGAGACGACGGACTCGGGCGGCGGCTCGGCGCAGGCGAGCGAGATGCGCACGGGGCGTCCGGCGAGTTGTGGGAGTTGCTCGGTCATTTCGCCATCGAGTGCGAAGGAGAGATAGGAGTTCAGTTTTTCCTGAAGCTGAAAAAGCTGCGTGTCGCCGCCGTCCCACGAACGTGGCTCGAACATGACGAGAACGACTTCGCCCGTCGTGGGATCCTGGCCGAGCGCGTCGAGCACGGCTGGATTTGCGATGCCGTTTTGCGCGGCGGGTTCATCGGAATGTTGGCAGCAGTGGTCGCTCATTGGATTTATTTCTCGGGGTCGCGCGGGAATTTTGCATAGGGGAGGCGCGCGCCTTTGTAGGTGTATTGGTCGGCGCGGATGCCGCGCGGCGTTGGAAAAATGGAAGCGCCGCTGGCTGCGATGATGTCGTCTTGATCAATGCCGTCGCCGCTGACTCCGATGGCTCCGACGAGCATCCCTTTGCGATAAAGCGGGAAGCCGCCGGGGAAAATGGTGACGCCGTTCGGCAGGTTTGGATTGCCGGGGAATGTGCCGGTGGTGGGGTTTGTCCCGAGGCTCACGCTTTCTTGAAAACCGAAATACGGGCCGAAGGGGCGGCCATCCAATCCCGGCGGGAAGAAACTCTGCGCGAGGAAACCGACGGTGCGGCAGCTTTGTGCGAGTTGGGAGTTGCTGAAAAAAAGAGCGGTGCGTGCTTTCTGCGCGCTCACATCCCATGAAAACATCGTGGCTTCGCCGGTGCGGAAAATTCCGAGTATCGGCGGCGGCTCGCCTGCTTTGTGCGGATTACCTACGACGGTGATGAAGACTTTTGCGCTCGTGCCCAGCGGAAGGCGGATGCCTGCGCGCGTGCGACGTGCGCGTATCGCTGCGGCTGCGATGACGTGCCTCAC
>JAYUIF010000311.1:0-19082 GCA_043766295.1 Spartobacteria bacterium | reverse complement strand
CTCGATTTGCACGACCCGACGAAGGTCATCGGCCGCCTCCGCGAGCCGCTGCTCGCGCCGGAGGGCAACGAGCGCGAAGGCTACGTGCCCAACGTCGTCTATACCTGCGGTGCGCTCGTGCATCGCGGCCAGCTCATCCTCCCCTACGGCATCAGCGACGTGACGACGAAAATCGTCACCGTGGAAATCAAAGCCCTGCTCGCCGCGCTCTCCCCCGCCTGAGCAGGAGGCTATGGAGTGCGGCGATGAAATCGCCGCTTTTCGGGGGCGGCGGAGCCGGTGGTGGGGAGAGACTTTCGCCTCGCGGACGCCGTTCCCACCGCGCGCTCCGCGCTGCAAACCAAAGCGGTGATTGCATCACCGCGCTCCATAGCTGCGCGCGTGTTTCACACCGTCGCCAGCACTCGGGGCTCGGGGAATTTTTCTAGCGCGGTGTCGTTGGCGGCGATGCCGAGGAGGTTTTTCGCCTCGAATTCCTTGCACCAGCCTTTGATTTCCGTGTCGTTGAAAATTTTTCCGATAACGCGGCGGAGCAGTCCTTTCAGCGAAGGTGAATCGAGATCGCGCAGGCTTTGGATGGCTTGTTCTTTGTAGCGTTCGAGCAGGTCGGTGCAGCGTTCGACGGCACCGGAGTCGCGGTAAAGTTGTTCGACTTCGGCGATGGCGGCGGTGCTCGTGCGGTTCCAAAGCGCGGCGGTTTGCGCGGTGGCGGCGCGCTCGTGGGCGGTGGCGAGGAGGAGGCTCGGGCGGAGGCCGGCGATGTCGCTCGTGTCGGAAGTTTGATCGAGGTCGGCGAGGTCGTCGCGGATTTGGTAGGCGATGCCGAGCGCCTCGCTGTAGGCGCGCAAAACGTCGGCGACTTCGTCGTGCGAATCCACGCCCGCGTAGAGCGCGCCGATGCGCAGGGCGACCTCGAACGCGGGGGCGGTTTTCTTTTTGAAAATATCCAGCACTTGCAGGCTCGTGAGCACGTCCGGCTTGCGCGCCCAGACGAGTTCTGCGCCCTGGCCGCGGCTGAGTTCGCGCTGGCCCTCGGACGCCACGAGCATCATCGCGGCGCGTTGTTCGGAGGAAATTTCGCACGCGCCGAGCAAGCGGTAGCCTTCGCCGATGAGCAGGTCGCCGACGTTCAGCGCGACGGGGATGCCGTGTTCTTCGTGCAGCGTTTTTTCGCCGTAGCGCGTGGCGTCGCCGTCCTCGATGTCGTCGTGGATGAGCGAGGCTTTGTGGAAGCACTCGACGGCGACCGCTGCCTTTTTCAAGCCAGCGGGAATTTCCGCAGCCGGCCCCGCGAGCGCGCGCCACGCGGCGACGGCGAGGAATGGCCTCCAGCGTTTGCCGGCGCGTGCGAGCCACTCGCGGGCGATGCGCTCGGTCTCGCCCTCGGCGGGGCCGATGATTTGCGTGAGCGCGTCATTTTCAAACCACGAATCCACCTCGCGCCGCAGCGCGCCGAGGTCGAGGCGGCGCGTCTGATCGTCGGCGGTGAGGTGGATGTAGTCCCACACCCAATCGAGGTCCACGGTCGTATCAATGCAATCGTCCTGCAGCAGCGGCACGGCGACGCCGGGGATGGCGGCGGCTTCCATGTAGGGGAAGCTGCGCTCCAAAACGCTGAGGCACGAGATGCCCACGATGGCCTCGATTTGCCCGGTCTGGATGAGCGACATCACGATGGCGCTGCCCTCCGCGACGAGCACCGCGTAGCCGAGGCGCTCGGCTTCGTTTTGCAAATCCTGAATCGAGCACTGCCCGCACTGCTTGCACAGCAGCCCGAACTCATCGAACGGCGCGGGGCACTTGCTTTCGAGGCGCAGGCATTTCGGCATCAGCAAAAGCCGCCGCTCGAACGGCACCGCCGCGAGCTGCTCGCGCCACAGCTCGTTGTTGATCAAAACGCCGATGTAGTCGCGATAGATGGGTGCACACCCGATGCGCGCGACGACACGATCCGCGTGCTCGGAGAGTTCCGCAAAAGGCACCGGCGGCGTGGGGCAAAACTCCGCCACGTAATTCCGCACCGCGTGCAAAATCGCCGTGCGCGCCTCGGGCGTCTGCGGGATGTTTTTCTTCGGCTGCCGGTAGCGCGGCGGCGCGACCATCTTCGGGAGCGTGAGGGAAATCGGCGGCACTGGCTGGCGCGGCGGGACAGTGGACATTGGTGCGGACGTTAGCGGCTGTGACTGACAATCCGCAAGGGCAGAGGTTTCTTTGTGTGGGCAATTTTCAGCGGGGAAATTGGGCGCGAATTCTAAACCGGAACGATGCAGATGGAACTACAGAGAGCACGGAGGACACGGAGAAGAGATCAGTGATTTGCAAAGACACTGACGGCAAACCCAAGGAACCGCTGATTTAATCGCGGTGTGGAAAAGGAAACCGCTAATCTGCGCTCATCTTCGCTAATCGTCGGATGCCGCTGCCTGATTATTAGCTAAGATGAGCGCAGATTAGTGGTTCCTAAATTCATCCTTCGATCTATTCAGCGTTTTCCCCAAGGTGAGGGCCGCTTTGCGAATGTTTTTTATGTCTCCGTGTTCTCCGTGCTCTCTGTAGTTAAAATCATCTGCATCGTTCTGGCTGAGTGCGGCGAAACTGGTGTCGCGTTTTGCTCACCGTGCGCGCGGATGGCTTTTTTTGAGCGCAATTTGAGTTGGAGTGCGAAGCGCTGTTGAAATTATTTTCCTCTGTAAAACTGCCGCATTTTCGGGGCTGGCATAGGCGTTGCTAAGTGCGCGGCGCAACCCACGCCACTGCTTGTCCAGCGATGCGCCAATCCCATTGGCGATTTTTGGACAGCGGAGGTGAGAAAGTCACAACCAACAACCAACAACCCAAAGCATGAAACTACTCCGTAAAATAACGAACCTCGCGCTGGCCACGGCCATAGTGTGGGGATTCGGAACCGCACCATTGTCCGCACAGGACGCCAAGCCGCCGGCAGCGCCTGCGGCTGAAACGAAAGAAGAGGCGAAAGCCGAGCCACCCAAGCCGACGACCGAGCAGCGTCTCACCGCCATCGAGGCGTATTTTTCCAACACCGATCCCGCCGCTGCGGTGAAGGGCGCGGATGGAAAAATTCCTGACGGTCTCACAACCGTTGCGGGATCAAACCCCGGCCCCGGCCATAACGGCTTCATGATGATCTGCGCCGCATTGGTGCTCTTCATGACGCTCCCCGGTCTCGCCCTTTTCTATGGCGGCCTCGTGCGCCGCAAGAACGTCCTGTCCGTCTGCGCGCAGTGCCTCGGCATCGCGGGGCTCGTCACCATTCTTTGGTGGGCCTGTGGCTACTCGCTCGTCTTTGGTGCAAATTACACCACGGAAGCCGGCGGCCTCCTCGGTAAAATTTACGGCGGCAGCGAATACTTCTTTCTGAAAGACGTGGGCGCGGCTCCGAACACGACCTACGCGGCGTGGCCTTCGCAGTCGGTGTTTTCGATGTATCAGCTCATGTTCGCCATCATCACTCCCGCGCTCATCGTGGGCGCGATTGCGGAGCGCATGAAATTCAGCGCCATCCTGCTGTTCGTGACCGTTTGGATGTTCGTGATTTATTTCCCGATGGCCCACGCCATCTGGGGCGGCACCGGCGCGATGAACGGCGTATGGAATTCCGCAGCTACGATTCCCGCGATTGATTTCGCAGGCGGCACCGTGGTTCACATGACCTCCGGCTGGAGCGCCCTCGTCCTCTGCCTCATCCTCGGCAAGCGCCTGGGTTTTGGTAAAGAGAAGATGGCCCCGCACAGCATGGTCCTCTGCATGGTCGGCACCGGGATGCTCTGGGTCGGCTGGTATGGTTTTAACGCCGGCTCCGCGCTCGCTGCGGACGGTGTGGCGGCCAACGCCTTCCTCACCACCACGCTGGCTGCGGCCACCGCGGGCTTCGTGTGGGCGGCCATTGAGAAAATGCACCGCGGCCATATGTCCGTCCTCGGCTTTTGCTCCGGAATCGTCGCGGGTCTCGTAGTGATTACGCCCGCTTGCGGCTTCGTCACCGCCAACGGTGCGATGCTGATCGGCGTTCTCGCTGCTGTCGTGCCTTACCTCTTCGTGATGATCCTCAAAGCCAAGTTCGGCTACGACGACGCGCTGGATACCTTCGGCGTCCACGCCATCGGCGGCACCCTCGGCGCCATCATGACCGGCATCCTCGCTTCGGAAAAAGCGAACCCGAACCTCATCGGCGCAGACTACGCCGTGAAGAACGGCCTGGCCAAACTCGTGACCGAAGGCGGTCTCGTTTTCACCCAACTCAAGGCAGTCGGCATCACCCTGCTCCTCAGCATCGTGGGGACGATCATCATTGCCTACGTCGTGAAGGCTCTCATCGGCCTGCGTCCTACGCCGGAGGAAGAAACCGTCGGCCTCGACCTGACCGATCACCAAGAGGAGGGCTACAACCTCTAAAAATCATGTAGGGGGAAAGTCTGGCTCGGGCGAAAATTAAAGTCGCCCGGGCCGGACACCTCAAACCAAGCGAACCAAAAACAACACGCCATGAAAAAAATCGAAGCAATCATCAAACCCTTCAAACTCGAAGAAGTGAAAGACGCCCTCGCCGAAATCGGCATCGAAGGCATGACCGTTACTGAGGTCAAAGGATTCGGACGCCAGAAAGGCCACACCGAAATCTACCGCGGCTCGGAATACACCGTGGACTTCCTGCCGAAGATCAAACTGGAAACCATCGTTCCCGACAACCTCGTGGAGCAGGCGACAGCCGCCATCGTCAAATCCGCCAAAACCGGCAAGATTGGCGACGGCAAAATCTTCGTCAGCGCAGTCGAGCAAGCCGTGCGCATCCGCACGGAAGAGACTGGCGAAAAAGCCGTATAGTCAGCAGGGCAACACGCCCGCAGTGAATCCAGCGCCGGCCCGGGGAAACTCGGCTCGGCGCGATTCATTTCACGCCGAGCCTTCGCACGGCTTGCGCCTTTGCCCAGCAGAACTCAGTCTGCGCGCATGATTCCCGGTCCGGATCTCATCCTCGCCTGCCCGCACTGCGGCGCGCTTTCGCGGCTTTTCACGCTCGCGAGCAGCGACGCCGAGGGCGTGATTTCGTGGACGGATGGCTACCAGCAATTCCCCCTCGCGCCCCGCCAGCCGAACGTCGTGCGATGCCACGCCTGCGCGCAACTCCACTGGCTCGCCGAGTGCAGGGAAATCGGGATGATTGATCCCGTCGGCATGGAACTCGTCGAGGGCGCACCGCGTTTTGCATCATTTGAAAAAACCGTGCAGCCGGAGCCGGGCACGCCGCCGCCCGATGGCTGGATGAGTGCCCCGCAGATGCAATCGCTCGATGAAGCCGGTTATTTTTCCGCGCTCAGCGGTGGACTCGCGAAGACGCCGGAGCAGGAGATCGAACTGCGCGTTCACGCATGGTGGCGTGGCAACGATCGCTTCCGCAAACTCGAAAGCAGCGGGCGCTACCCGACATCGGGCGAGGCGATTGAAAATCTCCAACGTCTCATCGTGATGATGGAGGGCGGCGACCACGAATTCGTGCTCTTTCGCACCGAGGCGTTGCGGCAGCTCGGGCGTTTCGAGGAAGCGGAGGAGGCGCTCTACGGTCTGTGCAGCGACTACGCGCTCGCACGCGAAAAACTCACCGAACTCATCCACGCCAAGTCGCGCGATCTCGAAGTGCTCTTTGCGTAGCGACTACAGATCGTGCACGAGTTCCATCGCGAGCTTGTCGGCTGCGCTCGTCAGCGCCTCTTCGTAAGTCTTCGAGTCCTCAAATTCCGCCAGCGTATGAATCTGGCCCGCCATCGCCGAGAGGTCGCGGCTGCCGATGACTTTCCCATTTTTCCCGATGAGCGAAACGTCCGCCGTGAGTTGCGCTGCGTAGTTATTCGCGCTCACTTCCAGCAGGCCGTGGCGGATGCGGTTGAAAACAATTTGCCCGTCATCCGTGCCGTCCTTCGCTGGCTGAAAGCGCCCGCTCTCCGAAAGTTCGCGCGTGATGGAAGTGCGGAGCTGCCCTTCGATCCAGCCGTTGCGCTCCTGCGCCATATTGTTGAAGGACGCCGCTTTGTTTGGCGACAGCACGATGGTCGGCCTGCGCGGCGTGGTGTTCACGCTCACGACTTTCACGCTCGACGAAAAATGATCGCGCGAGCAACCGGCGAGTGTGATGGCGGCGAACAGGAAGAGCAGGGCAGTCTTTTTCATGGTTACGGAAAATCCATCCGTCGAATATGCAAGCCGCGCACCTTTGGCGAGAGGGAAAACGCTGGTCGTCATGCAGATCGCGGTTAGCGTGCGGCGATGAATTCCGAAGGCTATCTGGCGCTCACTCGCGATGTGCAGGCGATTAAAATCCCCGAGGGTCTCGTGACCACGCTGCCCGCGCAATCGCTCGTGCAAATCACGCAGGAACTCGGCGGCTCCTTCACCGTCATCGCGCCGGATCGCGGCGGTCTCTTTCGCATTCAGAGCGCCGACGCCGATGCAATCGGTCGCGAAGTCGCCGCGCCAGCCGCTGCGGATGGGCCGTTTGAGATCGAGAAAGTGTGGGCCCAACTCCGCGAGTGCTACGACCCGGAAATTCCCATCAACATCGTGGACCTCGGCCTCATCTACGATGTCGCCGTGAGCGAAGACGCGAGCGGAAAAGGCCGGCGCATCGCTGTGAAAATGACGCTCACCGCGCCCGGTTGCGGCATGGGCCCCACGCTCGCCGCCGACGCCGAGCAGCGCATCCTGACCGTCCCCGGAGTCGCGAGCGCGAATGTCGAACTCACATGGGACCCGCAGTGGAATCCCTCCATGATTTCCGCAGAGGGAAAGTTGAAGCTGGGGATCGAGTAAGGACGTTCGCACAGATTTCACTCATCGCCTTCAACCACGCCGCCGCGACGGGTGGCGATGAGATCGCAGAGGCCGCGCTTTTTTGCGCCGGCGATGAAGTCCCAAAATGTGCGGCCTACATTCGTCCATTCCTCATCTTGTGAAGCGGCGAGGGCTTGCGTGGTGTTTTTTCCGGCGCGGTAGAGAAGATCGAATGCGCGTTTGATTTCCGCGCGCTGCGGAGTGGTGAAGCCGTTGCGGCGGAGTCCGACGACGTTGAGGCTGGCGACGCCGTTGCGCTCGGCGGCGAGGACGTAGGGCGGCACGTCTTTTCCAAACGCGGAGAGGCCCTGGCAGATGGCGTAGTCGCCGACGCGGACGAATTGATGAAAGACAGAGCCGCCGCCGATGAAGACGCGCTGGCCGATGTGAACGTGGCCGCCGAGCAGGACGTTGTTGGCGAGGATGACGTGATTGCCGAGGTGGACGTTGTGCCCGAGATGCGCGCCGGCCATGAGAAAGCAGCCGTCGCCGACGACGGTCTCGCTGCCCTCGGTGGTGCCGCGATGGATGGTGACGTATTCGCGGATGCGATTTCCATCGCCGATGACGACGCGGCTTTTCACCTCGGGCTCGAAGGCAAAATCCTGTGGCTCTCCGCCGAGGATCGCGCCGTGGCCGATGGTGTTGTTTTTTCCCATGACGACGTGCGCGCCGATGATCGCGTGGGCGGAAATGGTGCAACCCTCGCCGATGATTGCGGCTCCTTCGATGATGGCGTAAGGCCCGACGTTCACGCTGGGATGAAGCCGGGCCTGCGGATGGATGATGGCGGTGGGATGGAGCACGGAATTACGAATGACGGATGATGCGCGCCGTTGCAATTTTCAAAGAATGCCCGCCTCGCGGAAGCTGAAGTAGGGAGGGCGGTCGAGTGAGGGCGCGCCTACGATGATGTGATCGAAAAACGTGATTTGGAGAAGGCGCGCGGCTTCGGCGATGCGGAGGGTGAGCCGGCGGTCGGCTTCGCTCGGCGTGGGATCGCCGCTGGGGTGATTGTGCGCGATGATGAATGCGTAGGCGTTGTGGACGATGGCGGGACGGAAAATATCGCGCGGGTGCGCGAGGCATTCGTTGAGCGAGCCGAGGGAGACTTCTTCGTCGCGGAGGAGGTGGAGTTTTGTATCGAGGAGGACGATGCGGAGGGATTCTTTTCCGAGCTGTCGCATCTCGGGGCCGAGCAGATCGTAAACGAGCTGGGGCTTGTCGAGCGGCGTGCGCACGAGGGTCTCGCGGGCGAGTCGCGTGGCGAGTCCGAATGCGGCGGCGAGTTGCACGGCTTTGGCGGGGCCGACGCCTTTGATCACTGCAAGCTCCGTGACGTTCGCGCGGGCGAGTTGGCTGAGGCTGCCGAATCGCATGAGGAGTTGGCGCGCGACATCCACGGCATTCGCGCCGGGGAGTCCGGTGCGTAGGAGGATGGCGATGAGTTCGCTGTCGCTCAGTGCGTTCGCGCCGAGTGCGGCGAGTTTTTCACGAGGGCGTTCCTGCTCGGGGAGTTCGCGGATTTTGGGGGCGCTCATACTGCGGAGAAATTACAGGTCTTCTTTTTTCACGGTGCTCTGCGACGGCTTTGCTCCACTTGGCGCATCCTTCGCCTCCGTGCCTGCTTCTTTCGCGTAGTGAATCGTCAGGACGAGTTGTTCTTCGTTCATGGCTGGCGCGCCTTTCGCGTCGCCGAGCTGGCAGGTGATGGTGACGCTGCTTTTGTCCTTCATATTCGCCCCGAATTTCCAAGTGGCGATGCCGCCGAGCTGTGCTTTCACTTCCGCAGCGCCGGGATTGCGGACTTGTCGTTTGTCGGCCTTGGCGGTGAGTTTTTTGTCCGTGGTGGCGGGGCCGTATTTTGCGGTGAATTGCGTGCGGAAATCTTTGTAGAGCGTCGAGGCGTTGTCTTCGTTTTTCAAAACCACGGTGGCAGAGGTGAACTGGCGTCCGGGAAAATCGAGAATCCATTTCGCCACCGACTGGCCTGCGAAAGTCCCGCCGGTCAGATCGAATTTATAATCATCAGCTTCCTCGGAAAATTTCACGCCCTGCCGGCTCTGCATGACGCGCTTGGCCTCTTCGGGTGAAGCGCCCCAGTTGATGCCGAGAAATCCTTTGGGCCGATCGCCCGCGAAGGCGGCTGCGCAATGCAGGAGCAGGAAAAGAAAGATGTGCTTCATGACGGGCAGGAGTTGGAGCCAAGCAAAGGCAAGGCCGTTGCGGAGTCAAACCATGTTCCCTTGCGGGAGCTACGAACTGAACTGCTCGAACATCGCGTCGAGCGTGCTGACGAGCCCCGTGAGCGCGTCGCGATGGCGTCCTGCGGGGACAATATCGAGCTGGGCCTGCGCCTCGTGAACCATCCGGCGTCCAGTGGCGACGGCGCTTTTCAACGCGCCTGTCTCGATGGCGCTGCGAACGAGCGCCGCGACTTCTTCGTCGTTGCCACTGAGGATGACATTGCAGAGGCCTTCGCGCTCGGCGAGTTCGCTGTTTTGCAAAAGATAAAGAACGGGAAGGGTGAGTTTCCCTTTCCGCAAATCGGTGCCGAGCGTCTTGCCGGCCTTCGTTTCATCGCCCGCGAGATCGAGCACGTCGTCGTAAATTTGGTAGGCAGTGCCGAGGCGCATCCCGAAAGTGCGGAGCGCGCTGATGACGGCGGGCGCGGCTTCATTTAAGAAAGCACCCAACTCAGTCGCGACGGCGAACAGTGCGCCGGTTTTCATCTCGATGATGCGGTAGTAGTCGGGCACCGAGAGTTTCAGATCAAAACGACGCTGCGTCTGGATGATTTCACCACTGCAAACTTCGCTGGCAGCTTCGGCGATGCGGCGGGCCATCTCGGGACTGCGGAAACCGCTCGCGAGCTTGAGTGCGTGCGCAAAGAGACAGTCGCCGAGCAGCACGCTGAGAGCGTTGCCCCATTTGGCGTTGGCAGTCGGCTGGCCGCGGCGCGTATCGGCTCCGTCGAGGATGTCGTCGTGGACGAGCGTGGCCGCGTGAATAAGTTCGACGACGACCGCGAGATCGAGGTGCTCGGTGCCAATCGCACCCGTCGCGCCGCCCGCCAAAAGTGCGAGCGCCGGGCGGAGCCGCTTGCCGTTGCTCTCGGTGGCGTAGGCGACGTAGCCCTCGACCGCCGGATCGAACACGCGCGCCTGCGCACGGATGCGTTCTTCGACGGCGTAAAGCTGGGAGTTGATCAGCTCGAAGGTTTTCTTGAGTGCGGCAGTTTTATCCACCCCAGATTTGGTGGTTGCCTTGACGGTTTCGAGCTTTGTGAAACTTTTCACAAGCACACCATAGCGATCTCTGCCGGTGGAAGTCAATGGCATGTCGCAGGGCTGCTACGCGATTTTATCCGCGCCGAAATACGGGCGCAATTTCTCCGGGACGACGATGGTGCCGTCGGCTTGCTGGAAGTTTTCCAGCAACGCGACGTAGAGTCGTGCGAGCGCCGTTCCGCTGCCATTCAGCGTGTGAGCGAATTGGTTTTTGCCGTCTTCGCCTTTGAAACGCATCGCCATCCGCCGCGCCTGATAGTCGCCAAAATTCGAGCAGCTCGATACCTCGAGATAGCCGCCCTGTCCCGGCGCCCACACTTCGATGTCGTAAGTTTTCGCCGAGCCAAAGCCGATGTCGCCGGTGCAAAGTTCGATGGTGCGATAGTGCAGGCCGAGCAATTGCAGCACGCGTTCGGCGTCGGCGGTGAGCGCGTCGAGTTCCGCCATGCTGTCCTCGGGGCGGCAGATTTTCACCAGCTCGACTTTGTCGAATTGATGCGTCCGAATCAGCCCCCGCGTGCCGAGCCCCGCTGCGCCCGCCTCGCGGCGAAAACACGGAGTGAAAGCGGCGTAGCGAATCGGCAGTTGATCAGCGCGCAGGATTTCGTCGCGGTGGAGATTCGTCACCGGCACCTCGGCGGTCGGCGCGAGGAAAAGTCCGTCGCGTTCGCAGCGGTAGAGTTGCTCCTCAAATTTCGGAAGTTGCGACGTGCCCGTGAGCGCGTCGGCATTCACGAGCAGCGGCGGCGCGACCTCCGTGTAGCCGTGCTCGCGCGTATGCAGATCGAGCAGGAAATTGATCAGCGCCCGCTCCAGCCGCGCGCCTTGGCCGATGTAGCAAACGAATGCGCTCCCCGCGATTTTCGTCGCGCGCTCGAAATCAAACAGCCCGAGTTTTTCGCCCAACTCGACGTGCGATTTTGGCGCGAAATCAAACACCGGTTTCGCGCCCCACACGCGCACCTCCGGGTTCGCCGCCGCATCCGCGCCCACGGGACACTGCTCATGCGGGAGATTCGGGATGCCCAGCAAAAGCTCGCGCTGCTCCCCATCGAGCGCAGCCGCCTCTTCGTTGAGACGTTTCATTTCATCGCCAAACCCGCGCACCTGCGCCTCGATTGCGCTCGTATCTTCGCCCGCTTTTTTCTTCGCGCCGATTTCTTTGCTGATGCGATTTCGATCCGCCTGGAGTTGCTGGAGTTTCGTCTCCGCCAGCCGCCGTTGCGTGTCGCAGCGCAGCACCGCATCCACCTGCTCGTGCGCAGCACCACCCCGCGCAGCAAGGCGGGTTTTTACAGCATCGGGCGTTTCGCGGATGAGTCGGATATCGAGCATGGGGCGCGGAAACTAGCCGCCCACTCGCGGAAGGCAAGGCAGCGGGAAGATGTGCGGTGGTTCGAGTTTGGATCTTCTGTCTTTGTCATGCTCATGCGCTTGCTCGGATGACGCTCACTTTCAGAGCATGAGCAAGACAAAGAGTAAGAGCCTCGCTCACTCAAATTGAGCCACTGCCGAAGATGCGGATGACTTGCTACCCAGAACCTGTCACTACTGGGCCATCATCTCCGTGGTCACTTCGGACATGGTGAATGATCGCATTCTGCGTCGCGGCGATGCCATTCAAGCGCGCCACATCCTGTGCTCCTATCCTCGCCGCTTCCAGTTTCGTCAGCCGCGTCCACGTCGCGTCTGCCCATCGCGGAGCGATGCCCTGCTGGTAGCCGGGGCTTTCAAGCCCCGGTTCGCATCGCAAACCGCCCGCGTCGCGGAGCGACGCTTGCGCTCAGTCCCACAGATACCGCTCCTCGTAGTCAATCTCGTGTCGGACTAGCAGCGCCACGAACTCCTCTTTGAACGCCTTCGTCCGATGATGCTCCCGCTGCTTCTCGATATACGCAGTCAGCGTCGGGAGGTTGGATTTGCTCACTGCAAACGCCCCGTAACCATCCTGCCACGCAAATCCTTTCACGGTCGGAAAAGTCTCTTTCATCCATTTCGACGAGCCGCCTTTGATCTGCTGAAGCGCCTTGCTCACCGCGAGCGTTGGCGGCAACCCCACCGCCATGTGGATGTGGTCGGGCATCCCACCGATGCGGATCGGCTTCATCCCGTTTTCGCGAACGATACCGCCGAGAAAATTCCAGACCCGCTCCTCAATCTCATGGCTGATCCAAGGCTCGCGATGCTTCGTGCTGAAAACGAAATGGCAATGCAGTGACGTAAAGGTGTTGCCCATGCGAGGTTGATAACATGCCGTCGGGTTCGTGGCAAACGTCGCTCCGCGACGCATCCTCTCTTTGATGCTTTATCCGGGGCTTGAAAGCCCCGGCTACCGGCATGGCATCGCTCCGCGATGAACTTGTCCTGCTGTTTCCCGAAGGCGATGCGCGACGGAACCCATTCTGCGGCGGCATAGGCTGCAAGCTGCTCCCATGTCATCAGCCCGCGTTACTCCGTGATCGGGCGCGGCACCGTCGCAAAAAGATCGTCCACCGTGCCGACATCGCCCAGCGCCGTGTGCGTGCCACGCTCACGATTACAGCGCTTTTCCGCTCTGGTTCGTGGCGGCGCGTTCTTCGATGCGCATCATTTTGTAATGCTCCATGATTTTTTGAAACGCCGCAGGACGTTCGTTGACGGGGAGCGATTCGATTTCCGCGCTGGTGCGAATCAGCCACGATTCGCTCGGCATTCGCACCACCGCAGCGCGCGGAGCTTTTGTGGTGGAATTTGCAGGGCGTGCTTTTGTTTTGGAAAGGATGGCCGCGACTTCAGCAGCAAAATCTTCGTCCTGTTCGTCATCGCTCACGCTCGCAGGGCGACGGAGCTTTTCACGCGAACGAGTTTCGGGCGGCGGCGGCGCGAGTTGGGGAACTGCGTTCGCAACAGGCTCATTGCTTGGTGAAATTGGAGCGTCGGTTTTCGGTGCGGGAGCGGGCGGTGGTTCGGGGGTGAAAGAAACTTTAGGTGCTGGTGTGGGCGTTGGCTCTGGCGTTGGAGCGGGAGTGGGCGTTGGAATGGGTGTCGGAGCGGGAGTGGGTTTTGGTGTGGGAACTGGCGTAGGTTCCGGAGTTGGTTTTGGCGTGGGCTTGGGAGTCGGCGGCGGCGTTGGAACGGGCGTTGGAGCGGGAGTGGGTTTTGGTGTGGGCTTGGGAGTCGGCGGCGGAGTGGGGACAGGCGTTGGAGCGGGTGTGGGTTTTGGCGTAGGAACGGGCGTGGGTTCCGGGGTTGGTTTTGGCGTGGGCTTGGGAGTCGTCGGCGGAGTGGGGACGGGCGTTGGAGCGGGTGTTGGTTTTGGTGTGGGAACTGGCGTGGGTTCCGGGGTTGGCTTTGGCGTGGGCTTTGGAGTTGGCGGCGGAGTGGGGACGGGCGTTGGCGCGGGTGTGGGTTTTGGCGTAGGAACGGGCGTGGGTTCCGGGGTTGGTTTTGGCGTGGGCTTTGGAGTCGGCGGTGGAGTTGGTGGTGGAGTTGGTGGTGGAGTTGGTGGTGTGATTTTCGTTTCTGCCACTGGCTTTTGAATCTGCGAAATTCCCTCCGGCGGGCGCAGTGTGGATGTTGCAGGCGCGCGGGGCGGCGCGGGGCTCACGGGTTTCGGCGCGAGCGGCGGGACGATTTGTGGTGCCGGCGTTTGCTGCGCGGGGATGAGCGAACTGACCGCTTCCTTTCGCCGTGTTTCCGTGGGCGCAGTCTGCGCGTGTGCAAAAACACACGCCATCGCGAGAATCAGAAAACCAAGCTGGCGCATCTTCAGCATCTCTCAGCGCTACACCACGCGCAGGATGTGCCCCACTTTTTCCCCCGGCACGAGTCGGATGAAATTGCGACGCCCCTTCCATGTGTAACGCTCGCCGGTGAGCAGGTCTTCCACTTTGAAATATGCATTTTCAGGGAGGCCGAATTGCTCCAGCGGCACCTCGATATTTGCCTGCTCGGCGCTCCACGCGTTGAGGTTCACGACGATGAGAAGGTGATTGCTTCCCGCGCTTTTTGCGTAGGCGAGGACGAGGTCGTTGTCCGCTCCGACGAAGCGCAGGTTGCGCGCTTGTTGGAGCGCCGGGTTTTCGCGGCGGATGCGATTGAGGCGCGCGATGAACTCGATAATGTTGCCCGGCGTGCGCTCCCATTCGCGCTGCTTGAATTGGTATTTTTCCGAGTCGAGATACTCCTCGCGGGCGAGCTGTTTGTAGTCGCCGTCGCACAATTCGAGAAAGCCGTGCACGTTGCCCGCCGCGTTCCATGCGTTCTTTTGAAGGCCCGCATTTTCACCCAACTCGAAGCCCGAATAGATGCCATAGACAGGCGCGAGCGTGGCCGCTAGCAGCGCGCGGGCGAGGAAGGCGGCACGACCGCCAAATTGCAAATAGCTCGGCAAAATATCCGGCGTGTTCGGCCACAAATTCGCGCGCATATAGTCGGCGGATTCGCTCTGCGTCAGATCGTTGAAGTAGTCGGTGAGCCCGCGCTTCGTATTGCGCCATGTGAAATACGTGTAGCTCTGCGTGAAGCCGGCCTTCCCGAGCGCACGCATCATTTTTGGCCGCGTGAACGCCTCGCTGAGGAACACCGCATCCGGCCAGCGCGACTGCACGCGACCGATGAGGTATTCCCAAAACGCCACGGGTTTCGTGTGCGGATTATCCACGCGGAAAACGCGCACGCCCTGCTCGCACCAGAACTCGATGACGCTCGTCAGCTCAGCCCACAACGCACGCCACGTCGCGCAGTGGAAATTCAGCGGATACACATCTTGGTATTTTTTCGGCGGGTTCTCCGCGTATTTGATCGTGCCGTCGGGCCGCGCAAAAAACCACTCGGGATGCGCGGCGACATACGGGTGATCGGGTGAGCAGTTGATCGCAAAATCGAGCGCGACTTCCATCCCGCGTTCGTGGATTTCTCCTACGAGCCAGCGGAAATCTTCGAGCGTTCCCAGCTCCGGCGCGACGTCCTTGTGCCCGCCGCCATTCGCGCATTGCTGATGGCGATTGCCGATGGCGTAGGGCACGCCGGGCTCGCCGGATTCGCACGTCACGGAGTTGTTGCGCCCTTTGCGCGCGGTCACGCCGACGGGATGCACGGGCGGAAAGTAAATCACGTCGAAGCCCATCGCCTTCGCGTAATCCACGCGCCCGAGGCAGTCGCGGAAAGTCGAGCCGCTGTCCGCTTTTCCCTCCGCGCTGCGTGGAAAAAATTCATACCAAGCCGCAAAGCCTGCCCGCTCGCGATCCACCCACACGCGCGGATAGCGGGCGTCGCTCTTCGCCTTCGGCGGAAAAATGGCGAGCGTGTCCGCGAAGGAACACGCGAACTCCGTGCTCACCGAGCGGTCGGCGTAAGTCCACATCAGCCGCGCCAGTTCGCCATCGTGCGCGATGCCGTTCACGCGCTCCGGCGTTTCGCTGCGCATTTCTTTCGCGATGCGCCGCAGCCACTCCGCGTCCGCCTTCACCTTGCGCGTGGATGCGAGTTTGGCGGCATTTTCCACGAGCGCAGCGCCCTCCAGTGTCTCGCTCTGCAAGTCCGGCTGCTTCGCGTCGAACTTCGCGTGCCACTCGTGCTGCCACGATTTCCAAAGGTCACCCCACGCCTCGATGGTGAACTCATGCGCACCCATCTCGGTAAAAACACACGCGCCCCGCCAATGATCGCCCGTCCACGGATCCACACATTCCATCGCGGCCTCGCTCCATTTCTTTTCGCCCACGCGCCGCCACTTCAGCAGGGCGGAAACGACATCGTGGCCGTCCTTGAAAATATCCGCGAAAATCTCCAGCCGCTCGCCGACGATCCGCTTCACGGGATAGCGCCCGCCATTCACGAGCGGACGCACATTTTCGATCACAGCGGTGGAAGGACGGAGATTCATGCCTCCCCTTGTGACAAGCCCCGAGCCTCTCGGCAATCTGCGAGCGCGTCTTCGTTTGAAAAACAGCGCACGGAGGAAAGAGCGCTGATATTTTAACTACAGAGGACACAGAGAACACGGAGGAGTAGCGGGTGATTGGCAGTGGCACTGACGACAAACAAAAAGTCGGGCCGATTCTGTAACCTTCTTCTCAGTGCTCTCCGTGCTCTCTGTAGTTAAATTTAAGGCGTCTTCTGCGCCGCGAGCGCCGCTGCGGCCTTGGCTTTTGCTTCTTCGGCGCGACGCGCGATTTCCTCCGGCGATGGCAGCGACATGAGCACCTCCGGCGGGATGTCGCCAGCAGCGGCGAGTTTGATGAGACACTTTTGCCGTTCTGCGAGCGCCTTCCCTTCGTCGCGTTCTTTGCTGAAACGACTCTTCGCCTTTTCGCTGCGCGCGCGGAGCATGGAATACACGTCGCCGCCGAGCAGGGCGGAGATGTCTATTTTCATCTTCTCGCGCTGGAGGTCGGCGCTGCTCACCACGTCGCCGTTGATGGGCCCGGCCTTGTATTTCGGAAACATGATCGCGGCCTCCGGGCAGACGCGCGAGCAGGCGGGGCAGTTGGTTTTGCAGTTGTCGTTGTTCTGCACCTGAATGCGGCTTTCGCCATCCACGCCATACACGCCGAAAAGGCAAAACGAGAGGCACTGCATACAGTTTGTGCAGCGGTCGTAATCAATCACCGGAAACCACGGCTTCCACTCGCCGTGCTTCGCCGCGCCCACGGTTTCGCGTTCGCTTTCCACGAGCGCCGCGATGCCCGCTGCGTCGCGTCCCGCGATGTCGTGAAAGCGCACGCGGACATCGGCATTCGCGCTTTCCGACGAAGGCGCGCGACCATCCGCAAACTTGCCGAGCACCACGAGCGAACCGCGCGTGTGTGGCGCGACACGGCCGCCGCTCGTGGTGCGAGTGACAGCGTAGCCGCGTTCCAAAAGCGCAGTCATCGCAGCGAATGAATCATCGAGCGGCGCGGCACCATCGCCTTCGTAGAGGACGACGCGGAGCGTGGATTCAGATTTGATGCTCATGGGATTTTAGAAAACTGGTGCGGGTGGCTAACGCATAAACCGCTCTCGTGGCACTCCGCTTTGGCGAATGATCGAGAGCAATGTGCCGATGCGCACCGCACGGTGATTCGGCATCGGCACCGTCGCCGCGCGCTGTGGCTGCGACGCCCCCGTCGCAACATGTATCCGAGGCACCTCGCCTCGTGGTTCATCGCAAGCCGCACCAAACACGCGGCGGGGGCGCCGCGGATACATGTTGCGACGAGGGCGTCGCACCCACTGCATCGTTCCGGCTTAGGCATACGCGGCCTCGAAGCGGCTGATGAGCACCTCCGCGTGGTAACGCCGTTCCAGCTCCTCGCGCGGCGCGGTTTCGAGAAACAACTCCACGGCTTCCTTCAAATTCGCACGCGCTTCCTCGACGGTGTCGCCCTGACTAGCCACGTCCAGTTCCGGGCAAAGCGCCACGTAGCCATCGTCCTCGCGTTCGAGCAGTGCGGTGAGTTGCAGCGTCTTCATGCGTCCAAATTGTCGCCATTGGGCGTCGTGGGCAACTGCGCGTTTTTGCCCGGCACATTCGCCAGCAGATCCCCTGCCGTCAGTCGCGCGCAGATTTCCTCCGCCGTCATCGTCCGCATGTTGAGCACCTCCGTTTTATCCGCCGCGAGATCCGCGCCGCATTGGTGAAAAAGTCCCTTCACAGCGCGTGGAAAACACGCCGCGATTTTCAGATCACCGCTCGCGGCGAGTTGTGTCAGCGCGGGATCGCGGCGCGCGGCCATCTCGCAAAGATCCGCGACGGCATCAAACGCCACGCCACTTTCGCACAGCTTGCGCAGGACGGTTTCCTTCACGTCCTTCGGGACGACCTGCGCGTATTGGCAGTGGCAGTAGAGAATTTTCGACATATCAGACGGGCACGTTGTCGCGATGCGTTGGCTCGGGTTTTCCGGGGCGGAAAAATTCAAGGTGTTCGAGTTGGGCGGTGACGCCGCCGATGTTGAGCGCGGCGACGGCTGCACGCACGACATCGCGGATTTCCTCGGGCGCAGCTTCGGCGCGGCAGTTGAGGATGAGCTGGCCGCTGGAAACTGGCGCATCGAGCGTGAGCGAAAGCTCGGGGACAAAATCCGATCGCACGAGGCTGATCGCCGCGATGTCGCCGAGGCCGGTGTCGGGGCTGAGCGTCATTTTTAAATGCGCGATCTCCGCGCCGGCGAGTCGGCGCTGGATGTCGGCTGCGAAGGATTTCAGCACGGTCTTGCTGTCAAAAGCCGGCTCGCTCGCGAGTTGAATTGTAGCATTCAGCCAGCCGAGCAGCGCCTCGCCTTCGGCGTAAAGTGCGTAGTCCACGGCCATCGTCGCGCGGGCCTGCTGTTCGCTCGATGTAAGTTTTTCAAACCAATCCGGCACGCCCGCGCCCGTGCGCACGCTCACTGCGAGCACCTCGGCGTGCGGGCATTCTTCCGCGAGCCGCGCGCGCAGTCGCTCCAGCCGCGCGTCGTCGAGCGTGTCGGTCTTGGTGATGACGAGCAGATCGGCCTCCTCGATTTGCTTGCGGTAAATGTAGGCGACTTTTCCGGAAAATTTCCCGCCCTCCGCGAAGCCGAACAGTCGCTCGGCGCGCACCGGATCCACGAGGACGCTGAGCGGTGCGATGGTGAATGCCTCGCCGTAGAGCCGTCGCAGCGGATATGTGACGGTGGCGACAAGATCTGTGCAGCTCCCGACGGGTTCGGCGATGAATACATCGGGCCGCGTCGTCGCGCTCAGCTTGCGCGCAGCGTCGGCGAGCGTGCTGAAGCGACAGCAAAAACAGCCGCCGGTGATTTCCTCGGTCTGAAAACCGCGCGCACGCAGCATCGCCGTATCCACCAACTCGCTGCCCTGATCGTTCGTGATGAGCCCAACGCGCAGCCCTCGTGCGACGAGATGATTGGCGAGCGCGCCGACCGCCGTCGTTTTTCCCGCGCCGAGGAAACCGCCGAGCATGATGTAACGCGCCTTTTGTTGAAGCGGTGTGCTCATGGC
>JAYUIF010000310.1:0-7864 GCA_043766295.1 Spartobacteria bacterium | reverse complement strand
AATCAGGCGCTGAAGAATCGCGATGTTCTTGAGCACCGCCTCGGTCAACAAGCTGCGTTAATGGCACAACAGCGCAGCAAGGAAATCTTGAAGCAAATTGAGGCAAACAAAGCCGGTGCCGGTTCCGGTGGGGGCGTTACCGCAGTTCCTCCCCTGCAAACCGAACGCGGTGGAACGCCCAAAGCCACCGGTTCCGGTGCCATCGTCTTGTCTTCGGGTTACATTCTGACGGCTGCGCATGTCATTGCCAACGCCGCGCGAGTTACCGTCACCACCGCGCAGGGCACCAAGCCCGCGACCGTGGTTCGGGTCGATGAGCCAAACGATCTGGCGGTGCTCAAGATCGGCGGCGGCACTTACTCCGCCCTGCCCATTGCGTCCTCACGCTCGATTCGTTTGGGGCAGTCCATCGCCACGATCGGCTTTCCCAACGTCGGCATTCAGGGTTTCAGCCCCAAACTCACCCGAGGCGAGATCAGCAGCCTCAATGGCATCGGTGACGATCCGCGCAGTTGGCAAATCAGCGCGCCCGTGCAGCCGGGCAATTCGGGCGGGCCATTGCTCAACGAAAACGGCAACCTCATCGGCGTGGTGCTGGCCAAGCTGGGCTTGGAAGCGGCCAAGGCGACGGGCGATCTCCCGCAGAATGTAGGCTACGCGGTGAAGAGTGCCTACGCCATCGCCCTGCTGGAGCCGTATCTTAACAACAATGCGCCGGAGCCAAATACACCGGGCCGAAAACCAAGTTTCGAGGACATGGTTGCGAAGGCCCAGCAGTCGGTCGTTTTGATTCTGGTCTATTGACCATGACGAACAACAACACGTCCCAATCCCGCAGCCGCGCCTCAAATCTCCACGTCCGAATCCGCCTTCAAACGCGGACGCAGCGTTTCGATGATCGCCGCCACGGATTCTTCCAGCGTCTGTTTGTCGGTGTGGACGGTGATCTCCGGATTTTCCGGCGCTTCGTAGGGCGCGCTGATGCCGGTGAATTCTTTGATCTCGCCGGTGCGCGCTTTTTTGTAGAGGCCCTTGGGGTCGCGCTGCTCGCAGACTTCGAGCGGGGCGGCGACGTGGATTTCGTAAAAGTCCACGCCGGCTTCGCAGGCGATGGTGCGGGCTTTGCGGCGATCGGCTTGATACGGCGAGATGAATGCGGTGATGGCGACGACGCCTGCGCCGGCCATGAGCTTGGCGACTTCGGCGACGCGGCGGATGTTTTCGACGCGGTCTTCGGGCGAGAATCCGAGGTTGCTGTTGAGACCGTGGCGGATGTTGTCGCCATCGAGGATGTAGGTCTGGATGCCGAGGTTGAAGAGTTCGCGTTCGAGGGCGCTGGCGACGGTGCTTTTGCCGGAGCCGGAGAGTCCGGTGAGCCACACGACTGCGCCTTTGTGGCCGTTGCGCGCGTAGCGTTGCTCGGGGATGACGTTGCCTTCGCTCCAGAAAATATTCGCTGATTTCGGCTGCGTGCGATCCGAGTAGGTGCCGCCGAAAATGATGCCGCCGCCGCCGACTTGCCGGCCATCGAGCAAGACGAAGCGACCGAGCAGGGCGTTGCGATCTGCGTTGTCGAATGCGAGCGCGCCACGGACTTGGATGGTGACTTCTGCGACGTCATTGCGGGCGATGTAGCCGCGTTCGCCGGGCAGTGCTTCGAGCGTGGAGGCGTCTATGATGCGTTCGATGCTGACGATTTCCGCGTCGAGTTCCTGCGTGGTGTGTTTGATTTTGGTGCGCTGGCCGATGGCGAGGTTGCTTTTCCCCATCCAAAAGACGCGCGCTTTGAAACGGTTGGATTCGATAGGCGCGTCCGCTTGATGCGATGCGAGATGCCCGCGCTCGATGAAGAGTTGTTCCGTGAGCGTGATGCCTACGCTTTCGCCCGCGCGCGCGCTGGTTTTCTCGGGCGAATTCCAGACTTCGATGCTTTTGATCACGCCCGTTTTGCTGCCGGGTGAAAAGACGAGCGTGTCGCCCACTTTCAACGATCCCGCCTCGATGCGGCCCGCGAAGATGCGGCGCTCATCGAAGCGATACACGTCCTGAATGGGGAAGCGCAGCGGGAGTTCGGTGAGCGACTTCGGCGGCTCGAAGGTATCGAGCGTGTCCGTGATCGTCGGGCCGGAATACCACGGCATCGGATTGGTGGCGGAGTCGCGCAGTGCGACGTTCGTGCCGTTGCGCGCCGAGACGGGAACGAACTGCCGCGCCTCCATGCCGATCTCTTTGAGGAACGCGGTGTAGTCCCGCACCACTTGGTCGAAAATTTCCTGCTGAAAATCCACGAGGTCCATCTTGTTCACCGCCACCACGACTTGCTTGATGCCGAGCAGTGAAAGCAAATAGCCGTGCCGCCGCGATTGCTCGCGGATGCCTTCGTTCGCCGCGATGAGCAGCACCGCCGCATCCGCGCTCGCCGCGCCGGTGATCATGTTTTTCAAAAACTCTTTATGCCCCGGCGCATCAATGATCACGTAGGGCCGCTTCGCCGTTTTGAACTGAATCTGCGTCGTATCAATCGTGATATTCTGCGCCTGCTCCTCCAGCAGCGCATCGAGCAGGAAGGAGTATTCAAACTCCATATTCTCCGCCGCGCACGCCGCCTGCATCTGCTCCACTTTGCCATCCGGCAGGGATTTTGTGTCGTAGAAAATGCGGCCAATCAGTGTGGATTTACCGTGGTCAACGTGGCCGACGAAGACGACGCGGAGCCGGCGGGTTTGGTCAATGGAAGTCATGAAAAAGTGTCAGTCTGAAATTTGATTTGGGCGATGCCGTTGGCGGCCTACATGAAGCCTTTGGCGCGGAGTTTCTGCATCGCATTGCGCTCGTGGTGATCCTGCGCGCGACCTGCGCGCTCGCTGGTCTTGGTGTTCGCGAGTTCCTCGATGATGCCATCAATCGTATCGGCCTCACTTTCCACCGGCCCGGAGATCGGCCAGCAACCGAGCGAACGGAAGCGATACTTTTTCCCATCCCCTGCCTTGCGCGCGAAATACATCTGCGGAATCGGGATGCCTTCCTTTTGGATATACATCCAGATGTCGCGCTCCGTCCAATCGAGCAATGCCTGCACTCGCACGTGTTCGCCCGGCGCGCACGAGGTGGTGAATTGATTCCAAAACTCCGGCGGCTGATCCTTGTAGTCCCACTCGAAATCCTTCGTGCGCGGAGAAAAATACCGCTCCTTCGCGCGCGTCGGATCTTCGTCGCGGCGGATGCCGGTGATGAGCGCGTCCCACTGGTTCTCGGCCATCACTTGTTGTAGCGCGACGGTCTTCAACTCGTGCGTTACCGTCACCGGGTCAGTCGTGTCGTAGCCGATCACGCGCCCCTCGTAATCGCCACGCCCGGCTCGCGCGTCCTCATTGATTTTCACGATGAGATTCAGCCCGTGATACTCCACGGCCCAGTCGCGATACGCGATCATCTCCGGGAATTCATACGTCGTATCAATGTGTAGCAGCGGATACGGAATGTGCCCTCCAAACGCCTTCCGCGTGAGCCAAATCAAAACATTCGAATCCTTGCCCATGCTCCACGGCATACAGATTTTTTTGAAATGATGAAACGCCTCGCGGATGAGGAAAATACTCTGCGCTTCGAGCGCATCGAGGTGCGCCGCATCACCGCGCGCAATCTTCTCCGGAAAAAAAACCGGCGGCACATTGGGCACCGGTGCCGGGTAAAGTTTTGCGTAAGCAGGATGGTCGCGAAAATCGAGATTCATGGACGAATGAGGCGCGGAATGAAGCAGATACGTTTTGATTGTCTATCGGAAAGATATGCTTTTACCCGCTGCTGTTACGCTCTTGATTTCAAGACATAGCCGGAACGATGCAAAAGGAACTACACAGAGCACAGAGGACACGGAGGGGAAATGAATCATTTTCAAAGACGTGCAGACCAAACGCCTGCGAACGCCATTGGTCGGCGATCACGAAGACGATATTGGGTTTCTACGGCCCTGCAGGGCGGGTCTGTGCGGACGGGATGTCTTTCTTTGCTACGGCAAAATATTCCTCCGCCTGGCGTGTCCACTCAGCGGCTAGCTCGGTGACTTTCTCCGGCTTTTCCATGGCGAGATTTTTTGTTTCCGAGCGATCCGTGCTGAGTTCGTAAAGTTCCCACGGGCTTTCTTTTCCCGCCGCGACGATTTTCCAATCGCCGACACGGAGCGCGCGATTGCCCTCGTGCATCCACCAAAGCGAATCGTGCTTCATCGCGCCGTCTTTGGCAAAAAGCGGCACGAGACTTTTGCCCGGCGCAGGCGGGGCGGACGCATCGAGCGGATGCGCGCCGGTGACTTCGAGGAGCGTCGGCACGATGTCAATGATGTGGCCCGGCGTCGTGCGCAGTTCGTCGTGCGCCGCGATGCCGCGCGGCCAATGCACGATGAGCGGCGTCGAGATTCCACCTTCGTGAACCCACGTTTTATGTCGGCGAAAAGGCGTATTCGCCATGCTCGACCAACCCGGCCCGAGGCTCAGAAAAGTCGCACCCGTGCCGCACTCCGCCGTCGGATCGTGCCCGCTGCCCTGCACCATCATCTCGGCGCTCGCGCCATTGTCGGAGAGGAAAAGGATGAGCGTATTTTCCATCGCGCCCATCGTGCGAAGCTGCATGAGCACGCGGCCAATCTCGCGATCCATGCGATCCACCATCGCCGCGTGAACCGCCATTTTCGCCGCCTGAAACTCCCGCTGCGCCGCACTCAACTCATCCCACGGCAGCGGACGGTTCACTTCGTTGGGGCCTAATTTTTGCATCGCAGCCGGGAACGCATACGGTGGCCCGAGTTCGCGCTCGATGGGCGAGAGAGCGCTACCGCCAATGCCCATCGCGTGCATCCGCCCCCATCGCTCATCGCGCATCGCATCCCAGCCGCGCAGATACTTGTCTTTGTAGCGAGCGATGTCCTCCGCAGGCGCTTGCAACGGGAAATGCGGCGCGGTGAACGCCATGTATTCAAAGAACGGCTGCGCGCTGTATTTCTCCGCGTGCTCGCGCAGACATTTGATCGCGTGATCGGCGATGGCTGTGGTCGAGTAGTAGCCACTGTCCGGCATGACGGGCGGCAACGGCACATCCTCCTCGGTGTGATAGCGCGGCGTGAAATACCGATCGTGATCGTTGATGTTATACGAATGGTCGAAACCGTTGAGCGTTGGCTTGCCGTCCACGTGCCACTTGCCCGAGTGATACGAGCGATAGCCGATCGGCTTTAGCATTTCCGGCAGCAACTTCGCCCACGCCGGACGCGTCCCGCGCAGACCACTCTTCACATCCGGCACCGTGTCGCGACGCACCTGCTGCGCGTAGTATCCGGTGAGTATGGAAGCGCGCGACGACCAGCAGCGCGCTGTGTTGTAAAATTGCGTGAACCGCAGTCCGCCCTTCGCGAGCGCATCGAGATTCGGCGTGGCGATCTCGCTGCCGTAGCAGCCCGCATCCGAATAGCCCATGTCGTCCGCGACGATGAGCAGGATGTTCGGCGGCTCGGCGGCGTGGAGCGCGGCGAGCAGCAATGCGAACACAGCGAAGATCAATTTCATCGGATGGCAGCAATAGCGCAGCGTTCCCTTCTGCCAAATCTGAATTTTCCCCATCCGAGGGATGTGAAAAAACGACGCGGGCTTCATTCGCCGCCTATTTCGCGGCACCCTCGATGGGCACGTTGCAAAATGTCAGCGCGGCGAGTCCGTTCGCACCGTTGAGCAGTGTGTCCTGACTCCACTGGCTCTCGTTGAGATAGGTGATCTGCTTCGCTGCGGATGCTTCCTTTAATTTGAGCGTGAGCACATTTCCGGTGACGCTCCCCGATGCGACTTTGTCCTTTTCACCATCGAGATAGAACTGCCCGACCAGCTTGTCCTCCCACGCGACGGGCTGATCAAACTCCATCGCAATCGTGTCCTTTCCGGCAAAGGAAACCTTTCGCAAATTTGGTGGCGTGATGGAAGCGGCGGGCACTTTGCCATACATGTCGCGCTCGATCAGTGGCTGGATCGTGCGCGCAAATTCCGCCCATCCTACGAGCGGAAAATGGCAGCCGCCGGGCGGGCGCACGCCGAGCGTGGACATGATGCTCATGTGGGAAAAAAACTGCGGCAGCGTGCGCTGCTTCTCGCGCAGCATATCGCCCGAACCGTCGCGCGCCATGCTACACGAGTTCGGCCAGATTTGGAAAACGTAGTATTGCTGCACGTTCGGGAAATCCTGTTTCCATGCGGCGGACATTTCCAAAAACAACGACTGGTAAGCCTCCCACCCGAAGCCGCCCGTCGGCCCATCCGAGCCCTGATCGTTTTCGCCCTGATGCCACAGGATGCCGCGAATGCCGTGCGTCAGCTTCGCCTGCTGCACGCGCCACAGCATCCGTCCGTAGATGGTGGTGATGTCGGTCGGATCGGCGACGCTGCGCTGGTGCTGATCAATGCGCGTTCCGCCGACGGCGGCGTTGATGATGAAAATGGGAACCTTCTGACTTTCGACCAATCGCTTCGCCAGCTCCATGCCCCACCAGCCGAGTTCCGCCTTCTCGCCGTTCTGCGCCTTCCAGACCACGTTGCACCACAAGTTGCCCGGCGCGTCTTTTGCGTTCGCGGGCGGACGGCCGTAGCTGCGAATCCAATCGTTCGTTTCCGGCGGAGATTTCTCGCCGGTGTCTATCGCCAGTGCGTTGGATTGACCTTCGATAATGTAGGCATCGCCGCAGACGATGTTGCTCACCATTTGCAGCACCGTCTCCTTCATGCCGACCTTCGTGCCAAACTCCACTTTGTATTTGATCAGCCCCGGCTTGAGCTTCGCCGTGAGCGCATACGATTTGTCCGCGCCGGGTCGGGCGCTTTCGGTTTTGATGAGTCTGTCGTCCGCGTAGAGCTTGAGAAAAACGGAGTCCGCCGCGTTGGTCAGCGTGCCATTGTAAAAGAGCGTGCCGTCGCCCTTGTCGTCGCGCGTGTAAAACTGTCCGTCCTCCGGCTTCTCGTCTTTCATCGGCGTGCGCGCAACCCACGCATCGCTCTTCGGTTCCGTCACCACAATGGTCGCGCTCTGCGTGACCGACTTGCCGCCGCTGCTGATCGTCGCCGTCACCGTCAGCTTCCCGCTGTTCTGCGCACGCTTGAGGATGAGCTTGCCGGGCTGTGCCGCTTTCAACGTCGGGGTTTGTTGATTCGTGCCGGCGGGTTCGCTGCTGACGACTTCCTTGATCACGGCGAGCGGCCCGGCGCTCCACTCGATTTTTAAATTACCCGCACCACCAGCCCGCATCGCATCGAGGTTCGTCACAAGCGGCACGATATTGATCGCCGTGCGCCCATCCCACGCCGCAGGAGCCGCGAGCGTGAAAACCGGATCGGAAATCATCTCCTTAATCGTGATCGGAATGTCCTTCGTCTGCACCCCGGTGGGATAGACCGCCTTGCATTGCAGCGTCACCGCCTTGTCGCCCGTCACGCGGCCCGCGTCGAAGGTGAACGCAAACCGATCCACCGCCACGAGCGTCTCCTGGCCGTCGCTTTTCAAAGTCCAATACAGCTTCAGCGCGCCGCCCGCCTGCGCGGTAAAAGTCGCGCTCTTTCCCTCCGGCACCATCGCCGCCGCCGGCAAAACCGCGAACCCATTGCCCGCCCGCACTATCGGCCCGACGAGCGTTTGTTGCGGCTTTTGATTTTCATATTCCAGCCGCACCCAATCCGCCGACCGCGCCACTTTGGAAATCCGCACCTCATCGAGATCGCCGATGAAATCGTAGGTATTATACCACCCGCCGAGCCACAGCCGCGCCGGTGTTTTGATGTCCAGCTTCGTCGTCGCCTCGCCGTCCACCTGGCCATTGATGTAAATGCGGCGCGGC
>JAYUIF010000309.1:0-19159 GCA_043766295.1 Spartobacteria bacterium | reverse complement strand
CTTTCTCGCGGCGATGGAGTTAATGCCGTGTGCGCAGTTTGGACGGCGTGCATTTTCAAACCATGAAACTTTCTCACACAGAAAAAACCAAGTAACCCAAGCACATCATGAAAAAACACATCCTCATCATCGCCGTCACCATCGGCGCATTCACATCAAGCATCTTCGCGCAAGGACGCGGCCCCGGTGGCCCGCCTCCCAATGGTGGCCCCGGCGGACAGCAAGGCGGACAACAAGGCGGTGGCCCCGGCGGGCAACATCCGAAGAACCCGATCATCGAAGCACTCGACTTGAATCACGATGGCGTCATTGACGCTGACGAAATCTCCAAAGCCGCCGAGTCGCTCAAGAAACTCGACAAGAATGGCGACGGAAAACTCACCGAAGATGAACTCCGTCCACCGCGCCCCGGTGCTCAAGGTGGGCCCGGCGGACAGCCTCCCGGCGGCCCCGGTCAAGGTCGCCCGCAAGGCGGCGGACAAGGCGGCGGACAAGGCGGCGGACAGGGTGGCGACACAACTCGTCCCGAGTGTCCACCACTCGAACAGTAATCCACGTTCTCGCAAAACAAGGAGCAGCGTCCGCGCGGGCGCTGCTCTTTGCTTGTGGGGCGACTCCCCTAAAAAACGCACCCGAGTGAATGTTCTATTTTTTAACTACAGAGGACACAGAGAACACGGAGGAAAAGCGCGTGATTGATGCCGTTGTTGAGCGCAAATTTCAGAGTGCAGGTTGCCTTACGAATATCCTCTCCGTGCTCACCGTGTTCTCTGTAGTTAAAAAATAACTCCGCCTTTGCTGACTCCATGATCTCACACGTTCGCCGAAAAACTCCCATCGCTCTCATCGCGTTCGCCGCCATGAGCGCGCCCGCTTTTGCCCACCCCGGCCATGTCGAAGACGCATCGCTCGACAGCGCGCCCGCATTTTTCCTCGTGCAAGCAGGCCCGCCACCGTCGCGCACAATGCGGACTGGTGCTCCCGCCGTCGGTGCGGCGAAAAACGAAGTCAGCATCACCATCGAAGGCGATGCCCGCGTCATCAAATCCAACGGCTGGCCGGACCACGCGCCCGGCGCATTTCCACGGCGCGGAAATCCGAACACCGCCACGCCGCAGAGCTACACTTTCCGCATCCCGCTCAAGCCCGTCGTCGCAGCCACGCCCACTTTTGGCGGCGGCTGGTGGTGGGGAGTCGCGCTGAACGGCGTCCCTTTCGAGCCCGGCACCGGCGAGACTTGGAACAACGACCCGCGCTCCGGCTGGCGCTACGAAGCCGCGACGGGTTTCCTCGATCTCGGCCTCGATGCACACAACGCCCACGTCCAGCCCACCGGCGCTTATCATTACCACGCGCTGCCCACCGGCCTCGTCGAGCGGCTCGGCGGCGATGGTAAAAAAATGCTCCTCATCGGCTGGGCGGCGGATGGATTCCCGCTCTACACAAGCTGGGCCTACGCCGACGCGAAGGACGCCAAGAGCGCGCTCCGCAAAATGAAGACCAGCTATCGTCTCAAAAAAGGCGCACGCCCCGCGCAGGAAAACGGCCCCGGCGGCAACTACGACGGGCGCTTCACGCAGGACTTCGAGTTTAGCAAAGACAGCGGCGACCTCGACGAAAACAACGGACGCACCGGCATCACCCCCGAGTTCCCCGGCGGCACCTACTACTACTGCATCACCAGCGAATTTCCCTTCCTCCCCCGCCAGTGGCACGGCATCCCCGACCCGAGTTTTTCCAAAGGCGACCGCCCGCCCTTCGGTGGTCCCGGCGGTGGCCCGCCACGCGGAATCTTCGGAGGCGATCCCGGCCCCGGCTTTCACGCCGACCCCACCATCGAAGCCCTCGATCTAAACAAAGACGGCACGCTCGACGCCGGCGAAATCTCCAAAGCCCCGCAAAGCCTCAAAACCCTCGACAAAAACGGAGACGGAAAACTCACCCCCGACGAATTCCACCCCATAAAGTAGCCCGCAGCTTTAGCCGGCCAAGGCGAGCGATGTGTGTGGGGTAGGGCGGGTATTCTACCCGCCGCATTCCGTATCCTACGGAATGCACACGAACGCACGACAGCCGGGCCTCTCGCGAGAGTCATGTCCCACGACGTCCGCCGTGTGCTGCGTAGAATACGCAGCACGGCGGGTAGAATACCCGCCCTACCCGATGCCCGTCCTCCGCCTTTTCCACGGCCTCTTTAATTCCGGGAGATAGTCTTATTGCGAGCGCGCCGCCCTCGCCCTCAATTGCGAGTCCGTGCTTGATTCCTGCGTCTGCGTTGTCGCTCAGGCGGCTGAGCGCAGTCTTTCAAAAACAGCCGCGCCAGCGCGATCACCCAACTCACAGCAGCCCAGCCGTAGAGCCACTGTGCGGGAAATTTCCAGACGTAAAACAGGATCAAGCCCGCAGCCACCGTGCATCCGAGCAGCAGATTGATGTGAAAGACTTTTTTGAAATCATTCCTTTTCAAGCTGAGAAATGTGGGGAGGAAATAAACGAGCAGCCCCCCGATGATGATCAGCGGCAGTTTGAAATCCTCCCAGATGCTCTGGCCGAGATCGGAGTCCTCAGTTGGCGTTTCGTGTTCTGCATTCCCAGTTCCGACACCCAGGGCGCGCACCTGTGTCATCAGCGAATCGTGAAGGTCCCGCTCGTCCTTTGTTTCCGGGTTCACATTCAGTAAAGAGTTGGGGGCACTGTCATTCGCGCCCGCCTTTTCAGCCGCAGGTTTTTTTACGGAAACACCGCCGTCTTTACCCTCCGCAACAGGCGCAATTTTTTGACCGGCTTGCGGCACGAGTGGTTTTTCATCAACGACAGAACCCTGCGCGGATGCAGAAACGATTGAAAGAATGCAGGAGAGGAGCAGCAAGCGCATAAAAGAAAGCACTACCAGTGACGTGGATGAAAGCAGGCTTGTGGTGGTTCTTGGGAGCACGGCAGGAAAATCAGGAGCGTTCTTAAACTGTCAGCATCAGATTGGCTCCGGGGGTAGGATTTGAACCTACGACCAGTCGATTAACAGTCGACCGCTCTACCACTGAGCTACCCCGGAATCGCGGATGCGAGGGCGCGCAAAATAGGGGTGACGCTTCCTACGGCAAGATTTTTTTGCAGCGATGTGTGATTTACACTGCGAAAAGCGGAGGAGATGGCTGCGTTCTTGACGCACCCGCGTGTGCTCCTACTCTGCGCGCTCTTTTCACCTATAGAAAACCACGCCAATGACTCTCAACACCAACGCCCTTTCCATCGCCGCCAACGAAGCACGCGGGCTCGCCATGGACGCCGTCCATACGTGCAACTCCGGTCACCTCGGCCTGCCGCTCGGCTGCGCGGAAATCGGCGCCATCCTCTACGGCCATGCGCTTTCCCACAACCCCGCCGACCCGAAATGGCTGAACCGGGATCGCTTCATCCTCAGCGCGGGGCACGGCTCGATGTTCCTTTATTCGTGGCTGCACCTCAGCGGCTACGCCTCGGTGGATCTCGATCAGGTGAAAAAATTCCGCGCCCTCCGCTCGCACACACCGGGGCACCCCGAGTCGTTTGAAACTGCGGGCGTCGAGGCCACCACCGGCCCGCTCGGGCAGGGCGTGGCGAACGCGGTGGGCTATGCCGTTTCGCAGAAAATGGCGGCGGCAAAATACAACACGGACGCGCACAAAATTTTCGACAACCACATCATCGCGCTCGCGGGCGACGGCTGTATGCAGGAGGGCGTCGCGATGGAGGCCATCGCATTCGCAGGGCACTTTAAGCTGAACAATCTGATCCTCATTTACGACTCGAACGATGTGACGCTCGACGCCATGGCCATCGAGTCGCAGAGCGAAAATGCGGCGAAGCGTTTCGGCGCAATCGAGTGGGGCGTGCAGACAGTGGACGGCAACGACATGGTCGCATTCCTCGAAGCGTTTGAGCGCGCGAAAACCGCGACGGATAAACCGCAGATCATCATCGCCCGCACGCTCATCGGCAAAGGCATCCCCGAAGTCGCAGGCACCTCGAAAGCCCACGGCGAAGGCGGCGCGAAGTTCATCGAAGCTGCGCGCAAGGGCCTCGGTCTTCCTGCCGAGCATTTCTTCGTCAGTGCCGAGACGCGCACCTATTTCGCCGAGCACGCGAAGGCGCTCGCCGCGAAATACGATGCGTGGAAAGCCACCTTCACTGCATGGCAGCAGGAGAATCCCGCGCTCGCCGCGCAGCTCGTCGCGCAAGTGCCAGCGGATTTGCTCAGCAAGATTCCCGCGTTCCCCGCGGACGCAAAAATCGCCACGCGCAAAGCCGGCAGCGACGTGCTCCAGCCCGTCGCCGACGCCGTGCCGAATCTCATCGGCGGCAGCGCGGACCTTTACGGCTCGACGCTCAACTACATCAATTCGAGCAAGGACTTCAACGCCACCAACCGCGCGGGCCGCAACATCCGCTTCGGCATCCGCGAACACGGCATGTGCGGCATCATGAACGGCATCGCCTACGACGGCCTTTTCCGCGCGAGCGGCGCGACGTTCCTCGTCTTCGCCGACTACTGCCGCGCGAGCATCCGCCTCGCCGCGCTCAGCGGGCTCGGCACGATTTACATCTTCACGCACGACAGCGTCGGCGTCGGCGAAGACGGCCCCACGCATCAGCCCGTCGAGACCGTCAGCGGCCTGCGCGTGATCCCAAATCTCGACGTGATCCGCCCCGCCGATCCCGAGGAAACCGCCGGCGCATTCGCCGCCGCGCTCCTACGCACAAATGGCCCCACCTTCCTCGCGCTCACGCGCCAAGTCGTGCCGATGCTGAACGAAGCCAGCGTGCAAACCCGCCGCGAAGGCGTCTTCAAGGGCGGCTACATTTTGGTAAAGGAAACGGGCGCTTTGAAAACGATCCTCCTCGGCGCAGGCAGCGAAGTGCAGCACGCCGTCGCCGCAGCCAAGACCCTCGGCGAAGGCGTCCGCGTCGTCAGCATCCCGAGCTTCTTCCGCTTCGATCAACAGCCGCAGAGCTACCGCGACGAAGTCATTCCTCCATCGTGCCGCAAGCGCGTCGCCATCGAGGCGGGCGTCTCCGCGCTGTGGTGGAAGTATGTGGGACTCGACGGCAAAGTGGTCGGCATAGATCGCTTCGGCCTCAGCGCGCCCGGTGGAAAAGTGATGGAGATTCTCGGCATGACCGCACAGTCCGTCGTGGATGCAGTGAAGTCGCTCGCGTAGCTATTGCGGGAGCTTGAGTTCGAGTTGGTTTTCCTGCGCGAGCGCCCAGGCTTCCACTCCGCGTCGGCGCAAGTCGGCGGCAAATTCCGCTGCGAAACCATGCACCGTGAGCACGCGTTTCGGCTGCACGAGTTCCACGTAGCGCAGCAACTCGTCGTAGTCCGCGTGGTCGCTCAGCGGAAACGCCATGTCGCAGCCGAAGCGGTAGGTCACGTTCTTATCGAGCGCCCAACCGGTCACGACAGCCGTCCGCTTTTTCTTGATGCGATCCAGCACTTTCTCCCTCGCAAGGTGAGGCGGAAACACGAGCACCTTGCCCTTTGTATCTACCGTATCGAAGCGCACCGAGCCCGCAGGAAAATCCGGGCGCAACTCGCGATAAAGCTGCGTCATTTGCCAGACTTTGTGATGCAGCATCGGCACCAATCCCGCTGCGATAAGCGCGCAAATAATCTCCTGCGCCTTGCCAAGTGCGTAGCCGAGCAGCACCGGCGTCACGCCATCGGCGAGCGCCGTGCGGCACCACGCGATCATCTCCTCCAGCACGAGTTCCGCCGGTGGCATCCGATGCTGCGGAAGACCGAAGGTTGTTTCCATGATGAGCGTCTCGGCGTGCCGCCACTCGCACTTCTCCGCGCTCAATCCGGCGCGCAGTTTAAAATCTCCCGTGTAGAGAAGCGAACCGCCATCGCCCTCGAAATACAACTGCGCGGAGCCGAGCACATGACCCGCTGGCAGCAACACCGCGCGCCCTTCGCAGACCTCCCAAATCTCGCCAAACTCCGGCGTGTATTCCGTGCGTTTGCCCGGCACGCGTTCGCGCATCAATCGCGCTGTGGCCTTCGTAGCCAGCAGACTGGCGTGCCCCGCTGTGTGATCGCCGTGCGCGTGCGACACGAACGCAAACTCGCGTCTGCGCTCGGGGTCGAGCCACAGATCATGCTTCGGCAAATACAATCCGCGCTGGTGGACAACTTCGATCACGACGCCCGCCTCCATGTTCTGCGGCGCAGAAAAATATCCAGCGGCAACAGCACTATCGCAGCGATGAGCAGCCAGTCCGAAATGTCGCGCCTACGCTGGGTCGGGTGTTCCATCCGCGCAAAGATTTCACCGGGCTGCGGCGCGAACTTTCCTCCACCCGCAGCGGCGATCTGTCGCAGCAAGGATTCGTTCGTATCCGTGCTGAGAAATTCGCGCGGGTAGCTCCGCGTGTGCGCAAGCGCGAGGCCGCCGTCGGGAAGTTCGGGCGAGCTGATGTTGATGACGGTCGTTCCCTCCACGGGCAGCGCGAGCGATGCGCGGTAACTGCCGGGCGAGTCCTGCGTGGCGGCCACGTTTTGCGTCGCATCGTCCGGCGTGCGCGCGGTGATCGTGATCGGCAGGCGGTTGCGGAAAGTGCCGTCCATCGTCACCGCATCCACGCGCAGTTCCAATCGGTCGCCGTCTTCGCGTCGCGTGACTTCAAACGCCGCCGGGCCGCTCTTGCGCAGAAGTCCGCGCACAAGCTGTGTCCAAAATTTTCCGTAACCCGGCCACGCCAGCCACTCGCTCGCCCATCGCGCTTTCGCATCGCTCGTGAACGCCGCCGCATTGCCCAGCCCGTAGCGCCACGTCGCCAGCAACGGCTCGCCACGCTCGGTCGCGAGCAGCACATCGGCGGTCGGTTTTGGCTTCGTCGAGTTGTAGCCGAGCAGCAGCGGCGACTGCGCCCAATCAATGCCTGCGGTGAGTGCGTTCTGCATCACTGGCACGGCTTGCGTGGGTTCTTCGATGAGCGAGGACTGCGAGACTTTCATCGTCTCAGTGGAAAAAATCTGTGGCAGCGTAGTCGCGTCGCTCGTGAGATAAAAGCGACCCTGCCCGCGCTCGGCGAGCTGGCGGAGGAACGCTGTGTCCTTGTCCTGCTCAGTGCCGAGCGCGACGACGCTCGTGGTGATTTTTGCCGCGACCATCGCCGCCACGAGATCGAGTGCGGAGCCGCTGCCCTGCGTGCCATCGGCCTGCTCGCCGGCGTTTTTTTCCTCCGCATCCGCAGCGTCGGAGAAAAGGATGACGTGTTTGATGCGCGCATTCACATCGCGCAACGCCTGCAAGCTCTCGGCGAGCGAAGTGTAGATGTAGATGCCGCCGCCACCCGCCGTGATGCTCAGGATTTTTTGTGTGATCGGTTCCTTCGCGCCGTGCTTCGCGAGCGGTGCGACGACATGCGCGCGTGTGTCCACCGCCAGCACGCCGAAGTAGTCGCGCGCACTCAGCACATTCAGCGCGAGCGCCGCGCCTTGATCCGCGAGCGACATTTTCGTCTGCCCTGCTACTTGCGTGGTCATCGAGCCCGAGCGGTCGAGCACGATGAGCAACGCGACCGTTGGCAATTCCTCGCGGTCATTGTGCTCCATGCGGACTGGCAGCATTTGCTCAATGGGCGTGCGGAAGTAGCCGCCGACGCCGTAGCTATTTTCACCGCCGAGTAAAACGAAGCCGCCGCCGAAATCCTGCACCCATCGGCGATACAGTTCCATCTGCTCGCGTCCGAGAGTAAGTGCGGAGAGGTCGCTGAGCAGGAAGAGATCGAATTGCTGCAAATCATCCAGCGAGCGAGGAGCGCCATTCGGCCCGCGCAATTCCACGGCGATGCTCCCGGCGCGCAGGGTCTCGGCGAGTGGGCGTGCTTTATCGGGATCGCCATCCACGAGCAGCACGCGCGGCTGCCCACGCATACTCGCCACGGCGAGCGCGCGGTTGTTCTCAATCGCGGTGTCCTGTTCCGGCACGACCTCGACTTCGTATTGCACGAAGCTCCCGTCGGGTTTCAGCCCCGGTGCGCGGAAATCATTGTCGCCAATTTTCAGCTCCATCTCCCGCTCCGCGATGAGGAACTGGCTTTGATACAGACGCACTTTTGCGTGCGTTACGACGTTGCTGCGGATGTTTGCGGTGAGGTCGAATGGTTCGCCGAGTTTCAAGCGTGCAGGCACGTTCACACGCTCGATGAGCACTTCCGGTTTCGTCGGATTGCGAAGCGGCACCGTCCACACTTCGACGCCCGCCCGCGCGAGTCGTGTCGCAGTTTCCAACGCACGGCCACTCGTGTCGTTGCCGTCGCTCAATAGCACTACGCGCTGCGAGTGATCGGCAGCGAAGAGTGCGCTCGAAAAATCGAGTGCATTGCCAACGTCGGATGCCTTTGCATCGCGGAGCGTCGGCCATTCCATCATCGCCGCATTTTCCATCGGCGGCTGCCACACCTCCGCATTGTGTCCAAAACCGACGACGCCGATTTGATCGCCCGTCCGCTGCGCAGGCAATGCTGCGCTCACGAAATCACGCGCCGCTTTCGCTGCCTCCGGCGAAATGCTCGACGAGCCATCCACGACAAACAGGACGCCAAGTTCCGACGATGGGAGCAATGCCCGAACTCCCGCCATCGCGAGTGCGATGAGCGAGAGGATGAGCGCACGGACAGCAAGGCACACGCGTCGTTGCGATGGTGTGAAATCCGCAAGCGAACGGCGTTGTCCAAGCAGCAGCAACGGCAGCGCGAGCAGCGTGAGGAGAAGCCACGGATGGAAAATTTCAAAGTTCACTCAGTTTTCCTCCGATGAAACAACCACCATTCGGCAACGAGCAGCGAGAATGCTGCGAACGCGAGCCATCGCCAGAGCGTCCAGTCGCTGAATCTGCCTGGCGCGACAGTCGGTGCGGATGACGGAGTGGTGCCGCCACTTTTGCGCAAGTCGGACTCATCCGCGCTGAACGTATTCACCGCGAGCCAGCTCGTGGTGTCGCCGTCGCTGAGTGCGTAGTAGCCGTTGCGGGTTGGTTGAAAAAAGCGGGTGGTGTCGGATTTTGGCGGCGCTTCACTTTCCAAAATAATGGGAGTTGCTGCGATGCGCTGGCTCTCGGTGAGCGTGATCGTTTCGCCAGTTTGCGCGGACTGTTGCATCCCGGACTGCTCGCCAGCGAGCCAGTGCAGCGTGTTGTTCATCAGCAGCGGGAAGGCGACTCGCAGCGGCAGATCGCTTTCCAAAACATCGAAGGCAAGCGCGGCGATGCGCTGCTGTTTGCGCTCGCCGGCGATGAGCAATGCGTGATCGAACGAACGCAGCGGTGCGGAGAAAGTCCATCCGTCGTGCGGCTGTGGAAGAGTGAGCGCGGCGGCGTGGAGGATGGAGACGTTTTGCAGATTCACGTTGCGAGTCGCGGGATGCGCGGCGTCCAAATCGGTGACGAGCGGTTGCTCCAACGGCGTTGCGGATTCAAAAGGCGTGGTCTTTAGAAAAAGGAAATTGCCCTGCGTGCTGGCGAGATTGAAGTCGGCGGGCAGCGTGCCGTCGAAGATCACGGCTTCAAATTTCGGCGCAAGCGATGGCTGCCATGCGTCCGGCGCGATGAGTTGGAATTTCACGCTCGCATCAACGGATAGGAATTTTTCCAGAAATGCGTTTCCTCGCGAGACGAGCAGCACGCGCGCTGTGCGTGCGGTGGGGAGCGTGGCGTAGGCGACGTTGTCGAGCGCGAGTGCATCTGGTGCGGTGATGCGCGCCTTGAGCCAGCCGCGCGCAGAACGGGCGGGGCGGGGGACTGAGGTGAAAATTTCGAGACGCCGTTCGCCGGGTGCGAGGGTGAAAGGTTTCACTTCGAGAAGTCGTCCGTCGTAGGACAATTCGACATCGGTGCTGGCTGGCGCGCGCCCGAAGTTTTGGATTTCAAGAAGGAGTTCACTCGTCTCGGGGCTTGCGGGCAGAGGACGTGTTGCGAAGCGCGTGATGGCGATGTTATCGAGCGGGCTGGCGACGCTCAGCGTGGTGAGTGGCGAGTGGATGGTGGCGGGCGGCGGCTCGTGATCGCTGATGAGCACGATGCGGTTTTCACCTTTGTGCGATGTGAGAAGGGAATCAGCGAGGGTGAGTGCGGCGGTCAGGTCGCCGTTGGTTTCCGTGGGGTGCGCGACATCCAGCGCATCGAGCAGAGGTTTTTCATCGGCGGTGAATGGGACGGCGACAGACGGCCTGGCTCCGAGGATGATGAGTGCGGTTTGATGCTGGCCGGCGGCCTGACTCGCGTGCTCGCGCGCCAGCAGCAGTGCTTTGGCAAAGCGTGTTTGTCCGCCGGGCTCGATGGCGTTCATCCGCGCACGGGCGTCGAGGATGAGGACGGTGCTTGCGCCATCGTGGATGCTGCGATCCAACATTGGTCGCGAGAGCGCGGCGATGAGCAGCGAGAAAATCAGCAGATGCAGCAGGAGCGAAAGCAGGTGCCGCAGTCGTTGAAAGAACGAGCGCCGTCCGCTCTCGCTGACGATGCGCTGCCAAAACATGAGCGTGCTGACGGGGAGCGCGCGTCTTTTGAGCCGCATGAAATACAGCAGCACGATGACTGGCGCACCGATGAAAAACCACGCAGCCCATGGATGGAGAAATGTCATGCGCGGTAGTTTGTGGCCATGCGCGTTTTCATTGGAGCATCAGGCCGTCGCGAAGGATTCGGAGGACGATATCTTCGAACGGAACATCGGCACTCACTCTTGCGTGGGCGATGCTGCGCTGGTGGCAGAAGGTTTCCAGATTGCTGTTGAAAGCGGCGATTTCGTCGCGGTAACGACGGAGAAGATTTTCGCTGACGGTGAGATCGAGCGCTTTGTCCGTTTCGATTTCGAGCAGGCTGAGATCGCCGATGTGGGTGGGCGCGAGTTCGGCGGGGTCGAGAATTTGGATGGTGTGAACTTCAAATTTGCTGTGGCGCAGGAGACTCAGCGCCTCTTCGTAGCCTGCGGGATCGAAGAAATCGCTGAGCACAAAGACGAGGCCGCGTCTTTTCACGCGCTGCGTGAATGTGCGCACGCACGCGAGCAGATGTGTCGGGCCGTCGGGCTCGGGTGCGCTGCGTAGGAAAATTAGGACGCTGTGGAATTGCGTTTTTCCACGGGCGATGCCGAGTTCGCTGAGAAGGCCCGATGCAAAATAGTGGATGTTCACTCGGTCCAAGTTTGCCAGCGCGATGTAAGCGAGGGCGGCGGTGATGCGGAGGGAGGATTCCAATTTGGTGGGACGGCTGGCTGGCGGCGTCCATTTCATCGAGGCGCTCACATCCACGAGGAAATGGACGGGCAGGTCCTGCTCTTGTTCGTAGAGTTTTACGAAGAGGCGTTCGAGGCGTCCGTAGGCGGGCCAGTCAATACTGCGGAGTTCGTCGCCGGGCGTGTATTCGCGGTAGTCGGCAAATTCGAGGCTGCTGCCGGTCTGGCGCGAGCGGCGTTCTGCGCGATGCTCGCCGCGAAAAAGTTTTTTCGCGAGCAGATGGAGATGCTCGAGTTTGGCCAGAAAGGCCGAATCGAAAAGCGCGGCGTTCACCGGAGTTCGACGCTCGCCACTGCCATCGCGGCGATGCCTTCCTGTCTGCCGAGGAAGCCGAGCCGTTCGTTGGTTGTGGCTTTGATGCCGACGCGCTTTGGATCGAGGAAAAGGACGCTGGCGAGGTTGCGTTTCATCGCGTCGAGGTGCGGGCCGATCATTGGGGCTTCGGCGATGAGTGTGCAGTCTATGTTGTTCAAGTGCCCGCCCTGCCCGGCGACGAGTTGCACGGCGAGGCGGACGATTTCGAGGGAGGACATCCCTTTGCATTGCGGGTCGGTATTTGGAAAGTGATGGCCGATGTCGCGCTCGCCGATAGCACCGAGGATGGCGTCTGCGATGGCGTGGCAAAGCACATCGGCGTCGCTATGCCCATCGAGGCCGTGGGTGTGCGGGATGTTCACGCCGCCGAGGATGAGCGCGCGATTTTCCGCGAAGCGGTGAACGTCGTAGCCGATTCCGACGAGGTTCATTCGTGAGGGAGGAGTTGGATTTTTCCGTTCCACGCACGGATGGAGAGTTTGTCCGGGTTGTCGGGTCGCGTGGTCATTTCAAAAGTGCCGCCTGCATTTTCCAAGAGGAGTTTTCCAGCGGCGACATCCCACAGCGAAACGCTCTGCTCGATATACGCATCGAGTCGCCCGCACGCGACGTAGGCGAGATCGAGAGCGGCGCTGCCCATGAGCCGGCATTTGCGGACGCGCTCGATGTATTTTGGGAGCAGGGCCATGCCGGCGTTGATGGTGGCTTTGTTTTTGGAAAAGCCGACGCTCACAATGGCTTCGCTCAAATCGGTGCGGTCGCTGACGCGAACGGTGCGCCCATTTAGTAAAGTGGGGCCGCCGCGAACGGTCTGCCACATTTCATCGCGCTGCGGATCGTAGATGACGCCGAGCTGGATTTCGCCCGCGCGGCGCAATGCGATGCTCACACAATAGTGGGGGATGGCGTAGTAGTAGTTCACCGTGCCGTCTATCGGGTCCACGATCCACTGCCACTCGCTGGCCTGATTTCCAGCGATGCCTTCCTCGCCATAGAGCGCGTGGTCTGGAAATGCGCCGAGCAGCCGGCGCGTGATGAGTTCCTGTGTCTGCACATCGAGGGCGAGCTTGATGTCGTGGGCGAGCAGCTCATTTACCTTGGGTGGCTTGCCGAAATGTTCGCGCAGAAGCACGCCGGCTTCGCGCGCGGCAGTGGTGGCGGTGTTAAGTTCGTTGGTCATTTGTGGGGTCTAATCTGTGTTCACGCCCCGGCGATTGGAAGCGCGATGTCTGCGGGAAAATAAATGGGAGGCGAACCATAGATTCGCCTCCCATGAATTGAGAAATCGGCGTGAGCCTTATTTCTTTTTCTTTGCTGCTGCCTTTTTTTTAGGAGCAGCTTTTTTAGGAGCAGCTTTCTTCGCTGCGGCTTTTTTCTTAGCGGCCATTGTTCGTCACCCCCTTTCTGTCCGTGTTAACGGAAATTGGAAATTTTTCAGGGGCTTTGTTGCTATCAGAGTTTCGGAAGGACATTGCTCTGGGGCGTTGGGAGTATCCACAACCGATGGGACGGTCAACAAGTTTTCGCATGTGCGAGGCACAAGATATTGTGATCAGCGCAAATGGATCGGGAAAATCTGAATCGCGGATCGGCTGTGGAACTTGACTGGCACAAGCGCGGCGGGTGATCGGGCTTTTTCGTAATGCAAAATTTTTGCGTAAAAAATATTTTGCGTGAATGCGTTTTTTTTGTGCGCACACAAAAAACTTTTGCGGAAAATTGCGCGAAGAATTGCGCGTTTGATGAAAAAATTCCGCGCGTTTGCGCAATTACGCGCGTGCGATTGCGAGTGCGCGCTCGACGATTGCATCCACATCCGAGAGACGACCGAGTCCCTCGTATCCACATGCGAGCTGGCCTTCGTCCGGCCCGATGAATTCCACGCCGCGAGATTTTAGCGTGGCGACATTTGATTGCGTGGCGGCATGCTTCCACATTTTTCCATTCATCGCGGGAGCGATGAGCACCGGCGCGAGTGTGGCGAGTGCGATTTCTGCGAGCGGATGCGCTGCGAGGCCGTGGGCGAGTTCGGCGATGACGTTTGCGGTCGCGGGGGCGATGAGGAGGAGGTTTGCGCGGTCGGCGAGTTCGATGTGGCCGGGTTTCCAATTCGTCTGCGCATCGCGCGCGGAGGTGACGACGGGATTGCGCGAGAGCGTCTGCAACGTGAACGGCGTGACAAAGTCCGTGGCGTGCCCCGTCATCACGACGTGAACTTCCGCACCCGCTTTGACGAGTTTGCTGGCGATGTCGGCGGCTTTGTAGGCGGCGATGCTGCCGGTGACGCCGAGGATGATGACTGGTGCGCTCATATTTAGATCAAAAAGGCAGGTTCATGCGTTCACTGCACATCCGCTCAGCGAGCATGATAGCGCGGAAATTCTCCAAGTCATCCATCGGCGAGCCGCTGATGATCGTATAGCGATAGCCACGCCATTGCGCCATTTCGCCAGCGGCGTTCGACAGCCGCAGCGCGAGTTGCTCGGCGGTTTCCGTGTTGCGGCGACGCAGGCGGCGTTCGAGTTCGGCCATGTTTGGCGGCATGAGGAAAATATCCACGAGAGCCCCGTTCATGCGTGCATCGGCGTTGGCGCGGATTTGCGCAGCGCCCTGAATGTCCACATCCATGAGCACGTCGTGCCCGGCGGAAAGACTCTCCTGCACCGTCTGGCGCAGCGTGCCGTAGTGATTGCCGTGGACGAGCGCGTGTTCGAGAAATTCTCCCGCAGCGACGCGCCGCTCAAACTCCGCGACGCTCAGAAAGTGGTAGTCGCGCCCATCCACCTCGCCCGCCCGTGGCTGGCGCGTCGTGCAACTCACCGAGTAAACAAAGTCCGGCTCATCGCCGAGCATTCGCAACAGCGTGCTCTTTCCGCCGCCGGAAGGCGCGGAGATCACAAAGACGATGCCATGGCGCGTGCTCACTCGATGTTCTGAATTTGTTCCCGGATTTTTTCCATCTCAGCTTTGCATGTCACGACAAGCTGTGAAATTTCCACGTCGTTTGCCTTGGAGCCGAGCGTGTTGAATTCACGTCCGATTTCCTGGCACATGAATTCCAGCGTGCGGCCCACAGGTTCGTTTTTACCTAGGTGAATTGCGAATTGCTCGAAGTGGCTATCCAGCCGCGTGAGTTCCTCGGAGATGTCGCTTTTGTCGGCGAAGACGACGACTTCCTTCACGAGCCGCTCGTCATCGAGTGAAAGCTCAAGCCCCGCGCGCTGGATGCGCTCCTGCAAATTCTGCCGGTATCGTTTCAGCACGCCCGGCTGGAGTTTGCCTACTTTCTTCGCGGCATCGCGCACGATCTTCAGTCGCTTGGTGAGGTCTTTTGCCAGATGCGCGCCTTCGTGTTCGCGCATCTTGAGCAAATCCGCGAGCGCCTCGCCGAGTGCGGTCTCGACGTGCGGCCATGCGGAATCCACGGAGAGTTGTTCTTCGGGAGCTTTGAGCACACCGGGCGCGCGGAGGATGGTCTCGATGGTGATCTCGCCGCCCAGGCCGAGTTCGTTTTTTAAATCGAGCATCGCCCGCAGATAAGTGCGCGCCAGTTTGCTATCGAGCGCGAGGCTCTGCGTCGTCGCTCCTGCGTGAAATGCGATGACGACCGTCAGGCGACCACGCGTCACCTCCGCATTGATCGCATCGCGCACGCGCGGCTCCAGCTCAGCAAGCTCGCGCGGGATATTGATCACCACATCGCTCTGCTTCCTGTTCACCGAGTTTAATTCCACCGTGAACTTCGCTCCGTGAAAGACGCTTTGGCCGCGTCCGTAGCCTGTCATGCTCCTCATGGTTGTTTTTTCTCCGCGATCCAAATGTTCCGGTAAACGACCGGCGTTCCGTGATTCTGAAGTTGAATCGGCCCCGGCCCCGGCCCGTCTTTGCGACCGGCGGCGGTCGTCGCGCTGTTCACCTCGACTTTATCCTGCACGAGGATGCCGTTGAGTCGCACCGTGAACACCGCGTTCTTCGTTTTCATGCCGCTCGCGTCCCACTTCGATGCCTCGAATTCGATGTCATACGTCTGCCAACTCAGCGGCGGGAAGCACGCATTCAGCTTCGGCTTGCTCTTGGAATAAATACCGCCCGTCTCGTTGTTCTCGCCCTTCAGCCCGAATGAATCGAGCACCTGGCACTCGTAGCGATCCTGCACGTAGACGCCGCTGTTGCCGCGCCCCTGCCCGCGCTCCGACGGCATGAATGGCGTGCGAAATTCCACATGCAGCGTCGCATCGCCAAACTCCTGTTTGCTCAGCACGCCGCAGATGAGATTATTTTCCTTGTCGAGTTTTCCGTCCTTCCAAGCGTCCGCATTGGTTCCGTCGAAAAGAACCACCGCCCCCGCTGGCGGCTTCGCCCCGAGCGTGGGGGATTTGCGCTCCGTCTTTTTCAGCGTCCAAGGTTTACCGTCCTCGTTCACGCCATGGATTTCTCCATTCGCGATGTCGCCCTTCCAGCCGTTGTTATTAAAGATCACCTTGTCGCCTTCGCGCGCCGCATCCACATCGGCCTTCTTTTCGAAATCCGCCACCGCACCGGGAAGACCGGGCTTCCAGCCGACGATGTGAAATTTCCCATCGCCGAGCGCGATGACCTGCGCCGAACAATTCTCGCCGATGTATTCACCCTGCACCGCAAAGTCCGGCCCCGCATTCGCCGGGTCCGTGAAGGAATCGCCCGCAAAAATACGCGCTCCAAAAGTGAGCCCGCAGATGGCGGAAAGTGAGAGCAGCGTTTTCATAGTCCGCCCCGTGTATCGGGCGAAATGCTCTGCGGCAAGCGCGCCAACGATGTGCCGTAGCGCGCATGAAAAGGCGCTCGCATTGATGCCCGTGTTGGCGTGGAGTCGCGGCGATGGAGATTTCCGTGATGAACAAGCAGCGCAAAGTGCGCTTCGACCTCGCATGGCTGCGGCGTGCGGCGAATGTGGCGCTCGCTGAGTGCGTCCTCCACTCGGGCGATGGAAAATTTCCGCTGCGACAACTCCCGATGATTGATGTCGCAGTGGTGAGCGACGCGACGATTGCACGCGTGCATATGGAATTCATGGCCATCCCCGGCGCGACGGATGTGATCACTTTCGACCACGGCGAGATCGTCGTGAGCGCCGAGACCGCGCTCGCTTGTGCAAAAGAACACCGCCACAGCGTGGAGCACGAACTCGCGCTCTACATCATCCACGGCCTGCTCCATCTGAATGGCTTCGACGACACCACCCCGGCGGCGAAAAAGAAAATGTTCCGCGTGCAGGAGCGCGTGTGGAAACTCGTGATGAATATCGAGTGAGACGGGAAGTTATTCTGTGAATAAACCGGAACTCCGCTTAGTCAGAACGCCCGCACTCCCGATATGAAAAAAACGATCCTCATCGCCACAATCACAGCATTCGCTTCGCATACTTTCGCGCAAGTCGGTGACGCGCCGCCCGTGGATGCGGGGCAGCTTTTGCAATCGCTCAAACAAATCCGCGAAATCAACGACACGGGAGTAAAAACCCATCGCAATCAAGCATACGCCCAAATTTCCGCCGCATCGCAGAGTGCCGAGAAATCGGCGGCGCTTTGGAGGGACGCAGTGAAAGCGGTGCAGTTTGATGGTGCAAAAAATGAAGGCACCGCGATGCACAATTGGAAGGAAGGGGAGGGCGAGACGATGGGAAGTAAACTGTGCGGAAACGCAGCGAAGTTGCATCTGCAATGGCTGTCTCTCTCGCTCCAGCACTCGGGCGGCAGCGATGTAAAGCAACTGTTGCCGCAAGTCATCGAATACACCAAGCAGCTCCAGATCGACACAGCCGCCGCAGACCATCTCGATGATCAAATTAAAAAGGAGCACGAGCGCGGTGGCCCGCCGCAAAAACAGAGCATCGAGGACGCAGCCGTGAAGCGAATGCACGATCAGTTGCTGCGCACTGCCATCACCGAAAGCCCCGTCGCCCGCTGGCTGCAACTCGGCGAACTCCTCAGCGAATACGGCGGAAAGAAAAAAGGCGAACCGTCTGCTTGGGAAATGACGCCGGGAAATCTGGAGGGGATTTATCAGTCCATCATCGTGCCGCAGTTCCGCACCGACAAAGATCCACGACTGCTCGAATACTGGGACATGACGATCAAACGCGAAACCGACCGCGCCGCCGAACGCAAACTCGACATCGAGCAGCGCGAATGGACGCAGGTGAAACGCCCCTCACTTCTCTGGGCCCGTTCGCAAGACGTGCTCCTGCTCGGCTTCCGCAATCGCGCCATCGGCGAAATGTTCAACGTGCTGAAAACCTTCCCCCATCACCCGGAAGCGCAGTCATGGGCCGCTCAGTTGGAAGAGATCATCAGAACCACCGCACCCGCTCCGTCACCCGCTCGTCGTGCGAACACGCCGCCCCCCACGCCGCCCGTGCCGCCGGTGCCCACGGCCACAATAGTTCCCGCGCCTCCCCAGCCAACCACGCCTCCATAGCGGAGCGATGCGGTTGATTTTTACCATGAAGGCCATGAAGAGCATGAAGTAAGACGGCAGGGCACGTTTCTCGAAACTTTCCTGGTTTCCTGATTTCCTGCTTAAAAAATCGCGAAGGTGAAGCAGGAAGCCATGAAGTCATGAAATCTCTACTTCATGCTCTTCATGTCCTTCATGGTGAAAAAATGAAGCGGATGCGATGCAATGAATGACGAAGAGAAAACATTCGTAAAGCCGACTCGCACCTTTGGTTTTGCTCTCTGCGTCTTTGAAAATCATTCATTTCCCCTCCGTGCCCTCTGTGTCCTCTGTAGTTCCATCTGCATCGTTCCGGTTGAGCGAAGTGATGCAGAAAGTTTCGGGATGAATTTGGAAGGCATGAAGCGAGGAAAGGAATGATCCTGTTTCCACGCAAAAGCAGCGCGAAATTTGGAAAACCGCTTGCCAAGAAAATCAGCGCGTGCATTCTCCCCGCCCTCTCAAAGGCTGGATAGCTCAGTTGGTAGAGCAGAGGATTGAAAATCCTCGTGTCGGGGGTTCGATTCCCTCTCCAGCCACCTTTCTTGTTCATGCGGGTTTGCGGGCGATTCGATGGGTGCAAACAGGCCAAGTGCAAACACAGCCATCGCTTTCCACGGCTTTCCGATAACGTTCGCCAGCCGACGTGAGCGGTGCCCAATAGCGGCGGAAACGAGCGCGGGGGACACGCGGGGTAGTAAACAAATTCCCAACGTTGCCCTAGGCCAAAGCGAGGCACGAGCGTCGGCCTAGGCTGAAAACCAAAGACGGCAAGAGGGCTGAAAGCCCGATCCCACTGCTGACGGATTCGCGCATGATTTGGAGCCGGGCTTTCAGCCCTTTGTCTGTAGGGCAAAGCTTTCCTTCGGTGTTGCCCAAGGCTAGTATGGAGTTGGGCCTATGGCCCTCAATCGCAGCGTTCGGGTTGAAGCTGCCTACCAGCCGTGGGCGGCGCGGACTTTGATCATCACGTCGAGGATCGCGTTCCACGTTTGCGCCTGTTCGAGCTTCGCATTCGGGAACATGCAGCCGTCCCAGCAGATGTGCTGGATGCCGCGCGCGGCGGCGTCCTTCAGCCAGTAGCCGGCGCAT
>JAYUIF010000308.1:0-3338 GCA_043766295.1 Spartobacteria bacterium | reverse complement strand
GCGAGGAAAAGACGACCGACCTGCTCATCTGGAGCCAGGTGATCCTCTCGATGCAGCTCAGCTTCGCCGTCATCCCGCTGCTCATTTTCACGGGCTGCCGCGAGAAGATGGGGAAATTTGTGAACCCGCTCTGGATCAAGATTCTTGCATGGAGCGCCGCCGCGATCATCGTCGTTCTGAACATCAAATATCTTTTCGATAAATTCACGCCGCAGTCTTGGCAGGATGCGCTGGGTTTCTAAAAAATCACCGTCATGTATCGCAAAATTCTCGTCGCCCTCGACACCACGCCATCGGATCAGGAACTCCTCGCGCCGATCACACAGCTCGCCACGCTGATGAAAAGCGAACTGCTGCTGCTGCACGTGGCCGACGGCTGGGCCGCGCGCAATTTCGATCAGCTCAATCTCGCCGAGTCCGAGGAGATGAAAGAGGACATGCGTTACCTCGAAGAAACCGCCGCACGCCTGCGCGCGGAGAGCGGACTGGAAGTCTCGGTGCGCCTCGCGATGGGAAGTCCATCCGATCAAATCCTGAAAATCGCCGGCAGCGAACAGTGCGATCTCATCGCGTTCGCTTCGCACGGGCACCGGCTCGTCGGCGACATCATCCACGGCAGCACCATCGAAGCCGTCCGCCACAAAGCGCACATCCCCATCTTTGTTGTCCCGCCGAAAAAATAGCGCGACCTCACTGCGACTCGTGGCGCGGGTTCCAGTATCCGTTTTCCTCGCTGCGACCGAACCAACCGATCTGCTGTTTGGCGTCGTCTCCGCCGTAATAGTTTGTTCCGCCGAGTTTGGACGGCGACTCTGCGGTGACGTGCCCATCGCACCAAGCGACATTCGCTTTTCCACGATGGCGAAAGTGGACGCTCGGTGAGAGTGCGCCGGAGAGTGCGCCGATCGGGGAGACCCATTCCCACGGTTCGGCGAATGGATACTCCTGCACTCCGTTGTCCCTGCTCATCGCGCAATCCGCAAACATCACCGTGTTGGAGGGAGAGACGATGTTGGTGGTGATTTCCCCCAGCCAATTATTCGAAGGTGTGCCGCCGACATAGACGGCGTTGTAGCCGTAGCCGCCGCTGCCATTTTCAAAGCTGTCTGCTCCTTTGATGATGTCGCGAAATGTGGGGCAAAGTTTGACGCGCTCCTCGCTGCCGAGATACGGAGCCAGCGGGCCTTTCGTTGGATCAAATGGCGCGCTGTTGGAGGTGCGGACACCGTGCCAGCGGATATTATTTCCGGGCTCCTGCGCTGGGCAAAACCGCCCGTCGTGCTCACCGGCGTAGTGCAAATTCGCAGAGGCGAGTTCGCGGAGATTGTTCGTGCATTGCGTCGCGTTTCCACCTTCGCGGATGCTTTGGATCGCGGCAAACAACAGCGCGGCGAGGATGCCGATGATGGTGATGACAACGAGCAACTCGATGAGGGTAAAGCCGCGCGCTTTCATGGCTCAATGTGCGCGACGACGACGAATGAGCAGTGCTCCGCCCACTAAACACAACACCGCGCAAGCGGGCTCGGGCACGACTTGGTGGAGAACGCAGACCGCATCGAGATCAAAGCCGCCGGTGGCGAAATCAGTCGTCCACGGATCATTCACGATGTGGCCCAGCGAGTCGTAGGTGGCGTAGGCAGGATTGATGGAGCCGACGACATCCACGACGCGAACAAAATTGATTTGCTGGATGTCGAGACCCTGAACGCCAGTAAGCTCGGCCAGATCGAATGGCGTGCCGTAGCCGCGACGATATTTGCCGGCGAAGTCGTAAAGGTTCGTCGTATCGAGCGAGCCGAAGGTGCCGACTTGTGTGCTCGTTTGAGTGAGTGAAACGGCGGGGAAGCGAAAGAAGTTGGTGCCGTCGGTGCTCACTTCGACGAAGGCGAGTTCGAGGAAGGTGTCGTTGATGCTATTTTCAAACACCGCGAAATCAGCGCCCGGCCCGTTGGCGATGGGATTGGCGAAGGCAACCGTGATTCGTCCGCCGTCGCCGAGACTGAGGACATTGAATGAATCACTGACGTCACTATTCGCCGGGCCGAGGACATCACTTTCCGTCCCCTGCGATGCGGGAAGACTGCCCGGAACGGAAATATTCGTCGGGCCGCGAAGCGTGCCGGTGACGCTCGTGGCCCACCCAACAATGGCGGCATCGCTTTTATAAATCGCCGTGGAGCCCGTCTGCCCCACAGCCGGAGCGTAGGGGCCTGCAAGCGCAGTCGAGGCAGCGAGGATAGTGGGCAGGACAAAACGCACGGCGTTAGTGGACTCTATAAAAGCGTGTCCCGCAAGGACTCAGCGGCGGCGACGGCGCAGAGCCATTCCCGCGATTCCCGCCACCACGAAGAGCGTCGTCCCCGGCTCGGGCACCACTGCAAAAACTGCGCTGCGATTCGTCCCGTAGTTGGTGACCGTGGCGTATAAAGTGCCAGATTCCTCGGCCAGATTGCCGATAGACTGCAAACTCGTAGCCCACGTCTGCCCGGCAGGACTCGCGCCGAGTGTGTAGCGGATGATGTTCGCAAAATCGGTGCTGTAGAGAGCGCCATCGCTGCCGTAGGAAAAATAAGCATTGGCTGGGTTTTCGATATACTTGTGACCGACATCGAGCCCGAGGCCGCCCGCTGTCAGATCGGCGGCGGAGTATTTAAAAATATTCCCTCCCGCGCCGTATTGAGTGGCCCCGTAATACAACGTCCCCGATGCATCCAGCGCCACCGGGCCGGAATAGTCCGCCGAAGTCAGCACAGTCGTCGTGGCCCCGCTGGAAAGATTTAATTTCCGCACTTCATTTTGCAGGGCATAAGTCGCGTATCCCGGATTGACCGAGAGCCAGCCGTAGCCACCGCCGAAATCGAGATCGTAATTTCCGCCCACTGTCGCGAGCAGATTCACGGATGAGTCCGAGAGATCGAACGTGCGGATCGTGCCCGCTGAATTTTCACCAAAGTAGAGCTTGCCCGTATTCAGCCGCACGAACGAGCCATAGACGGATGAGCCATAGTCAAAAAGCGTGGCCTCCGTGGCATAGCTGTCCCCTGCGCTACGGCGCATGAGTTTCGTGGACGAAGAGAAGCTGCCAACGAGGTAATAGACGTTGCCGGAGTCATCGGCTTCGAGCCCGCCAATGGTCAGCCCGGCACCAGTCTGGAATAGCTGCGTGGCGGAATGGCCGGCAGTCGGAGTGAGAGATTGCGCATGAAGCGCGGCAGTCGCAGCGAAGGCTGCGATGAGTGTGATGGTGATTTTCATGGATGTGTGTGTTTGGTCTTTCGTTGGTTGTGGTGAAGAGAGACCAGACACACGAAGCAGCGACGACAAAACCGTAGCTG
>JAYUIF010000307.1:0-3339 GCA_043766295.1 Spartobacteria bacterium | reverse complement strand
CGTCCCCCAAAGATGCGTCCGCACCAGCGTGAGCGCGGGAGGCGTCCCAGTCGTGTGGACGGCCCCGGTGTATTCCGCGATGGGATTCCACCCATCGTAGAGGAAATAGGTGCGGGTGCTGCCCGTCGTTTTCGCCCCGGAGGAAAAGTTACCCCCAGCTTTGGCTCGGGAGGCTACGCAGATTGGAGTTTTTTCCCATTCACCTTGTGTGGTATGGTGGAAAGCTGAAACGCCTCCAAGCAGACTTGGTTGAGGCTTTTTCCCTCGCGAAATGCACGGACGGAGAGAGCCCTGTGCAGTTCCGCCCCTGTGCGGAGGAGAAATTTGCCGCTGTATTTCTGCGCAGTGGCCGGAGGCGGGAGGGGTTTCTTCTCGGCCAGTCTGTCTTCGATGGCTTCTTCCACCATTGCACACAATTCCGCATACACCTTGGCTTCGTCCTTACCATGGGTGCCACCGCCGAAAAGCTCGGGACAACGGCCGACATAGCACTGATCCTCATCCGACCACTCGACGATTTTCACATAGCGGCTGGCGTGTTTTCTGGTGTCGGTTTTCATGGCTGGTTGCGTTTTACTTTTTGGATTTCTTCAGCGACGCCCTTTTCCTGATAGCGTTTTGCGTCATCGCCGGATTTGCCGCTCATGTTGAACTGCGGGCCTAAGGGGTGTTTCCATTTGCGATGGCTCCCCTTGCCGGGGCTGCAAATGAATCCAGCCCGCTTTAAGTCAGATTCAAGTTCACGGATTTTTCTCGGCACGGGAAATAAGTATTATGGTATCGCTATTGCGCAAGGGAAATATGAGGCGACGGAGGAACTTTTACTTGCTTGTGCAGCGGCCTCAAAGGCGCGTCCTACTTTCCCGCCCGCACCTTCTCCTTTTTGCTTTCCAATTCGCCCTCAATGCGGCGGAGGTCGTGGCTGAGTTGCAGCTGGAGTTCGTCCACGGAATTGGCGTCGCCCTGCGCCTGTGCCTTGGCGATTTCGCCCCGGAGGAAAAGTTCGCGCTCGGCTTTTTTGGCTTTGTAGAGTGCGTCGAGTTTGGCGAGTTCGGCTTTTTGCGCGGGGTTGATTTTGGTGACGGGCGACTGCTTTTGCAGGCGTTCCATGGCGAGTTCGTAGGCGTTTTTCATTTCGGGTTGTGAGTTTTCGCGTGAGAGTGGAGTGTCGCCGACTTTGCTGCGGACGACGCACGCGACCATGACACACTCTCAATACACAACACATGATTAAATTGCTCAGCACGGATTTCGACGGGACGCTCATCAATCACGAACAAAAACCGGCGGTGGTGCCGGAGCTTTTTGCGATGCTGACTGAACTGCGCGCGCAGGGTGTGCAGTGGGCGGTGAATACGGGGCGGACGCTGTGGCATCTCGATGAGGGGCTGAAAAAGGAGTTCCAATTTCCCATCGAGCCGGACTTCGCCATCGTGGAGGAGCGCGATGTTTTTCGCCGTGCGAATGATGGAGGATGGGAGCCGTTCGGCGATTGGAATGGGCAGGCCGCGCGCGACTACGCAGTGATGTTTCACCTCGCAGAGCCGCTGCTCGCGGAGGTGCTGTTGTTTTTGGAAAAGCTCGATGGCGCGAATGCGATTCACGATCGCGGGCGCTTCATCGGCGCAGTGACAACGAGCGATGCGGATATGGATCGGCTCTGTCTTTTTCTCGACAAGCTGCGCGCGCGGCTCCCGCTCTTTAGCTATCAGCGCAACACGATCTACGTGCGCTTTTGCCACGTCAATTACAGCAAAGGCACGGCGCTCGGCGAACTCGCGCGTAAACTCGGCGTCCCGCGCGAACAGGTCTTTGCCGCCGGCGATCATCACAATGATCTGGCGATGCTCGATGGTCGCTTTGCCGGATTTGTGATGTGTCCTTCCAATTCCTGCGAGGAAGTGAAACTCACCGTGCGCACCGCGGGCGGCTACCTTGCGCAAGGTGCTGCGAGCGCCGGTGTCGTCGAGGCGATGCGACATTTCGGGCTTTGGAAAAATGGCGTTTCAGCTACGTAGCGGCGCGAAAGTGCGATCTTTGGAAAAAGATGCGTTGACACCCACCGCCGCGATTCCTAGGTTCCGCGCCTCTTTTCTAAAGCCATGGGCACATTTTCCGCAAAAACAAACGAAGTGCAGCGCAACTGGTGGGTCATTGACGCCGCCAACGAAGTGCTGGGGCGCGTCGCCGTCAAAGCCGCAACTTTGCTTCGCGGCAAAGAAAAAGCCATTTTCACAGCGCATGTGGACACCGGCGACTTCGTAGTGGTCATCAATGCCGCCAAAGTCCGCGTGACTGGCAAAAAAGAAACGCAGAAGGAATATATGTCCTTCTCCGGCTACGTCGGCGGGCACAAGACTGAGACACTCAAGGCCCGCCGCGCTCGTCGCCCGGAATTGATCATCCAGAGCGCCATCAAGGGCATGATTCCTCACACCCGCCTCGGTCGCCAGCAGATCACCAAGCTCAAAGTTTACAGCGGCGCCACTCATCCCCACACCGCGCAAAACCCCGTCGCCATCGCCAAGCTTTCCTAACGCTCCATGTCCACCGTCTACTCAGCAACAGGCCGCCGCAAGACCGCCAGCGCGCAAGTCCGCCTCACCTCCGGCACCGGCAAAATCGTCATCAACGGCCGTCCTTACGCCGATTATTTTGCAGTCGCCGCGCAGCAAAGCGCCGTGCTCAAGCCCTTGGAAATCACCAAGACCATCAACACTTTTGACATCGCCGTGAACGCCAAAGGCGGCGGCGTCTCCGGTCAGGCCGGCGCGACCAGCCTCGGCATCGCCCGCGCGCTCCTACAAGTGAACGCAGAGAATCGTCCCGCGCTCAAAGCCGAGGGCCTGCTCACCCGCGACTCGCGGATGAAAGAGCGCAAAAAGCCCGGCCAACCCGGAGCCCGCAAGCGTTTCCAATTCAGCAAGCGCTAAACAATCACCCGGAACCGTTCCTTAACCCAACGGATTCCTCCTCGAAGCCCGCGCAGTGCGACCCTCGGTCTCCGCACTGCGCGGGTTTTATTTTTCTCCCCGATTTTGTTCGCATTCGTGTAAAACAACCTTGGATTGTGAATGGATAACGTGTGTAGAGTCGCCGATCTAACAATAGCAACGGGCCTGTAGCTCAATGGTCAGAGCAGGGGACTCATAATCCGATTATGTAACTCTGCGGAAGCTATTTACACTTACACATCTGCGAACGTGCGTGCGCAAACGTGCCGCATTTCTAGCGGTTACTGTCAATGAGGCGTCAACAGAAACACCCCCTATCTTGCAAATCCTTGCACCCTAAAAATGCCCTCGAAATGTCCTCTGAATGATACTTCGCGTGCATTAA
>JAYUIF010000306.1:0-7970 GCA_043766295.1 Spartobacteria bacterium | reverse complement strand
CCAGCTTGAACATCGCTACATCCACGTCGGGAAGAATCGCACAGAGCACTCCAAATTCCAACAGGCGCAGTGGAATCGCGCGGCTACCAAGTGCGACGGCCACGGCCAACGGAACGGCGGGATGTGTGATAATCGTAGCCACGCAGTGCAACTACCAGAGCCCGCATAAACTTGGCGAGCCTCCTACTCCGCCTCCACCCAAATGCTCTCCGAGTGCCCACCAAATTCCGGCGCATACATGCACTCGATGCTCGCGAAGCCCGTCTGGTAGCGACCGCGATAGACGACGCGCGTGGTGTATTCAAAGACGTAGTTTCCCTTCGGTAGATACGAAATAAAGAAGTGGCTCGCGGTGTCGCGGGTCGTCTCGTAGTAGCCGAGTCCGTCTTGGAATTTGAATTGCGAAAGCACGTTCACCGGCTCGGTGCCGCTGCCGCGATGGTCTTTCAAATGGACGTATTCCATATCGCGATCCGTGTGCAGCGTGATGCGGACGACGAGTTCATCTCCGACTTTCACCGCGCCTTTTACCGCTTCGAGCACCGGGCCATTTTTCGTGAGTTGCTTGGTGAAAAGCGTCTTCGTCAGCTTGAGCGGCGTGCCTTCGTAGGCGGTGATTTTCGCCATGTCATCGAGATACTGCCAATGGACGCTCCCCCACGAAACGCCCTTGTCGGTTTTCTTGACGATGATGTGTCCTTGCTCGGGTTTGATTTCGCCGCGCGCAAATCGCTCTTCGTAAAAGCCGGTGCCCGCTTCAATTTTCTCGGGCTTGATGGTGGTGCCGGCGAGCGAGACTTCCACGAGCGCATCCGAGGCGAGCAAGTTGTCGCCGCGCAGGAGCAGCGCGTAGATCGCATCGGCGGTCGCTTTCGTCGTCTTCCAATCCTGCGTCTGCTTTTGTTTTAAGAGCCACACTTTGCAGTCTTCCACGGCCTTCGTGTCGTTCATCACTTCGTCGAACGCTTCAATCATCAGCGCCTGCGATTCGATGGGCGCGCGGAACCACGACGACGAATGTTCCGTGTCGCGCCAAAACATCCCCATCTCCTCGTTGCTCACCGAGCGCTCTTGCAGCGACTTCATGATTCCTACGGCGGCGTCCTTGTCTCCAAAGCGTTTCAGCGCGATGGCGAGATGTCCCTGCGGCTGACGGTCGCCGAGCGCGAGCCAGTGTTTGCGCGCTTGTCCGAGAAAATAATCCACAGCCTCTTTGTGCGCGGGTGCGATGGGTTTTTCCGCGATGAAAAAACTGCGTCCATAAAGATAGAACGCAATCGTGGGGCTGAGGTGATTGCCATCGCGCAGATTCGCCGGGATGTCGCGGTAGATGCGATCAATCAATCCATCGAGCCGCGCGAGTGATTTGATGGCAGGAGCCGTGTCAATTTTCACACCGAGATGGCGCAGACGCCCAAAGCCCGTGGTGATGTAGAGCGTGATGTAGTCGTCCCCGCGATCACCGGGAAACCACGGCCACGCGCCATCGCCGAGCTGCATCTCCGCGAGCTTGCGCAGCAGACGCGCCGTCTCGTCGTTGAGCCGGTTGTCGTCGAAAAGAATGCCGACATTCCGCCGCGCCTGACTCTCGGATTTCGCCTCCCGCACCCACGGCGTTTCGTCGAGCAGGACAGCCTTGATGTCCTGATTTTTTTCCAGCGGACTATCGAGCGCGGGCGTGCCTTTCCATTGATCAAACACGCCGCGTATTTTCGGGTCGGACGCCGCGATGTGGCGCGCGAGCGCATTTGCGTAGAGGCGGTTGAACGTCTGCTCGCTGCATTCGTGCGGGAACTCCATGAGATACGGCAGCGCCATCACCGCATACCACGAAGGGTTCGACACCATCTGCACCGTGAGGCTCTGCGACTTGAGCGTGTCGGATTTTCCCGATTCGATGAGCCGCGTGAACTCGAACTTCTTCGTCTGCTCCCCGCGAATCGGCAGCGGCAGCGACTCCGTCACGAGTGTGCGCCGCGACAACACGGGCAGCAGCCCTTCCTCGCCGTCGGAGAGTTTTTCCGTCGAGCCGACGGCCTTGTAGCTGAGCGGCTCCGCGCCATCGGGCACTTTGAGTTTCCACGAAAAACTATGCGACTCGTGCGATGGTAAATCGAAAGTTTGATCCGTGATCGCATTCGCAAAGTCGGCATCCACTGTCTTGCCCGTGCGTGCATTCGCGAGCGTGAGGCGCACTTTGCCGGACTGATGCGTGGCGGATTGATTCGAGACTTTCACGGTGAACTCCAGCGCGTCGCCCTCACGCAAAAAGCGCGGCGGATTCGGCTGCACCATGATGTCCTTAGCGGTCACAACCTTGTCTTCGATGTAGCCCGAGCGCAGTTCGCGGTCATGCGCGAAACCCATGAAACGCCACGTCGTCAGCGCCTCCGGCATCGTGAACTCCATCGCCACCGAGCCATCGTCACGAGCGACGAGTTGCGGAAAAAAGAACGCTGTCTCGTTCAGGTTTTTCCGCGCAGTCACAGCGCCGAGATCCATCGCTGGCGCAGGCGCAGGAACGCCCACATCGCCATCATTCTTGTTCTGAGCACGAACATCGTTTGCCTCTGCTGCGTAGGATGCCGGTTGTTCCGGCGCCCCCTTTGCCATACTCTTCATCGGTGCGGCTGCTGCCATCGGCATCGCTTCACCACGCCACCCGCTACTCCTGCCCGCCATCATGCCCGGCATCATGCCCGACATACCAAGCGCGCCGTTCCAGTGGATTCCCGCGATTGCATCGGGAAACTTCCGATACGTGAACGACGGATCCTTTTGAATAAAATCCCATTGTCCGTTCAAATGCTGGAGCGGTTTCAGCACATTCTGAAACTGCATATTCAGCCGCGAGAAGTCCTGCCGGAACACGCCGAATGCCTGCTGCCAGCGGTGCGGTTTGAATGCGTCGAGCGACTGGTCGTAGAGCGCGCACACCATCTCCGCGACGGCCTTCTTCGCATCCGGCCCGGTAACGACGGCTGTCCATGTCTCCTTCTGCGCAGGCTCCATTTTCGATGTGAAATGCTCCCACTTCACCGTCAGTTCCTTGTTGCTCCACGGCACGTCCACTCGCCGCGAAGTGAGATACGCGCGGTTCTCGCGCACCATCGTGATATGCAGCGTAAAACCACCGCGCATCGCCTCGGTCACCGCCTGCTTCACCTGCTGCTGCGGCAGTCCGTTTTCCGTCCAGAAACTTTGCATCATTTTCCCGCGATGCTCGACTTCGATAAAAGCGCGCGCCTGCGCGTAACCCGTGCCCCACAGCGCCATGAATTCCGCGCCCGGCTCCAGCGTCCACTTCGGCGCAGCCACGATATTCGGCACGCGCACGGCGAGTGGTTTGTTGTCGAGCTTCAGCACGTTGAACTGCAACTGCGCGGTGACTTTTTCGCCAAAGCGATCCTTCGTTTCCAGCATCGCGCGATACGGCCCGGCTGCGAGTTGGAATGGCAGCGCCGCCTTGCCAGCGCCGTCGGTTTTGAACGCACTTTCCGCCGCGACTTCGCCGAGTTCCCACGAATTCGGATTGCCCGGATCCACCTCCGGTTCCTTCGCCACGAGCGGCTGCGGCCCACGGCGCGGCCTGCTACGACGCTCGGTGATGTCCGGGCGCACGACCTGCGCGGGCTGCTTGAGCCGATGGACTTTCATCACGCCCTCCGCCGCCTGCCCTTCCCCATCGTTGGTCTGTGTGAAAATCGCAATCTCCACGGGCTTCGTCACCGTCTGCCATTCGTCCGTCGTAAGCGACGCCTTCAGCGCGGTGTAGCCGATGTTCACGCTGCGTTGCGCCGTGCGCGTTTCGCCGGTCGTGTCCGTCACGTCCGCATGAACGGTGAATGAAAAAGTCGGCTCGTCCTTTTCCGAAACCGAGCGCTCCGGCTTCGCCAAAAACTCCACGGCAAAACTCCCGTCGTCCTTCGTCTCCGTCGTGCCATGCGCGATTTCCTGCGCGGCTTGTGCCGGCATCGGACGCCACCAAAAACAGCGGCCCCACCAATCCGGAAACCGCACCTCGCGCACCACACGATAGCGCACCTTCGCACCACCGATCGCCGCGCCCGTGTAAGCCGTCGCCTTGCCTTCGACGCCCACCTTTTCGCCCAGCTTGCCAGGCACCTTCGGCGCATCCACCGCCACTTGGAATTTCGGGCGCTTGTATTCCTCGACGCTCACGCCCGCACTGCCGTTCGACGTGGTAATCATCATCTGCCCCATCAGCCGATCACGCGGCGCAGTGAAGCTGCCGTTGAACGATCCGTAGTCATTCGACTTGTGCTCCACCCTCGCGATTTCCTTCCCGTTCACGTCGCTGAAAATCACCGTCACCGATTGTCCGCCGAGCACCTTGTAGTTGTCATTGTCGCGGTCGGCGGAAATGCAAATACCCTTGTAGCGAATCGTCTGCCCCGGACGATAGAGCGAGCGGTCGGTGAAAAAAATCGTCTGCGTCTGCGAGTCGCGCTGCCTGTTCTCGCGCCAGAGTTGAAAACCATCACTCGTCGCGAGGCTCTGATTTTTAAATGTAGCGAGCGCGAGCACCGTGCGATCCGGATTTGCCTTCGCGGAAAAAAGTCCATTCGCGTCGGTCTTCACCGTTTCCCCGGCGCTGAATCCGTTATCCCTTCCGATCCAAAGTTGCACATCCGCGCCTTCGATGGGCTGGCCGGAATTTGCATCGAGCACGAAGCCCTCCGCGTTTCCCGCGCCCTGCACCGAGCGCAGCACGATGGCGAGATCGCTCACCCAAAAGTCGGTGAAAGTGACGACGTTGTTGTTGCCGCCGAAATTCCGGTCGTTGCTCGCGATGAGAAAATAAAAGCCCGGTTTCAGATCCTTCGGTGCTTCGAGTTCCTCGACGCGCTCGCGGAAGTCCGGCGTCGCTGGCAACTGCGCCGACCACGCCTTCTCCGGCTTCGCTGCGAGCAGTGCTTTGCGCTCGTTGTCTTCGAGCCATTGGAAATTCCCGTTCCTCTTCAATCGCTCCGTCCACTCCGCTTTCACTACGCGAAAATGAATCTCCGTGAGATTGCGGTAGCGAACTGAGATCGCGCCGAGCGGCACATTCCACACGCGCTCGACGCCCACCTGCGACGACTTCGCCTCGATCTGCTGGACGAGATTGAAGCAGAGCTTCCCGCCGATGCTGCCGGGAAAAGCGCCCGCGCCCTGCTTCGCAATTTTGTGCGCCTCCGCCGATTCATCCTCGCCGACGAGCACCTCGGCCCAATCGTGCCGCGCCCACGCCGACAGTTCGTGGTCGGCCCACTCCTCCGCGAAACGCTTCAGCGCCGCCTTGTGCCGCGCACTTTTCTCCTCGCCCGTTGCGTGATTTTTTCCGAACCGAATCCGCTCAAGGTCGCAGTGCAACAGCGCGGATTTGTCCGCGTCGTCTTTGTGGAAGGTGAGCAGGGCTTGGAAAAGTTGGACGGCTTTTGCCAGCGGTGACGTTTTGATATTGGGCTTCGCTTTGTCGGATTCCGGCGAGGGCGCCGGAGCCACGTTGAACTCCTCCGTCGTCCCAAACACCGGCCCGTCCGCATCGAGTTCAAATTCATCCTCCGCCTTCGCCGCCGCCTGCTCGCCCGATGCGTAAAAAGCCAGCGCCTCGTGCGCGAGGAAATCGTAAAGCGTGGGCCGATACGCATCCGGCAGCGTGCCCTTTTCCAGCAGCGCGTCGAAAGTCCCCACCGCGATCTTCTTCAACTCCGCATCCGCCGCGAGTGCCTTGGTAAAATGCACATCAATCTCCGCGAACAGTCGCGGCAAATCCCAAGTTGTGATGTCCTTGCCCGGTGCCGCCGCCGTCTGCGTGCGCTGCATAAAGCGGTAGCGGTTCTGCTGGAAATACTGCCAATACCAATCCGCAAGAATCGCCTCCATCACCGGCAGCATTTCCTTCGGCGCCTTCGCCATCTCCGCCTCCATGCGTGTGATTTTTTCCTCCGGCTTTCCGCCTTCCACCATCCCCTCATAGCCGATGCGCGAAGCCACCGCCTTGATCGCCTCGGGATACGCCTTCTCCTTCATTGCGCCATCAATGATCGGCGCGAGTTTCTCGATGGCCGTTTTCGGCAGACCCTTGTTTGCCGCGTCCTCGACCTCCTTCCACATCGCATCACGCCCGCCCGCCGCGAGGAGCGTGAGCGGAAAAAAGAAAATGGCTGCCGCAAGGTTGATTCGGATTTTCATATAGAGTCGGATTGAATTTGTTGTGCTGCGTTCACTGCGGGGAGCGGCGAAATGAAATCACGCTTCGTTGCAGATTGAACTGCAATTTTTCGCAATCACCCAGCGCACGCAGCCTCGCAAGAATATCTCCCCACTTGTCACAGCCGCGTGCGTGTTTTGTAAAAGAAATGTCAGCGTCTGCGGCTGACCCCATACGAATTTCTCACTTCCGCCTTCCCGCAGCCGCGTCGCCTTTCTACAAAGCGCGCGGATGAAAATCATCGCCGTGGCGAACCAGAAAGGCGGAGTCGGCAAGACGACGACTTCGATGAACCTCAGCACCTGCCTCGCAGAGTTGGGGAAAAAAGTCCTGCTCGTGGATCTCGATCCCCAGGCCAACGCCACCAGCGGCATGGGCATCGAGCCGCTCGAAAACGTGAGCGCATACGGCCCCATGCTCGGCGAAGCCAGTCTCGCCGACATGATTCTTCCCACGGCGCGCGAGAATCTTTTCATCATCCCCGCCAACCTCGATCTCGCCGGAGTCGAAGTGGAACTCATCCGCCTCGGCGACCACCTCACGCGCCTCCGCAAAGCATTCGAGCCACTGCGCGCCGAGGCTCCGTTTGATTTCATCTTCCTCGACTGCCCGCCTTCGCTCGGCGTGCTGATGACGAATGCGCTCAGCGCCGCCGATGAAGTCCTCGTCCCGCTCCAGTGCGAGTATTATTCGATGGAGGGCCTCGCCAAAATCATCAACATCTGCGAGCAGCTCCGCGACGCGGGAGCGAACCCCGATCTCCAACTCTGCGGCATCGTGATGACGATGTATCTCCGCACTAATCACGCAAACCAAGTCATCGCCGAAATCCAAAAACATTACGGCCAGGTGATCTTTAAGAGCGTCATCCCCCGCACCATCCGCCTCGCCGAAGCCCCTAGCCACGGCCAGCCCATCATCGCCTACGATTCCAGCGGCCTCGGAGCCGCCGCCTACCGCGCGCTGGCAAAAGAATTCCTCGCCCGCGAGACGCCCGCGACATCGTAGCGCATCGGTGCCGCGTGAGGTTTAATTCCCCGTTTGCACATCGCTCCCCGCCTTCCGAGCGATGCGCGATTCACCGTATCGAGTATAATTTCTATAATGTGGCACGCTGACGGCTAGTCTCCTTTCCGACATGCTTTACCGCATCCTTCAGCCCATCATCGCCAGCTTGCAGCAATTCTGTGAACAGCAGTTTTGCCAATCGGAAAACTTCGCATCCGCGTTCTCAGGCACAATGTCATTTCTACCAATTGCCGACGCGCCTTTTGCTCTCGATGGCACCATGATGGGGGCACTCGCCGCCATCGGCGTAGCGGCGGGAGTTTCGTGGGGAGTGTTCTACCGCCGGATGTCATCGCGGGAAGAGCATCAGCGATTGCACACGGAAAACACCGAGGCGCAATTGCGCGCTCTGCTCACGATGACCGACGACGCTGTGCTGGTGCTCGATGCCCACGGCGTCGTGCGTGCAGCCAATGTCTCGGCGGAAGAATTGTTCTCCACTTCTGCGAATGATTTCGAGGGAATCGAGCTTACACAATTCATCCCTCAACCACTCTGCCTCGGCGAACTGACACGACGCGGCCCGGTCACATTCGACTCCATCGCCATGCGCCCCGGCGGACGCCATGTGAACGTGGAAGTCTATCTTTCGGAAGTCGAGCTGGCGCACAGCACCAGCTACCTCGTGCTCGTGCGTGAAAAAGGCGCGCAGCCCACACCCTCCACCGCAACGATACCCGACCTC
>JAYUIF010000305.1:0-19440 GCA_043766295.1 Spartobacteria bacterium | reverse complement strand
TGCGTTTCCCCATCGGGAAACTGAGCGTGATCAGCGGCATCAGCGGGAGCGGAAAAAGCACGCTCATGCGCGGTGTGCTGAAGCCGATGGTGCAGGCCGCGCTGAAGCTCGGCGCGCGACGGAGTGGGACAGCCGTCCCGGCTGTCGGAGTGCGGCGGGCGTCCTCGCCTGCCGCGGCTCGGAAGACAGGCGGGGACGCCTGTCCCACACTGACAGCCGAGACGGCTGTCCCACTTTTGCGCGCGCCGCGCTTCAACGCCGCCTCGACCGCGGGCTTCAGCACGCCGCGCATGAGCGTGCTTTTTCCGCTGCCGCTGATGCCGCTGAGCACGCTGAGCCGCGCGATGGGAAAACGCGCGGTCACGTTCTTGAGATTGTTTGCTCGTGCGCCGCGCACTTCGAGCCAGCGCGCGTCGTGCAACGTGCGCCGCGTGCCGCGCGTCGGGTGCGCGAGCGGCTGACGGAGGAACTGGCCGGTGAGGCTGCGCTCGCACGCCGCGATGTCTCCGAGCGCGCCGATGGCCACGACTTCGCCGCCGTGTGTGCCGGCGCGCGGGCCGAGATCAATGATCGTGTCGGCGCGTCGCATCGTCTCCTCGTCGTGCTCGACGACTACGAGCGAATTTCCCTTCGCGCGCAGCGCGGCGAGCGTGTCGAGCAAGGCGTCGTTGTCGCGCGGGTGCAGGCCGATGGTCGGTTCGTCGAGCACGTAGAGCACACCGCGCAAATTGCTGCCGAGCTGCGCGGCGAGGCGGATGCGCTGGCTCTCGCCGCCGCTGAGCGTCTTCGCGCTGCGCCCGAGCGAGAGATAGTCGAGCCCGACCTTGCCCATGAAGGTGAGGCGCTGTGTGATCTCCGGCATGATGTCCTGCGCGATGGCTTTTTCCTGCGGGCCAAATTTCAACGTCCTCGTGAGCGCGAGAGCCTCGCGCACGGCAAGCGCGGTGAACTCCGCAATCGTCCGCCCTTGCAAGCGCACCGCGCGCGCCTGCGCATTGAGCCGCGCACCGCTGCACGCGGGGCACGGCACGGCCTCGCCGGCGTCGAGCGATTCGCCCTGGCGTTCGAGGTCGAGTTCCCGGTCCAGCTCGGTTTCGAGGCGCGGGTTTTCGTATCGCTTCCACACTTCGCCAAAGCCGCGACATTCGCCGCACCAGCCGTGCGGTGAGTTGTAGGAAAAGAGCCGCGGATCCAGTTCCTCGAACGACTGTCCGCAATCCGGGCACGCGTGCTCGGTGCTGAGGATCGTCCCTTTGCCGCGCGCCTCGACGACGCGGATGGTGCCGCGTCCAATGACGAGCGCGCTCTTCACCAGCTCCTCGATGCGCTGGCGTCCGCGCTTCGCATCCGCCGGCGTGCAATCGCCCACGAGCACTTCGATGGTGTGCTCGCGGAAGCGTTCGAGCTTTTGAAAGTCGGCGACTTTCACGAGCTGTCCGTCCACGAGGAGCGTCTCGAAGCCCTGCCGCTTCGCCCATTTCGCCACGTCGGTGTGGAAGCCTTTTCGCGCCTTGATGAGCGTGGCGAAAACTTTCACGCGCCCGCGTTTCACCATCGTCTCGACGCGCCGCGCGACCGCCGCCGCCGTCTGCCGCGCGACGGCGCTGCCGCAATCCGGGCAGTGCTGCACGCCGAGCTTGGAAAAAAGCAGGCGCAGAAAATGATAGACCTCGGTGACGGTGGCGACTGTGCTTTTCCCCCCGCCGCGCGTGACACGCTGCTCGATGGCGACGCTCGGCGGCAGGCCGGTGATGCGATCCACGTCCGGTCTTTCGAGCTGCTCGACGAACTGCCGCGCGTAGGGCGACATCACATCGAGAAAACGCCGCTGCCCCTCGGCGAAGAGCAGATCAAACGCGAGCGTGCTTTTGCCCGAGCCGCTGAGGCCGGTGATGACGACGAGCTGATCGCGCGGGATGGCGAGGGAGATGTTCTTCAAGTTGTGCTCGCGCGCGCCTTCGATGGTGATGGCGCGGGCGGGATGCGGGATGCGGGATGTGGGCGGCGCGTCCTCGGCGACGCGGGCGGTGGTCGTTTCCTCGTGTGTGAAGTTGCGCAAACTGCCCGCAAGAGTGCCGCGCAGGTAGCGCCCGGTGTGGCTTTCCTCGCACGCGGCGACTTGCTCCGGCGTGCCTTCGGCGATGAGCTGGCCGCCATCCGCGCCGGCCTCTGGGCCAAGATCCACGACGTAATCGGCGCATTTGATCACATCGAGATTGTGCTCGATGACGAGGAGAGAATTGCCCTGCGCGACGAGGCGCTCGAAGACGCGGAGAAGCAACGCGATGTCGTCGAAGTGCAGGCCGGTCGTGGGTTCGTCGAGGATGAGCAAAGTGGGACAGGCGTCCCGCCTGTCGGGAGTGGGACGGGCGTCCCGCCTGTCGGGGTGCAGCGGGCGTCTCGCCTGCTGGCTGGTGGCATCGCTCGGGACAGGCGGGGACGCCTGTCCCACCACGACAGGCGAGACGCCTGTCCCACTTCCACTTCCGGCGATGAGCCGTTCGACGAGCTTGAGCCGCTGGCTTTCGCCGCCGCTGAGCATGTTGAGCGGCTGGCCGAGGCGCAGGTATCCGAGGCCGACTTCTTCGAGCACGCGGAGCGGTTGCGCCACGCGCGGAGCACCGAGTTTTTCAAAATAGAGCGCGGCCTCGGTGACGGTCAGTTCCAGCACGTCGTGGATGCTTTTGCCTTCGAGCAGCACTTTCAAAATGTGCGGCTGATAGCGCCGCCCCTCGCACTCCGGGCAGCGGATGAAGACGTCGCTGAGGAACTGCATCTCGACTTTCTCGAAGCCGCTGCCGCCGCATCGCTCGCAGCGCCCCGCGCCGCCATTGAATGAAAACGCGCTGGCGGTGAGTCCTTCTCGGAGCGCGTGCTCCGTGCAGGCGAAAAGCTCGCGCACGCGGTCGAAGACGCCGAGGTAAAGTGCGGGCGTGCTCTTCGGCGTGCGGGCGAGCGGCGATTGATCCACGAGGATGACCTGCCCGACTTGCTCCGCGCCGATCAGCTTTTTCAAAATGCCCGCGTCGTTCGCGCTCGCGATGCCGTGCGCGCGCAGGAGGTTTTCGTAGAGCACGCGATGGACGAGCGTGGATTTGCCCGAGCCGCTCACGCCCGTGACGCACGCGAAGACGCCGAGCGGCAGGCGGACGGTGAGGTTGCGAAGGTTGTGCTCGCTCGCGCCTTCGATGGTGAGCCAGGCGGAGGGCGTGCGGCGCGTGGCGGGGATGGGGATGCTCTTTTCGCCGGTAAGGTAGGCGGCGGTGAGGGAAGGGGAAATTGCAGATTGAAAATTGCAGATTGCAGATTGGGCATTGCTCCGTGCTTGGCCGCGTTTGTTTGCTGTGCGCGTGCCTCCCGCGCTTGCGCCAATTTTCAATCCGCAATCTGCAATCTGCGATCCGCAATGATTCAGCAACTCCGACATCTCGCCGCTAAACACAAGCGCCCCGCCCTTCTCCCCTCGCCCCGGCCCCAGCTCGACGATGTGATCCGCCGCGCGCATCACGGATTCGTCGTGCTCGACGACGAGGAGTGTGTTGCCGCGGTCGCGCAGCGATTTCATCACGCGGATGAGGCGGCTCGTGTCGCGCGGATGCAGGCCCACGCTTGGTTCGTCGAGGACGAAGAGCGTGTTCACGAGCGACGCGCCGAGGCACGTCGTGAGGTTCACGCGCGCGGTTTCGCCGCCGCTGAGTGTCTTCGTCGGGCGGTCGAGCGAAAGGTAGCCGAGGCCGACGGCGAGGAGGTAGCCGAGGCGCGCGGTGACTTCGGCGATGAGCATGGCGGAGGTCGCGTCGCTTGGCGTAGCTGCGCTTGTCAAAGCGCGGGAGGTGTCTTCGCAGGAGTGATCTGCCTGCGCTCTCACGAGCACAGCTACGAGCTCGCCGACGGGCATCGCTTGAAACTCCGGCAGCGTTTTTCCCGCGCAGCGGAAATTGAGCACGGCGGGGCGGAAGCGCGTCCCTCGGCAATCGGGGCACTCGGTGTAGTTGCGATAGCGGCTGAGGAGCACGCGGACGTGCATTTTGTAGGCTTTGCTTTCCAGCCAGCGGAAGAATCCCGCGACGCCATACCACAGTGCGTCGTCGCCGAGTTGCTCGTGCGTGCGCTCGCCGAGCTGGCCGCGTTTCGCGTGGTCTTCGCCGTGGACGATCCAATCCTGATCGCACTGCGGCAGGTCGGCGAAAGGCACGCGCACATTCACGTCCGCCGCTTTCGCGCAGCGCATGAGGTCGCGCTGGCACTGGATGCCGCTCTCCGTTTGAAAAGTCTTCACGCAGCCGCCCGCGATGCTGAGCGAGCGGTCGGGAATCGCGCGCATCAGATCAATCGCGATGGTGCGGCCAAAGCCTCGGCACGTCGGGCAGGCACCCTGAGGATGGTTGAATGAGAACAGACCCGGCGAGGGCGGCGTGATGTCGAGGTCGCAGTGCGCGCAGTGCCAGCCGGTGCTGTGGGGATTTAAGACTTGCGATTTAAGATTTAAGATTTGCAGCTTTCCGCCGCCGAGACGGAGCGCGGTTTCGACGGCTTCGGTGAGGCGCGCGCGGTTTTCGTCGGCGAGTGTGATGCGATCTTGGATGACACTCACGCGCGCAGGCAGGCGCTTGAGTTTCGCGGGTTCGTCGGTGCGGACGATGGCGCCGTCGAGCCACACGCGGAGGTAGCCTTGCTGCTGGAGGAAGGCGAAGAAGTCGGCGGGTTTCGTTTTCTCCGGCACGGGGATGGCGAAGGTGATGAGCACTGAGTCGGCAGTCGGCAGTCGGCAGTCGGCAGTCGGCGGCGACTGCTTACTGCCCACTGCCAACTGCTTACTTTCCACTCCCCCCGCCATCACCTGCTCGACAATCGAGCGCGCCGTCTCCGGGCGAATCTCACGCGCGCACTCCGGGCAGTGCGCGATGGCGAGGCGTGGGAAGAGCAGCTTCAGGTAGTCGTTGATTTCCGTCATCGTGCCGACGGTCGAGCGCGTGCTCTTCACGTTGTTCGTCTGCTCAATGGCGATGGCCGGCGGGATGCCGCGGATCTCGTCCACGCGCGGTTTGTCCATGCGGTCGAGGAACTGCCGCGTGTAGGGCGAGAACGTCTCGACGTATCGGCGCTGCCCCTCGGCATACACGGTGTCGAAGGCCAGCGAGCTTTTGCCAGAGCCGCTCGGGCCGGTGACGACGATCAACTTTCCAAGCGGCAAATCGAGGTCGAAGCCCTTCAAGTTATTCTGCCGTGCGCCGAAAATCTGGATGCAATCGGGGGCGGGAATGATCGTGAGTGCGGGACGTTTTTTCGGCATCGGCAAAATGGACGCGCACTCTCGCGACTCACCCGCTTTTTGCAACCGATGCCGCGAATATGAAACTACGCCTGCCCCGCCTCGGCCTTCATCTTCGCCGTGAGCGCACTCACCCTCTGCTTCATGACTTTGCCGGATTTAAATTTCACCGTCGCCCTCGCCGGAATGACGAAATGACTTCCGGGCTGGTTTGGATTTCTGCCGACGCGCGGCTTGGTCAGCTTCACTTCGAAGACTCCGAAGTTGCGCAGTTCGATGTTGTCGCCTTTGGCAAGCGCCTCGACGATATGATCGAGCGTGCGCTGCACCACTTCAAACACCTGATGCTGGACGAGGCCTGTTTCGTTGCTGATGCCTACCACGATTTCCCTTTTGGTGAGAGTGCTCATAGTTTGGGAGTATAAAATGTCGTCGTTTTCGTAACGGCAAGCTGTGAATTTCTGCAAACACGATAATTAATTTACCCTGAGCGCTCTATTCCTGCGCCCGCTGGCTGCGCTCGACTCGCGGGGAAAGTCCGCTATTTCCCGCGCGTGCCGAAATCGCCTGCCAACTCAAAAAACCGCGTCGTCCTCACCGGGATGGGCGTGGTTTCGTGCATCGGGATTGGGCGGGATGCGTTCTGGCGCAGCATCCGCGAAGGGCGGAGTGGGATTGGGCGGGTGACGTTGTTTGACGCCTCGGACTATGCGGCGAAATGCACGGGCGAAGTGCGCGGGTGGCAGGGCTCGGATTTTTTTCCTCCGCATAAATTGAAACGATTCGACCGCTACGTGCAGTTCGCCGTGGCGAGCGCGCTGCTCGCGCTGGAAGATGCGCGGCTGCCGTGGTCGAAGGAGTGCCCGCAGGCGCGCACGGGAGTCAGTTTCGGCACGGGACTGGGCGGCGTGGCGCAGGCGGAACACGAGCACGCGCGATTTTTGAAAAAGGGAATCCGCAGCGTGACCCCGGCGCTGGCGTTGCAGATTTTTGGCGGGAGCGGGCACAGCAATATCGCCATCGAATGCGGGCTGCGCGGGGTGGGCACGACGAACTCGAATTCATGCGCGAGCGGAGTCATCGCCATCGGCGAAGCACTGCGCTACCTGCGCGACGGCTGGGCCGATGTGATGCTCGCGGGCGGCGCGGAGGCTCCCATTTGCCCGCTGACTTTTGGCGCGTTTGATCGCATCGGCGCGATGAGCCGCTGGCAGGGCGATCCGCCCGCGCTGGCGTGCCGGCCTTTTGACAAAGAGCGCGACGGATTCGTGATGGGCGAGGGCGGCTGCACGCTCGTGCTCGAAACGCTCGAACACGCACAGCAGCGCGGCGCGCACATCTACGCCGAGGTGCTGGGCTACGCGATGAACAACGACGCCTTTCACATGACCTCGCCGCTGCCGAGTGGCGAAAGCGTGATCGCCTGCATGAAAGCCGCGCTCGCCGACGCCGACATCGCGCCCGACGAAGTGGACTATATCAACGCCCATGCCAGCAGCACCCAACTCAACGACGCCAACGAAGCGATGTGTGTGCGTGAAGTCTTCGGCGCCAGCGCGCCGCCGGTGAGCGGCACCAAACCTTTCACCGCACACCCGCTCGGCGCGACCGGCGCGATGGAGACGGCCATTTGCGCGCTCGCGCTGCAAGACCAGTGGCTCCCGCCAACGCTCCATCACCGCACGCCCGACTGCGACCTCGACGTCGTCCCCAACGTAGGCCGCAACGCCCGCCTCCGCGTGGCGATGAACAACGCATTCGGCTTCGGCGGCATCAACTCCGCGCTCGTGCTACGCAAGTGGGATTAAACCGCCCGCGCGTTCTGGTAAGTCCAGCGAGATGTAACGGACAAGGTCGCGCCGTGCGGAAAGTGAGAGGCGCTACCTGATAACCCATGACGGCAATTCGCGCGAGCCGCCGTTGAATCCACCGTCTATTTCGGCTCAGTTTTCCGTGGTTTCCGTCGAGAAAGGTTGAGTTTCTCTTTCTGCTTAAAAAACTTTGCGAGTTGTCTGCCCAAAGGGGTGTCGTGCTGTATCTGCTTACGAGCGTAAATGCCGAGTTGCATGATCAGTCTGATGACCTCTGGGGTTCTATGCCACTTCAAGCGGTTGCAGGTATGGCAGGCTGGGAGAAAATTATCTATCGTGCTGCTCCCACCGGTTGCTGCTGGCATGACGTGATCTGCCGACCACTTGATTCCAAGTTTGCCGCCGCAGATATGGCATAGTCCGCCAGTCTTTTCGTAGATTATTTTCCTATTACGCTTTGAAGGTGATGATTTTTTGTGGGGAGTAATGGAGTCGAGGAGTGACATATTTTTATTGAATCAGATGTCTATTTTTTTGCCACGCCAAATTCGCCGACAGATGAGAGCGCAGGGCTGCCAAACTCTCCCTATTTCCTACTGCGAATCTGATAGTCATACATCACACTCCACACCGCGTGGTAGGAGTGGAGTTTGTCGCGCTGAGTAGCGGAGTCGGCGATTGCATTCTTAAAGTTGGGGTAGTCTATAGACTCTCCGAACACAGCCATCAGTGCTGCCATCGTGTCCTTGCCGCTGTTGTCATCCGCAACAAAGATGCGGGCACAGTAGTCTGCTTCCGGCGTGTGTGTAATTGCTGGCAAAGACAACTGCTCTTGAAGCAGTTTCAAATCCTCCACGTTGCGGGCGCGGATGTGCCAACCGCCATCCTTTTTGACGATGCTGAAAAATCCAAACTTTGATGCGATCCACATTTGCGTAGGTCTAAAGTAGAGAGCGACACCGAGGAGGTGCGACGCGAACTGCGGTTGACACCGGCGATTTGTTGCTCGCGATTAATCTATCTGTGTTTGGTAATCGTGACATGTCCCAGACTGTGGCTCTGCCATGGGGGTAGCATCTTCGTGACAGTGACTTTGTAAACTTGGCTGTCGTTCGGGATGAGTGGCTGATGCTCCCTCACTGCTTTGGAACCGCCCATGCGTGCCTGTAATGCGTCCAAAACATCCTTGAGGCGGTTGTCAACGTCATGAAATCCAATAGCAGCGCCATCGAGGTAGAGCACAAGCGTCACTGCCAGCTTATCGTCTCTACGATATGTAACCTGTTTCGTTTCCATCTCGGTGCGAGCAACGGCGTAGATGAGTCTGCGCCAAGCATTGCGGGGTGAAACGAATGAAGGAATCCGAAAATGAATCTTAAATCTGCGCTTTGCCATAGTGATGGATGGTTTCCGCTACGCGGGGATGATTTCGGCTTTGAAGATTTCGAGCGCATTTTGGATGAGGGGGTCGTCTTTGAATTCGTCCATCGGGTCGCGCTTCGGGGGCACGGGCTCGGTGGCGACGGCGGTGGGGGCGATGCCGGAGCGGGTTTCAAAGCGGAGCGTGAGGGGCTGGCCGGCGATGGTGGTGAGGATTTCTGCGAGGAGCGCGGCGTGGTCTTTGGCGAGGCAGTCTTTGGCGAAAACTTGCTCGTAGGGAAAGGCGAGGACGGCGGTGGTGCCGCTGATTTCCACGAGCATTCCACATTCGAGCCACGGCGCGACGAGCGGACGGTCGCGGCGGACGGCAGCGACAAATTGCGGCCAGAGCACGGCGGGATCGAGCACGGGCGCTGGCGCGACAGCGGGAGCGGGTGGTGGCTCGGCGACTTTGGCGGTGGGCTCGGGCTCGACGATGGGCGGCGCGATTTTTGCAACGGGCGCGGGCTTTGGCGCTACGACGAAGGGGGGTTCGATCTTGGGTGCGGGCTTGGCCGCAGGCGCGGCGGGGCGCGGTGCAATCGGCGCGGGCGCGCTCGGCAGTGGCACGCCGCCACGGATGGCGGTGAGCGCGGCGAGCACCTCGGTGAGCGTGGCGCTTTGCAACGTCTGGATCGCGCGGATGACGGCGACCTCGAAGTGCATTTTTTTGTTCGGCGCCCATTTCATGCGGCCCTCGGCGGCGGCGAATTGCTCGATGAGTCCGAGCAATTTCTCCATCGAAACCACCGCAGCTTGCTCCGCAAAAAGCTGGATGGCCTCGGGCGAAAGTTCCTCGTCGAGACCGGCGGCGTCGGCTTTCAAAACGAGGAGATTGCGTAGGTGCGAAATGAGATCGCTCATCAGTCGGCTGAGATCTTTTCCACCCTCGGCCTGCTCGTGCAGCGTGCCGAGCGCGGCGGCGGCGTCGGCTTTCAAAACACAATCGCAGAGGTGCGCGACGGTCTGCGTGCCGGTGAAACCGAAGATGCTGAGCACGTCCGCCTCCGCGATGTGCGCGCCGCAAAATGCGACGAGTTGATCGAGCATGGACTCCGCATCGCGCAGCCCGCCCTCCGCACCGCGCGCCACGGCTTCGGCGGCGGCGGGATCGAGCGTGAAATTTTCCTGCGAGGCGATCCACAGTAGGTGTTTTGCGATGGTGGCGGTGGGGATGCGGCGCAGATCAAACCGCTGACAGCGACTCAGAATGGTGGGCAGCACTTTCTGCACGTCGGTGGTCGCGAGCATGAATTTCGCGTGGGCCGGCGGCTCTTCGAGCGTCTTGAGCAGCGCGTTGAACGCCTGCGTCGAGAGCATGTGAACCTCGTCTATGATGTAGATTTTAAAACGCCCGCGCGCCGGTGCGAAGCGGACGTTCTCGCGCAACTCGCGCACGTGATCGACGCCGTTGTTGCTCGCGCCATCAATCTCGATGACGTCGAGTGAGCGCCCCTCGGCGATCTCGGTGCAGATGTCGTCGTCGAGATCGAAGTCCGCTTTTGGCCCGCCCGTGCAGTTCAGCGCCTTGGCGAAAATGCGCGCCGTCGAGGTCTTGCCCGTGCCGCGCGGGCCGACGAAAATGTAGGCGTGCGCGATGCGGTTTTGCTCGATGGCATTGCGCAGCGTGCGCGTGATGTGCTCCTGGCCGAGCACGTCGTCGAATTTCTGAGGGCGGTATTTGCGGGCGAAAACGGTGTAGCTCACGCGCGGATTCGTAGTCGGCGGATGCGGAAGTGGGAAGCGGTTTTGAATGTCCAGACGTGTGATATTTTTTCCGGCACCGAGCGGGCTTGCGCAACGTGTCATCCCCACACACATTCCGCGCCCTTTTGCTCCATGCTTACACTTTCTCAAGTCTCCAAGTCCTTCGCCGGTCGCACGCTTTTCCGCGATGCCTCACTGCAAGTGAACCGCCGCGATCGCATCGGCCTCGTCGGCCCGAACGGCGCAGGCAAGTCCACGCTTTTCTCGCTGATCCTCGGCGAGGCGACGCCGGACGAGGGCCGCGTCTCGATGGAAAAAAACACGGTGTTCGGCTTCCTCCCGCAGGAGAGCGCGGCGGCGGGCGATGAGACGGTGCTGGAACTCGCGACATCCATTTCACCTGCGCTGGTGAAGGCGCGCGACGTGATCAAAAGACACGACGCCGGCGAGCATGTGGACGACGAGACCTACCACGATGCGATGCACACATTCGACGAACTCGGCGGCTGGCATCTCGAACCGCGCGCCAAGCAAATCCTCTCGGGACTGGCGTTCCGCGAACGCGACTTCGACCGCGCTGCACGCACGATGAGCGGCGGCTGGGTGATGCGCGCGCACCTCGCGCGCCTGCTCGTGATGGCACCCGATCTCCTGCTGCTCGACGAGCCGACCAACCACCTCGACCTCGAATCGCTCGAGTGGTTTCAGGAATATCTCCGCAACTATCCCGGCGCGATTTTGATGATCTCGCACGACCGTGAATTTCTAAATCAACTCGTCGGCAGCATCGTCGAGATCGCCCACTCGCGGCTGAATCGCTATCGCGGAAACTGGGACGACTACGTCCGCGAAAAAGCCGCGCGCGAAGAGCAGCAGCTCTCCGCTTTTAAAAACCAGCAAAAGGAAATCGCCTCGTTGCAGGAATTCGCGGACCGCTTCCGAGCCAAGGCCAGCAAAGCGTCGCAGGCGCAGAGCAAGCTCAAGCAAATCGCGCGCATGGATAAAATCGAGGCGCCGCTCTCCTCGCAAAAGACGATCCACTTTCACTTCCCGCAACCGCCCCGCAGCGGCGTGCGCTCGATTCGGCTGAAGAATGTGGATTTTGCCTACGGAGAAATGACCGTTTATCGCGGCCTGGATTTCGAGGCCGAGCGCGGCCAGCGCACCGTGCTCGTGGGGCCAAACGGCGCGGGGAAATCCACGCTGCTCAAGCTGCTCGCCGGCGTGTTGGAGCCGCAGAGCGGCACGCGCGAACTCGGGCATAATGTAAAAGTCGGCTACTTCGCGCAGCATCGCGTGGAAATGCTGAACTCCCGCCACACCGTGCTCGAAGCAGTGCTCGATTCGCCAAACCCCGTCGGCGAGCAAACTGCGCGCACTGTGCTCGGCTCGTTTCTTTTCACGGGCGATGATGTTTTCAAGCCCGTCGCCGTGCTCAGCGGTGGAGAAAAATCGCGCCTCGCGCTCGTGAAGCTGCTGCTCGATCCGCCGAATCTCCTGCTCATGGACGAGCCGACGACGCACCTCGACATCGGCAGCATTGACGCGCTCCTCGGCGCGCTCTCGCAATACGAAGGCACGCTCATTTTCATCAGCCACGACGTGCATTTCATCCGCTCGCTCGCCAGCACCACGCTCCACATCAGCGCCGGGCAAATCACGCCCTACGCAGGCGACTACCAGTATTATCTCGATAAAACGCGCGCCACTTCCGCGCGCGCCGCGCTCACCGCCGGCGAGCAACTCACCGACTCCCGCCCGAGCGAAGCCGCCGTCGCCACCGCCCAGCGCGGCCCCGGCCTCCGCGAGCAAAAGGAGCAGAAGCGCGCCGAGGCCGAGCAACGCAAAGCCGAGGCAAAAGCCGTGCGCGAACGCGCGCAGATGGTGAAGGACATGGAGGCAAAAATCCACGAACTCGAAGCGCTTCAGCAGTCCCTCACCGTCGAACTCGAAGCCCCCGATACCTACGCAAATGGCCGAGCAATGGCGCTCAACCGCGAACTTCTCAAAGTGCAGAGGGAACTGGAAAGCACCACCGCCGAGTGGGAATCGCTCGCGACGTAGCGCGCAAGATTTCGCTTACTGGAATTCTCGCGGATAGTCCCGCGCACCGTGGAGCACTCGGATCACGGTGATTCCATTTTCTCCGACCGTATAAAAAATCAGATAATTCCCGGCGGGATAAAACCGAAGGTCGCGAAATAGGTCTTCGCGGCGCGGGCCGCCCTGCGGATTTTTAGCGAGCATTTCGCAGGCGGCATCTATGCGGTCGAGCTGGCGGTCTGCTGCGTTCGGATCGTCTTTCGCGATGGAACCCCATATTTCGATGAGATCCGTTTCCGCACGCGAACTGCGATGAACCGTCGCCATCAGTTCCGGCGCTCGGATTCAAGACGGGCGCGGGCCTTGCGCTTGATTTCAGCCATATCGAGCGGTGCGACTTCACCGCGCTCGACTTCGTCCAAGCCGATTTGGATTTCACGGCGCAATTGCTCTCGACGAATTTCCCACACGTCTTTCGCTTCACTCAGCCATACGACCAATTCGCTGCGATCCTCCGCCGGGAGCGTCGCTGCGGCGGCTTTGATTTCGTGAAGCGTGCTCATGGCTGGAGCCTAGCCACGCGCATGAGCCGCGCAAGATTTCGCTTCATTCAGCGTCTGTCCTTCGTCATTCCTCTCGCGTGAACTGGCAGCAGCTCCTCAGCGCAGAACGACTCGGTCGCACGAAACCCGGACGACGCGAAGCCGCGCGCTCTGATTTCCAGCGCGACAGCGACCGCATCATTTTCTCGTCGGCGTTCCGGCGTTTGCAGGACAAGACGCAGGTTTTTCCGCTCGCAGAAAATGACTTCGCACGCACGCGGCTCACGCACTCGCTGGAGGTCGCCAGCGTGGGGCGTTCGCTCGGCTCGCGCGTCGGCGCGGAGGTGTGTGTGCGGCATGGGCTCGGCACGCTCGGGCTGCACGCTTCGGACTTCGGAGCCATCGTCCACGCCGCCTCGCTCGGGCACGATCTCGGCAATCCGCCCTTCGGCCACAGCGGCGAGGATGCGATTCAGCATTGGTTCAAAAGCGACTGCACGCACGCACGCGAAGCGCGCAAAGGACTCGGCGCGGCGGAGGTCGCGGACATCGAGCGCTACGAAGGCAACGCGCAGGGTTTCCGCATCCTCACGCGATTGCAAATGCCGGACAACGCGGGCGGGCTTCAGCTCACCTGCGCGACGCTCGGTGCGTTCATGAAATATCCGCACGCCTCGCTCATCGGCGCGGTGCCGCACACGGGCGCGAGCTTGAAAAAATACGGCTACTTCCAAAGCGAGCGCGAGCACTTCTCGACGGTCGCGCAGCAGTGCGGGCTGCTCCAGCGTGCGCCGGAATGTTGGGCGCGGCACCCGCTTGTTTTCCTCGTCGAAGCGGCGGACGACATTTGCTACCGGCTCGTGGATTTCGAGGACGGCGTGCGGCTCGGCCACCTTCGCTACGAAGTCGTGCGCGACGCATTTCTCGCAATTATCCCGCAGCGAAAATTCACGCGCGATCTCGACTCGATGTCTTCGCGAAAAGCGGCCATCGAGATGCTGCGCGCCATGGCCATCGGCGAATGTCTCACGCAATGCACGAGCGCGTTTCTCGATTGCGAAAAGGATTTGCTCGCGGGGAAATTCGACACGCCGCTCGTGGATGTCATTCCCGCTACCGCCGCACTCGGCGAGATTCAACGAGTGAGCCGTGAGACGATCTACGCCACCGACCGTGGCGTGCAGATCGAAATCGCGGGCTACGAAGTGCTCGGCGGGCTGCTCGATATTTTCATGAGCGCCGTGAACGACATCGCCGCACGCGGAGACGGCGCGGCGAAGCGCAGCCACAAGCTCGCCAGCCAGCTCCCCGCCGAATGTGTGCGCGCCGCGCGCCAGGCCGGGCCGTATGCGCGGCTGATGCCGATGCTCGATTTCGTGAGCGGCATGACGGACAGCTACGCCGTCGCGCTTTTCCGCCGCGTGAAAGGAATCGCGCTCCCCGGCTCGTAGTAAAAAATTCCCGCTCGCCGCGCAGCGTGCGGCACGCTCTTTATCCGCGCGCCCATGCTCCATCAACTCGTCGCTTTCCTCGAATCCACACAGCACTCGCTCCTCGCGATGGGCTGGCTCGGCGTGCTCGCGTTCGCGGGGATGTTCGTCATCGCGCAGCTCTTCATGGTGCCGGTCGCGCCGATGGGAATGGCGGCGGGTTTGTTCTTCGGTTTCACACTCGGCTGGTCGGGTCTGATGCTCGGATGCGCGGTGGGGGCGACGATCAATTTTCTCATCTCGCGCCATTTCGCGCGCGGCTTCATCACGCGCAAGCTCGGCGGCAACGCAAAGTTTCGCGTCATCGAAAAAGCCATCGAACGCGGCGGCTGGAAAATCATCGTGCTGCTGCGCTTCGTGCCAATTCCGTTCGGCCTCGCCAACTACTGCTACGGCCTCACGCCCATCGCATTCTGGCCCTACTTCGGCGCTACGTGCCTCGCAGTCGCCGCACCAAACGCGCTCTTCGTCTGGATAGGTTCCACTTTCAGCCGCTTGTCCGATCTCTTAGACAAAAGCCGCCCGCACAGCCCGCTCGAATACGCGCTCCCGGTCGCTGGCCTCATCGCCGCCGTCCTCGCGCTACGCTACGTGGCGAAAGTCGCGCGGGAGACCGTGGCAAAAAGCGCGCCGGATGCCGAGTAGCTAAACCGGCGGCTTGCTGATGCCACTTGGCTGGGGTTTCCGGGATTCCATGATGCCGAAACTCCCGCTCTCCGTCGTAGGGGAACGTGGCTTTCTTTTCGGCTCGCCGGCTGACCTTTCCTCGGGGCTGCGAAAATCCGGTTCGTGCCATCCGCAATGCTCGCAGCGCCACGGCCAAATCATGCGCTTCGCTATTATGGAAATGACGCAGACACTCCAAATACCCAATGTGATCACCGTCAAAAAAAAGTTCATTTTCCAATGAAACTCCGCACGCACGAAAGGCTGCTGGTGCCGACATTTTGGGCAATAGGCTCTGATACTTCGGCGCGACATGGATGAGAGACTACTACGACTGTTTATAAAAAATACCTCGCAAAAATACGTAACAATTTTGCGACGGGAATTTTGAACTTATTTTGATCCCGAGTCGCGTTGCATCGCGAATTGCAACAACTCGGCCAGCGTGCGAAATCCCAGTTTGCGCATGATGCGCATCCGATGCGCCTCCACCGTGCGGACACTCAATCCAAGACACGACGCCATCTGTTTGTTGGGCAGCCCCGCACGAAGCAGCCGCACCACGTCATTCTCGCGCTTTGTGAGAGCACTTATCTTCGTATGAGGATTTGCGCCGTTTTTTTTGCTACCCTCTTTCTGTCGCAGTTCGCTGATGTCCACCACGACGCCCACGTAGCCCGTCAAGTGGCCTTGCACATCACGCTGCTCGGCCACACGGGAAAATATCCACACCACGGTGCCATTGGGTTTCAAGTAGCGATATTCGCTGACGAATCGTGGCTTCCCGGTGATCCCTTTTTCCCACTCACGCATCAGCCGCATCATATCGTCGGGATGAATCGCCCGCTGCCAGCCGTCGCCGAGCGCTTCCTTCATCGAATAGCCCGTTAGCTCCACCCACTTCTCGCTCACCCATACACATGCACCGCTTGCATCGGTGCGATAGACTCCAGCGGGAGTCGCCTTCGCAAGGTGACGCAACAACTCTTCGTCGATCGCTGATTTTGAAAACTGATTGGATTGCGGCGAAGTGTAGTGTTCAGGAATTTCCACCGAAGCTCCGCAAAACCCGAGCAAAACTCCGTCGCTGTCCCTTTCGTCGGTGCAACGAGCGCACAGGTAAACCGAAGTGCCGTCTTTGTGCATGAGACGATACTCGAAACTAAATCCGTCCTTCCGAAGTCCTCGATTTGCATCACTCACATATTGCTTCCATGCCTCGATCAATGCCGCACGATCTTCGGGATGGATCATTTGCTTCCAGCCAGCGCCCATCGCCTCCGCCGCGCTTCGCCCGGTAAGTTCACACCACCGTTTATTCACCGCCACGAGATTGCCTGCTGAATCCGCGAGATGCATCACCGCAGGGGAATCCTCCATGAGAGTCCACTTCACTTTCTCATCAAATGAGACATGAAGTTTGCCGTTCGTGGCCTTCGCTCCACGAACTTTGCTTGTTTGATTTTGGGAAACCCTCTTTGCCATAACTAGACTCGCTAATATCAATTACGCGATAATGTGTCGAAGAAAAAATCGCAATTTCACTTATTTTTCATCCAGCCACACGAACACCGGACGTTCATCCGCCTGAATCGCGAAATAGCCTTCGATCTCCAGTTTTACCTTCGCAAAATTCACATCGCCTTGATTCAGCGGCATCCGCTCAGCGCGCACGATATGCAGAGGATCGTGGAAAAGACGCACCACCAGCGGCTCGCCCGTCGGCTTCCAAATCGCCCAAACGCGCTTCTTCGCATCAGTGCCGTGGATGAATTCATAGCAATAGCAGTCCCCGGCATCCTCCCGCTCGACTCGCGCAAAACGGTATTCGCCGAGTGAGCGCTGGAGCCACGCCAGCGCGTGAAAAACGGGCTTGGGCTGGAAGTTTCGCGTGATGACACGGACTTGCGGATCGCCGGCATCGTTGGCGGAAAATAAATGCGCCCGATCCACACCAAGCCCCGCCAGTAATAGAAAAGAACGCACCGTCCACATCGCCTGCTGCTCCTCGGTGACGCCCTGCCACCTGGCAAATTCACCGCTCGGCTGCGCGCGCTTCGGACTCGCGTCGTAGCCAAACTCGACCTCCCACAATTCCTTCGTCGGCGCGTGCTCTGCGCGCCATTTCTGCAAGTGCTGAAGATTCTCCATCCAATGCGTCGCAGGGTCTTCCGGGTAGCTGCGAAACACACGCGCCGCCGACGCATACAACCCGGGCTTCGATTGCGCTGCATCCACATTTATGCCGATGAAATCGCGCATCAAAGGCCGCTTACGCTCCCCCGCCCCGGCGAGCGCGCAAGTGGCGCAAAATGCGAGCAGCAGAACTTTCATGGAGTCACCATATCCACCGCGCACCCTTCGCAGCAAGAGCGAGCAGCCGCGGCGGCTGTCCCACCTCATTCCCGCTTCCGCGATGCTTGCACTCGCAGATTGTGCTCCATAGTCTCCGCGACCCCGAGGCTCGGCTTTGGGTTTTAATTTCACACTCAACACCGAAAACACCATGGCAAACAGTATCCTCGTAGGCGCTCAATGGGGCGACGAAGGCAAAGGCAAAATCATTGATTTCCTCACGCAGCGCGCGGACATCGTCGTGCGCTCGCAAGGCGGAAATAACGCGGGACACACCGTCATCGTGGAGGGAAAAAAGTATGTGCTGCATCTGATTCCCAGCGGGATTTTGCGAAAAGGAACGATGTGCGTGATCGGCAACGGAGTGGTGATTGATGCCGTCTCGCTCGCGGAGGAAATTAACGGTCTGCGCAAAAAGGGCATCCGCGTGACGAAGGAGAACTTGCTGATTTCCGACGCGGCGCATTTGACGCTGCATCATCACCGCGCACTGGATCGCGCAAAGGAAACGGCGAAGGGCGCTGGCAAAATCGGGACGACAGGCCGCGGCATCGGGCCGACGTATTCAGACAAAGCAGCGCGGACCGGACTGCGAACGGGCGACTTGCTGGATGCTCGCCGCTTTTCCGAAAGACTGAAGGCGCGGCTGACGGATGCCAATGCGCAGCTCCGCTTGCTGGGCGCGGAGCCAGTGGATTTCAAGCAGGCGAACGCGGAATATCTCACGGCTGCAAAAACGATCCTTCCTTTCATCGGCAACACGGTCGTGTGGCTCGCGGAAGCGGTGCGCGAGAACAAAGAAATTTTGTTCGAGGGCGCACAGGGGACGTTCCTCGATATTGATTTCGGCACGTATCCCTACGTGACTTCGAGCAACACCACGGCGGGCGGCGCCTGCACCGGCTCTGGCGTTCCGCCGAATCGCATCAGCAAAGTTTGGGGCACGATGAAAGCCTACACGACACGCGTCGGCGAAGGGCCGTTCCCGACGGAAAACGAAGAACTGGGCGACTTCCTGCACGGTCTCGGACGCGAGTTCGGCGCGACGACGGGGCGTGCGCGGCGCTGCGGTTGGTTCGATGCCGTGTTCACACGCTATGCGGCAATCGTGAACGGCATTGACGACATCGCGGTGACGAACACCGACGGCCTCGACACGATGGCGACGATCAAAGTCTGCACCGCTTACAAACTTGGCCGCAAAACGCTCGACTACCCGCCGACCGACCTCGACGCGCTCGCCGACTGCAAGCCGATCTACGAAGAATACGACGGCTGGCAAAAAGACACGACCGCCGCCCGCAAGTGGGGCGAGCTGCCGGTGAAATGCCGCAAATATCTCCAAGCCATCGCCCGCCTTACTGGCGCGAAATTGAGCATCGTAAGCGTAGGCCCGGGCCGCGAGCAGACCATCGTGGTGTGAAACTGGAACGCGCCACGATTGAAGCCGCACTCGCCGCGCTTTCCGAAAAACTGCGCGACCAGGGCGTGACCGGCGAACTGTGTATCTTCGGCGGCGCGGCAATGGTGCTCGCTTTCGATGCCCGCGAGGCCACGCGCGATGTGGATGCAGTTTTCCGTCCGGTTGAAATCATACGCACAGCCGCCAAATCGGTCGCCGCGCAACTATCGCTCCCGTCAAACTGGCTCAACGACGGCGTGAAGGGTTTTGTCTCCGCAAATCAGGATTACGTGGACGAAGGAATGCCGAGGGAATTTCCAAATCTCCGCATCCTGCGACCGAGCGCAGCCTACTTGCTCGCGATGAAGTGCATGGCGGCCCGGGTCACGGGCTATGACACGGATGGCGACCGTGGCGACGTGGTCTTTCTCGTGAAGCATCTCGGTCTCACGAATGCCGGACAAGTTTTGGAGATCGTCACGCGCTACTACCCAGCAGAGCGCCTGACGGCGAAGACACAATTCTTTGTGGAGGAAGTGATGAACGAGTTGAATAATTAGCTCATGCCAGTCGCTCAACGAATCCCAAGCCTCAAGGCCGTCGCCGAAACCATCACCACCGATGGTGCGTTTTCGTTCGCGCTTCGCGATTTTCTCGACGGCTTTTACGAACAACCCTGCGAACACGCATTCGCAGATGAACCGCCGCGCCTCGACGGCCTCGTTGAAGACGG
>JAYUIF010000304.1:0-8088 GCA_043766295.1 Spartobacteria bacterium | reverse complement strand
GCGGCGGTGATGGAGAACGGGGCCGCTCAGCATCAAAACGATCAGCACCACGGCAAGGGCGCGCAATGTGGGCAGTAGCATCCGCATCCAAAATGCGTTGCCACGTCCATCGCGGCGGTAAAGGAGCCATGCGATCACGCCAAGAATGACGGCTACCGTGACGCCTGTGGCGCAGGACCAATCGCCGACCCAACGAAGTGTCGTTGTGACTGAATCGCGCGTCATAGTTTCCTCCTCACTCGTGCAAAGTATTGTTGCAGGAACAGCTCCAGAAAGATCAGACCAAGGAGCGTCCAAAGCACCCACTTCCACAACTCCGCGCCGTAACGCTGCGTGTGGTCGAGCTGCTTGTATTCACTGAAAGAACGAACCAGCGAAACGCCGTGCGCCTTTGCGACTTCGTTGATTTCACTCTCGGAAAGTTTGGTGAGATCGGACTCCTTGCGATCCGTATTAAACACATAGTGCAACGGCGTCCCGGTCGGCGGCGCGAGCGTGTAAAGGCCGGGCGCGAACACGGGGCCATACTCCACCACGCCACGCTCGCCCTTCTTCACAACTGCCACGTCGTGAGGAATGAGATCGGGGCCAGTGAGCACTACTTTTTTTCCGGCGGCGTCTGCTGGCAGGAAACTGATGAGCTGCTGGCCGACTTCGAGATTGCGCGGTGGAAAAACATTTGAGCCGAGATAAACGCAGAGTCGCTGCACGAGCGGCAGGTAGCTGGGCCGCGCTGGTAAGTTGCTCCAATCAGCATCGCACGCCGTGGCGCATGCGATGACGCGGCCATCTCCAAATGGTTTCTCCACGAGGAAAGGATCGCCGCTATCGAGTCTCGCAAGAACCACCGGATCGAGAGGGCCGCCGGATTTCTCCACGCCGCGCATTTTATACCAAACTTTGATCTGCGCTTCGCTGAGTGTTCCATTGCGCGGATCGTTGAAAAGTTCGAGCGCAGGATTTTCAAAACGCTGCCCGGCGATGCTGACGCTCGGCGAACCTTCCTTCGTATCGCCGGCCATCACCGTGATCGGCAACGGCGCAAGTTTCGCCAGCGCACCATTCCACCAAGCCATGTCCGTGCGGTCGCCGGGAAATAAAAGCAAACCACCGCCAGCCTTCACGAACTCCTCAAGCGCGCGCACCTGCTCGTCGCTGAGCTTGCGCACGTTGGCGAGGACGACGACTTGCGCGTCCGTGAGTTCCTTCGCATTGAGAGCTTCCGGCGTTAGCACTTTCGCCTGCAACAAGTCGCTCATTTCCACTTTGCCCGCAGCGAAAGGCGAGAGCGCGATCTGCAAATAACCGGTCTCGCCTTTGATGTCGTCGGTCGGCGCGCCGGGCGCTCCGTCCACGAGCAAAACTGGCAGACGATCACGCACCGCGATGCTGGCAAGAAAACTATTGTCCGCCGCCAGCGCATCCGGCTCCGTGCTCACTTCAATCACGTGCGAACCTGCAGAATCGAAGGCGTGCGTGAAAAGCACCTGCGCCTTCGCATGTGGCGCGAGGGTGACTTGCGAAGCCGTCTTGTCCTTGCCATCCACCTTGAGAGTGACGCGGAGGTCGCGATGATTTGCGTCGCCGAAGTTGCGAAGGTTGGCGCGGATTTGAATCTTCTGCCCCACGCCGATCATGAGTCGGGAAAAGTCGAGCGATTCAATCGCGATGTTCTCTTTTACGTCCTGTCCGACATCCCAAAACGTGATTGCCGGAGCTGCCGCTTGAGACTTCATACGGGCGATTGAGGCAGCGAGCAGCTTGTCCTCCGTAGCCTCGAAACTCGTCCGCTGGAAATCCGTAAGCATGACGACTTGACGCGCCTGCTCGTGCATTTTCTCCATCGTAGTTGCTGCGAAATCGAGCGCCGCAGGAACGCGCGCAGTGCCCGAGCCTGCGCTGGTTTTTCCGAGCACCTGCGTCATGCGTGAAATGTCGTAGGTGGGCGAATCCAACAACCCCTGCCCGCCCTGTCCCATCATGATGACTTGCACTTCCGAGTTCTTCTGAAGGTTGGCGATGAGCCTCTGCGCTTCGTCTTTTGCCTTGGTAAAAGTCGTCGTGCCCGCGTGACTCGCGTCCATCGAGTAGCTGTTGTCGAGCAACACGACCGTGCTCGTTTTCGAGTCGCCCAAGAGCGATCCCGATCCCTGCCATAGCGGACGCGCCATCGCGAGCGCGAGCAGCGCGGGAATGATGCAGCGAATCGCGAGCAGAATCCATTGCTCGATTTTTACCCGTCGCTGATTGGTGCGAAGAACAAGTTCCAGCAAGTGCATCGCGCCCCACTTCACCACCTTGAACCTGCTCTTGTGAAACAAGTGGATGATGATCGGAATCGAAAGTGCGGCAGCACCGCCGAGCAGGCCGATGTTTAGAAAACTCATCCCCGCGCGAGCCTCCTGCTAAGATATGCCGCGAGCGCCTTGGAATACGGCTCGTCGGTGGTGAAAGGGACGAGATCCACTTTGTGGCGACGGCAACCCTTCGTCAGTTCATCGCGGAACTGGCCGAGATTGGCCAGATACGCCTCGCGCAACATCGCCGGATCAATCAGATGCTTCACGCCATCGCGCTCAAGACACTCGAACTGTGTCCATCCGCGAAACTGGAACGCCAATTCATCGGGATGCCAGATTTGAAAAACGAGAACCTCGTGGTGCGCGTGGCGGAAATGCGCCAGAGACTTCAAGAAATTTGCGACATTGCCGAAGCAATCCGAGATGATGATCAGCAACCCACGGCGATGGAGTTTATGCACTAGCTCGTGAAACACTTCGCCGATGTCCGTCTCACCGCCGGGCTTCCCGTTTTGCAACTCATCCATGATCACGCTCAAATGGTTCACTCGTGAACGCGCTGGAATGTATCGGCGGATTTCTGTGTCGAAAGTCACCAGCCCCGCGCCATCCGACTGCTGGAGCATGAGGTAGCTCAGGCACGCCGCGAGACGGGTTGCGTAGTCAAATTTGCTCACCTGTCCCGGCTTGTCGCCGCCGTAGTTCATCGAGCCGCTGCGGTCGAGAATGATGGTCCCGCGAAGGTTGGTTTCCTCTTCGTATTCGCGGATGTAGTAGCGATCGCTGCGAGCAAATACGCGCCAGTCAATATGCCGGATTTCGTCGCCGGGCACGTATTGGCGGTGCTGCTTGAACTCGACGCTGAAACCCTTGAGCGGCGAGCGGTGCATACCGGTTGTGAAACCTTCGACGACCTGCCGTGCAAGCACCTGCAGGTTTGTGATCCGTTGAAGGTCGGACGGTTCTAAAAAGTCCGAGACGTGGGGCATTCGAGTTTGAAGGTCTCGAAGTTAAAGTGCGCGCTTTGCTTCGCCGCGCGGCACAGTTTTGATGATGCGGCTGACGATGTCGTCCACGGTAATCCCTTCGGCTTCCGCGTTGAAAGTTGGAACAACGCGATGGCGCAGGACGGGCATCGCGACGGCCTCGATGTCGTCAATGGTGACGTGAAAGCGGCCCTTCAACACAGCGCGCACCTTGCCGGCGAGGACGAGATTTTGGCACGCACGCGGCCCGGCTCCCCACGCGACGAGTTCCTTCACAAAAGCAGCAGCGCCCGCTTCGTTCGGGCGCGTGTTGCGCACGAGGTCGAGGACGAAGTCCATGACGTGATCTGGCACCGGCACTTTGCGGACGACTTTCTGCAATTCGAGAATGTCCTGACCGCTGAGCACCGCATCAATCACCGCCGTGAAAGTGCCCGTTGTGCGCTCGACGATCTGCTTCTCTTCTTCACGGCTCGGATAACCCACTTTGACGAGGAAGAGGAAGCGGTCGCGCTGTGCTTCGGGCAACGGATAAGTTCCTTCCTGCTCAATCGGGTTCTGCGTCGCGAGAACGAAGAACGGCTGATCCAATTTCATCGTGTGACCGCCGACCGTGACGCTGCGCTCCTGCATCGCTTCAAGCAATGCGGCCTGCGTTTTTGGAGGAGTGCGGTTGATTTCGTCCGCGAGCAGCATCTGCGAAAAAATCGGGCCTTTTTGGAAAACAAACGAGCGGCGTCCGGTCTCCGGGTCTTCCTGAATGATGTCCGTCCCGGTGATGTCGCTCGGCATCAAGTCGGGTGTGAATTGGATACGGCGGAACGTCATGTTCAACGTCTTCGCCAGCGTGCTGACCATCGCTGTCTTCGCGAGACCGGGCACGCCCTCCAACAAGCAGTGGCCTCCAGCCAAAACTGCGATGAGAAGTTCCTCGATGACCGCGTGCTGTCCGACGATGAATTTGCCCATCTCGGCAGTGATTTTATTGTATGAACTCACGAGCAGGGCGGCAGCAGCCTTGTCGTCGAGTTGATGGATCGTTGTGGTTTCCGTGGTGGTCATTGGTGGTTCTGAGTCTTTCTGAAATTGCGCCACTCTCTTTTCACAACGAGCGGTGCGGTGTTGTTCAATCAACGGGTTTAAAAAGCCTCAGTCATTAAAAACTACATTTCCGAAACATCAGAAAAGCTTGCCGTGGAATCCCAAGAAGTCGGCGTGCAAACTGCGGGCGCGGCTACGCTCTGCCACTCACTGCTTGCAGCAGGCTTGCGGCTTTGGATGCGCGCCGTGAATTCCTCCGCCGTTTTGGCGAAGCCCTTTTCACGCACATCCTCGACGAAAGTTTCCACCACCTCGCCCGCAGCGGCCAATTTTCTCGTCTGCCAAAAACCCGGATGCATGGCCGCATAACCAATCCCCGTCGCGAGCAACGCGACCGCCGCCGCCTGCTGGAGCAGCGCACGGACATTCCATCGCGAAACCGTGAGCACCTTAGTGCGACGCTCTTCATCCAGCGCGAGCACGTCATGCTCTTCTTGAAGTTGGTAGCCCTCTTTCAGCATCTCGCCGAGTTCGAGCATTTCATACACGTCATTGCGGCATTCCCCGGAAACACCAAGCATGGTCTCAACATACAGCCGCTCCTCTGGCGACAGCTCGTTGAGCGCGTAGTTCGTTAAATCTAAATCTGTGACTTTTCCTCTCATTGGTTCGTCCTAGGAGGCGGCTAGTTTTGCTAAATAAATGATCTTCTCGTCTTTTTCATCGCGTTCCATCTTGCCGCGCAAATTGCGCATCGCGGCGTTGAGGATGAAGCCGACGTTTCCGACGCTCAGTCCGGTAATTTCGCTGATTTCCTGATAGCTGTGGTTGCCATGAAAACGCAGACGCACGACCTCCTGCTGATTCTTCGGCAGCGTCATCACATGCTCCATCAGGCGCGTCGCAGTCTCCCGGCGCGCCATGTCCTGCAACGGCGTAATGTTATCCACCCTGTGATGCTCAAATTCCTGATGCTCCACGTAAATGTAGCGATCCTCTTTCTTCAGCGACTTCAGCGAGCAATTGCGGCAAACCGTGAAAAGCCACTGCGAAAGATGCCCCTCGATTTTCGCCTGCTCCTGCGTGTGGAGGCGCATGAACGTCTCCTGCACGATGTCCTTCGCGCGGTCGAGATCATGCACGATGCTGAGCGAGTATTGTAAAAGCGGACGCTCGAAGCGTTCGAGCGCGCTCATGACCCATGCGGATTTCTTTTTGGCTTTAGAGAGAAACATAATTGGTTTCAGACACAATAACCCGACACTCAGAATTTACTGAGAGCTTTTTTGAAAAAACAATTCACCGCGCCGCACACACCGCCCGCCGGGCCGCATGAATCCATGTTCCCAGCGCGATCCCTCGCTCACACTTTTTGCAGTTCATCATCCTCCGGCATAGGCCGGCCCTTCGTCTCCGGCAAAAAAGGCAACACGATCAAACCGAGCACATAGATCCCGGCGAGCCAGCACGCAGCATCACGGAACGCATCCAGTTTCGCTGCAGCCTTCGCGGCATCAGACGCCCCGGCACCCAGCGCCGACACCGCTTTGTCTCCGAGATTTTTCTGCAACACACCCAGCGTGAACGGCCCGGTCGCCGCGATGAAGCGCCCGACATTGTAGCAAAAACTCGTGCCCGTGCTGCGCAGTCGCGTCGGAAAAAGTTCGGGCAAATAAATCGCAAATCCCGCGAACAGCGAAAACTGGCAGAAGCCCATCACCGCACTCATCCAGATGTCCGCCCTCGTATGGAAGCAGCGGTAAAAAAGCATCGTGGCTGCGAATGCGCACACGAAGCCGATGGCGAACGCCTTCTTGCGCCCGATCCCCTGCGCGAGCTTGCTAAACATGAACATCCCGAAAAAAGCCCCGATGCTTTGCACGATCAAATTTGCCGCCGTCCACCACTGCGCGCCTGCCGTGATCTGCTCCTTGTTGAGAGCGAGTTCCGGTGCCTTCAGCGCCGTCGTGATTGCCGGATTCACCAGCGCGCCGCTGAAAAAACCAACACCCCAAAGCCCCACAACGCCCGCCACACACAACAGCATCCCGAAGATCGCACTGCTGCGCCATCGCGCTTCGCCAAACAAACTAAAATAAGAGCCCATCGCCTTCCCCGTCCCATCGCGTGCGGCAGCCCGGGCCTCCTGCCATTTCTCCGGCTCCTTCACACGCAGCAGGATGAAAATGCAAAGCACCGCCGGAGCACTCCCGATCCAAAATAAATACTTCCATGACTTCGATGGCTCCATCCCCGACAACGACATCGCGCACAGACCTGCGGTGATATTACCCACGGCGGACACCGACTGGAGCAGCCCCAGCGCCTTCGGTCGCGCGTGGCCCGGCAGCGAATCCGCCACGAGCGCCACCGACAGCCCGAAAACCCCGCCCACGCCCAGCCCCGTCAACGCCCGAAAAATCGCGAACTGAGTGAACGTGGTCGCAAACGCCGACAGCCCCGTGCACAGCGAGTAAATCAGCACCGTCACCGCCAGCGTCTTCGCCCGCCCGATGCGATCTCCGAGCGCCCCAAAAATCAGCCCGCCAAGCGCCCATCCCGCAATGAAAATGGACATCGCATAGCTGCCAAATTGCTTCACTCGCACAGCGTCCACCTTTTCAAAAGCAACACCGTCCCCCGCAGCCAGCAAAGTCTGAATGGCATTATCCCGCCCCAGCACGAAGAGCTGCTGATCCAAGCAGTCCAACATCCATGCAACCGACGCCACGATGAAAACGAACCATTGATAACGATTCAGCGTCTTCCACCAAGGCGGATTGATATTCTCCGGCATAAAGCCAACGACACTGCCCCGCGCCACCCCGCCACAGCGAGAGAAAATTACCGCGCGCTTGCATCGCGGAAGACGAGCGTTGCACAATCAGCACATATGAAAACATCCCACGCCACTCTCGCCGTCCTCGCCCTGCTCCTGCCAGCTTGCAACGCGGAGAAAAAGGAAGAGGCCAGCCTGCCGCCGAGCGCGGATTACCCGCTGCAAGTCTGCGTGGTCTCGGGCGAAAAACTCGGCTCGATGGGCAAGCCGCATGTGATCAAACACGAAGGCACGGAAGTGCAATTCTGCTGCAAGAAATGCGTGACAGACTTCAACGCCGACCCGAAAAAATTCCTCGCAAAAATCGAGGCCGCACGCGCTGCGAAAAAGTAGCCGCTACTGAAAAACATCATCCCCGCGCTGCGGCAAACCTTTCACAATATCCGCCGTGACGAACGCCCCACGCTGCTCTTTCCCCACCGCCACCACGCCCGTCTCCACCCCATCGCGCATACATTTCAGAGCCGTTCCAGCCACAGGCGGCGACCACACGCCGGAATCAATCAGCACAAAGCCGCCGTCCGCATTTACCATCGCAATCCGCCCCGCGCGCTTCGGATCGCGCCGGATGCCATCAAAGGGATTCTCTTTTGGAAAATGCACAACAGCCGCCCTCGGGATCGGCGTTTGCCACGGCAAACGCAGACACGCACTGAGCGAGACAGCGCAGAGTGCAGCAACAAGAATATGGCGAATCATCCCGCGCAATTTAGCCGGACACATCGTGAATGAAAAGAGAGCGTTCACTGGCGACTCTGCGACTGCCGCACACACGATATTTCCCAATCCCGCTGAAAATTCTTTGACGCGCAACCGCCGCGCACATTAACTGCCCGCCACTCGAACTTGGAGAGGTGGCTGAGTGGTCGAAAGCAACGCTTTGCTAAAGCGTCATACGGGTTAAACCGTATCGAGGGTTCGA
>JAYUIF010000303.1:0-8104 GCA_043766295.1 Spartobacteria bacterium | reverse complement strand
CGGATGAGCGTGCGGACGCGTTGCGCACGTAGGTAATAGGCGTCGTAGTAGCCGCTGGAGAGAACGTAGGTGCCGAGGATGATGCGGCGTTTCACCTCCGGGCCGAAGCCCTCTGCGCGCGAGCGGCCATACATTTCGAGGAGGTTGTCCGTCGCGGCGCGGTGGCCGTAGCGGACGCCATCGAAGCGCGCGAGATTCGCGGAGGCTTCCGCCGTGGCGATGACGTAATAAACGCTGACGGCGTGCTCGGTGTGCGGCAGGGAAACTTCGACGATTTCCGCGCCGAGACTTTCGTATTTTGCGATGGCGGCGCGAATCGTGGCGTCCACTTGCGGGTCAATACCGCTGATGAAATACTCCTTCGGCATACCGAGTTTCACACCCTTGAGATCGCGGCCAAGCAGAGCGGTCGCGTCGTCGGTGGGAACATCGAGACTGGTGGAATCGCGTGGGTCGCGTCCGGCGATGGCGTTGAGCAGCAGGCCGGCGTCGCGGACTGTTTTTGTGAATGGGCCGATCTGATCGAGCGACGATGCGAAAGCGACGAGGCCGTAGCGGGAGACGCGTCCGTAGGTGGGCTTGAGACCGACGATGCCGCAAAGCGCGGCGGGCTGGCGGATGCTGCCGCCGGTGTCGGAGCCGAGGGCGGCGAATGCTTCATCCGCAGCGACGACTGCCGCCGAACCGCCGGAGGAACCACCGGGGACGCGGGCGAGATCCCACGGGTTGCACGAGCGGCCAAATGCGGAATTTTCCGTGGAGCTGCCCATCGCAAATTCATCCATGTTGCATCGCCCGTATGGAATCGCGCCCGCTGCGCGGAGACGGGAAATCACCGTCGCATCGTAGGTGGATTTGTAGCCGAGAAGGATTTTCGATGCGCAGGTGCAGGGCTCGCCGATGACGTTGATCACGTCTTTGATCGCGATGGGCACGCCGCCGAGCGGGAGATTCACGTCGGCATTTTCCGCAAGCACGCGCGCCGCTGCGTAGTCACGCGAGAGGTAGCCGTGGATGCTTGGATCCACGGCGGCGATGCGGGATTCGAGTGCGTCGAGCGCCTCGACGGGTGATGCCTCGCGGGAACGGAGTTTTTGCTGGAGATCGGAAACGGAAAGCGAAGTGAGAGACATGGCGCGCGATTTACTCGATGACTTTCGGCACGACGATGAGGCCGTTGGCGGAGCGCGGGGCGTTGCTCAGCGCAATGTCCTGCGTGAAGCCGGGGCGCGCTTCGTCTTTGCGGAAAACATTCATCACGGCGTTTGCGTGCGCGGTGGGTTCGACGTGCGAGACATCCACGCGCCCGAGTTGCTCGACGTGCGCGAGCACCTGGCCGAGCTGGCTTTGAAATTTCTCGATCTCGGCGTCGCTCAGATCGAGCCGGGCGAGTTGTGCGACGTAGCGGACATTGAATGGGTCACTCATGGGCGCGCATAGAGAATGAAAACTGGCCGCGATGGAAATGGAAAACCTACAGCCGCGAAAGACGCCGCCGCTCGACGAGCGCGTTGCAGTGGGGGCAGCGCGGCAGAACGCTCTTCGTTTCGTCCTGAAATTCGTAGGCGCACAAACCGCATTTCAGCAGGTCATGCAGTCCGGCGCGGTCGCGGCGGGTGCGGCGCATATTGTGAAACCACGCAGCGAGGAAGATGATTGCGAGGCAGAGCCCGGCATACACGAAAATCAGTTCATGGAGTTGGAGTCGGAACATTATTGCGACATGGCGTCATCGCCCCACTCGATGGTGACGGTTCCCCACGCGATGGGGTTTTCCGGCGAGGTGGAAAATTTCAGCGAGCGCGCAAAATTATCGGCTTCAGCATCGAGAGCGGGTGAGCCGCTGGCTTGCTGGAGAAATAAAAAGCGCACCTCGCCTTTGTCCGATATGCCGAGGAAGAGGCACGTGCTTTCGACGGATTTTGGCGAACGCTGCGATGGAGAAAATTTCGCGACAATGGAGGCGCGAGTTGCAAGTGATGCTGAAAAAGTGACGAGCGTATTTTGTGTCGGGACGTTCGGTATCGCTGGCGCTTGGGGCGCGGCGATGATGAGCGCGAGTGGTTCACGGGCGGGCGGGAACTGGATGCTCGCAGGCTCTGGCGGGACGCCGAGCGGTGCGGTGCGCGGTGTGAGAAAGGACGGGCGGTAGGGGACATCGAGAAGTCCCGATGGCTGGACATCCGGCACACGTGCGACGATGGCTGGATCGGCGGAGGCTATCCAATTCAGTGCGGTCTCATTTTCCGGCGAGGGCGAGCCGTCGGGCGCGAAGGCGGTGAGTAATTGCACGGGTGGTGCGGTGCGCGGAGTGGCGACGCGTGTGGGGACGATGGTCTGAAAAAGAAAGAATGCCGCGCTATGCAGAATGAGCGCTGCGAAGATAAAACCGGCGAGCAACCAGGAGCTTCGCTGCCGTCTCCAAGAAAATATGAGTTCGCTCATGGCTGCTATTTTTGCACGGCGGCCTGCGGGATTTCGCCAGCAAGTATCACCGAGTAGCCGTGACGGAGAGCGTCGTTCATCACTTCAGCGAGCAGTCCGGCAGGCGCGCCTTTATCGGCCTTGATGATGAGCGAGCGATCCACTGCCGGCCTGCCGGCGAGCTGCCTGTGCAACTCTTCAAACGTCACTTTCTGATCGCGATAGTAGAGGGCAGGCACGGGCGCGGAGGTGATGCTGACGATTTGCGCACCGCGCTGCGGGCCGAGCGCGAACGATGTGGCGGGCAGCGCGACTTGCACGCCGGGCTGGAGGATAAAGCGCGAGCCCATGATGTAAAAAACCATCACGAGAAAGAGCACGTTGGCGAGCGGCAGGATGCCGAAGAGGGGTGTGTAAAAATGGAAGGTGCGCTGGAGTTTCACGGAATGTCAGCGGGTCTCGGCGCGCTGCGGAGCGGGGTCGAATTCGATGATGTCCGGCGTGCGGCGGCTTTCCAAAATGAGGTTCACGATCTCGATGCCGGCGCGCTCCATGTCGTGAAGCGAAGAGTTCACGCGGGAGTTGAGATACGCATAGGCCATGACGCACGGGATGGCCACGGCGAGACCGGCGGCGGTGGTGATGAGCGCCTGGTAAATGCCGTTCGCAATTTCCATCGAGCTGGTGAGACCGCTGGCGGCAGACATGGAGCCGAACGCCTGAATGAGCCCAGCGACCGTGCCGAGCAAACCGATCATCGGAGCGAGGAATGCGAGCGTGGCGAGCATCCCGAGGCGGCGTTCGAGTTTCGGCACTTCGAGCTGGCCGGCCTCCTGCACGATTTCCTTCAACTCCGCGCGCGAGACACTGTGGCTGATGATGGCTGCGTGGACGACACGCTGGACGGGGCCGTTCGTCGCGGCGGCTTCCATCTGCGCTTCGGCGTAGCGGCGTCCGCGCAGGAGATTGGCGAGGCCGCGGATGAATTCACCCACGCGCACCGAGATGCGGTGAAAATAAACAAGCCGCTCCAAAAACACCGCACTGGCGAGGACGCTGCAAAATAAAATCGCCCACATGAGCGGGCCGCCTTTTTGCATGAAATCGAGCATGGTTTGTTTTTAGCCCGCAGACTTTGCAGGGCGGAAGCTTTAATCTTCACGAACTTCAAACCGCTCTCCGCGATCTGTGAATGTTGCTGAGCCGGAACGATGCAGATGGAACTACAGAGGACACAGAGGACACGGAGGGGGAAATGCATGTTTTCTTTGTGTCTCCGTGTTCTCTGTGCGCTCTGTAGTTTAAAAACATCAGCGTCATTTTCTGGCTTGATGTAGAAACAGGAAATCCCGTGAATCCATCCAATCCTGTAAATCCTGTCTAAAAATGGAGACAGGATTATCGGGATTCAATAGATTCACAGGATTGCGCAGCAGACGTTCTCCTTCCTTTCGTGTCCATCGTGGTTCCATCTGCATCGTTCCGCCTGAGAACGCTATCTCTCCAAGCGGGCGTTACGGGAAACGGAATAGTTCGTGCCTTTTCACTGCCTGCGGTGGCGGTGTATCGAAGCCGCAAAAACATACCAAAGATACCGATTGCGCTGCTTTTGGCCGAGTGCTAGTTCTCACGCCCTATGAACATCACTAAGCTCATCCTCGCGGGCGTTTTCGCGCTCGTCGCGTCAACCGCCACGTATGCCGAAGAAGCCAAGCAATCCTGCTGCGATAAGGCGAAAGCCGCCGGCAAGACATGCGAACATCCCTGCTGCGTAAAAGCAGTTGCGGACGGCAAAGTCTGCGAGAAGTGCAATCCAAAGAAGTAAGCTGCAAAGCCTACAATCATCAAAAGGCCGGCCTCGGAAGGGGTCGGCCTTTTGATTTTCATGAGGAACCTCCGGCACAAAAAAAGCCGCCCCTCGCGGAGCGGCCTTTTTTTGAAATGAACGCGCGGACTATTTTTTACCGGCTTTCGCCTTCGTGGAGTGCTTGCACTTCACCCACTTGCCGGACTTCGCGGAAGCGAGCACGGCGTCGCACACATACTGCGTCTCCAGCGCTTCGCGGAAGGTCGGCGAGCACGGCTTGCCTGCGCCGACAGCGCGGATGAAGTCGGCGACATGGTGAGTGAAAGATTCCGCGTAACCGATTTGCAGGCCGGGCACCCACCAGTTTTTCATGTAGGGCTGGTCGCCGTCGGTGACGTGAATGCTGCGCCATCCGCGGACGATTCCTTCGTCGCTGTAGTCGAAGTATTGCAGCCGGTGTAGGTCGTGCAGGTCCCAGCGGATGCTCGCGTTTTCGCCGTTGATTTCGAGCGTGTAGAGCGCCTTGTGTCCGCGTGCGTAGCGCGTGCTCTCGAAGAGCGCGAGCGAGCCGTTGTCGAAGTGCCCCATGAACGTGCAGGCATCATCAATTTTCACCGCCTCCACCTTGCCCGAGAGCGTGTGCTTGCGCTGCTTGATGAAAGTCTCCGTCATCGCGGTCACATCCTTGATCGGCCCATTCAGCCAGATCGCCGTGTCAATGCAGTGCGCGAGCAAATCGCCCGTCACACCACTGCCAGCCGCCTTCGCATCGAGACGCCACAGACCTGCGCCGCCCTGCGGGAGTTCGGCGGAAATCGTCCAGTCCTGGAGGAAATTTGCGCGGTAGTGGAAAATCTTTCCGAGCTTGCCGGAATCAATGATCTGCTTCGCAAGCGTGACCGCCGGGATGCGGCGGTAATTATACCAAACCGTGTTCGGCACCTTCGCAGCCTCGATCACTTTCACCATCTCCTCGCCCTGCGGCCCGTTGAGCGAGAGCGGCTTTTCGCAAAGCACCATCTTGCCAGCGCGCGCGGCGGCCATCGCGATTTCCGCGTGGCTGTTGTTCGGCGTGCAGATGTCAATCGCATCAATGTCCTTGCGGGCGACGAGCTTTTTCCAATCCGTCTCCGTGCTCTCAAATCCCCAGTTGTCCGCGTAAGCCTTCAGCTTCGCCTCGTCGCGACCGCACGCCGCCTTGAGCACGGGCTTGAGCGGGAGGTCGAAAAAATTCGCCGCATTGTGGTAAGCGTTTGCGTGGGTGCGGCCCATAAAGCCGTAGCCGACGACGCCGATGTTCAGGTTTTTCTTGGCCATAATAGTAGTTAGTTTTTGAAAGGGCGCGGATTCCAGCAAACCCCAGCCCTCGACGCAACTGCGGAGCGGAAAAAAATTCATCCCCGGCTTGCTGGGGGACTTCATCCACTGATCACAAATCACAAATCACAAATCACTTTTCACAATGCAGCAAACCCGCCTTGTCATCGCCGGTGTTTCGTGGTTTTTCGCACGCGCTCAGCGTCTGTTCTCCATGTTCTTCCGATGAAACAAACCATCCACCCCATCCTCGCGCAGTTCCGCGAGGATGCATCATCCAACCGCGATCTCGGCGACCGCTTCGAGCGCCTCATCTGCCGCTACCTCGAACTCGATCCCATCTATAAAGAGCGTTTTTCCGGCGTGTGGATGTGGAATGAATTCCCGCAGAAAGGAAACGCTGCCGCCTACGCCTTGCAGTCGAGACTGCCCGGTGAACTGAAAGGAAAACTGCCCACCGCCGAACATCTCGCCGACATAGTCCGGGCGGAAATGGAGAAGGAGGCAATCACATGAAGGGTTTGTTGGTGCGTGTGGCCGCCGATCAAAGCGAAGGCGGTGGTCATTGGAATGGTCCGGCTGACTCTGGGACCGGCCAATTCGTTTATGTCGCGATTCCTGAATCGTCTCCACGGCACCCCAGCCTGAATAAACCTTACTCCGCTCTTGGTCTGCCACTGGCGAGTTTTGGCGTGACGCTACCGCCGCATTTGTCCGCGCAGGACATGCACCTCGACCCGGATTTCGACCATCTGACCTACGGCGACCAAGGAGAGCGTGCGAAGCAAATTCGCACCAAGGTTGGGCCGGGAGACTTGCTGGTTTTCTATGCTGGGATGAGGGATTTGCAGCCCCGCCCGGGACTCGTCTATGCGCTCATCGGGCTTTATGTCGTTGAGGATATTATCCCCGCGCTGACTGTGCCGGTCGCACGTCGCCACGAGAACGCACACACGCGGCGGGTTTTTGCGGGCGCGAGCGACATCGTGGTGCGGGCGCGTCGGGAGGTGTCGGGACGGCTGGAGCGGTGCATTCCCATCGGCGACTACCGCGAGCGCGCTTACCGGGTCTGGCCGAAACTCCTGTCGGCGTGGGGCGGGCTGAGTGTGAACAATGGCTATCTTCAACGCAGTGCGCGGCTGCCGGAGTTTTTGCAGGCGGATCGGTTCTACGATTGGTTCAAAGCACAGAAGGTGGCACTGGTGCCGCGCAACAACTGAAAAATCTCCATGCCGAAAATCTACTTTTACAAACTCACCGTGGATGACGGCGGCGCGCCATGTGTGGAAAATGGTTTACTCAGTCTCTCCATCTGCAAGCCGATGCTCCGCAGCACGGCGGAAAACGAAAATATCGTGATTGGTTTTGCCGCGAATTCGCTCCACGCGGACAATCGGCTCATCTTCGTGGCGCGCGTGAACGACAAACTGGTCAACGGCGATTACTACCGGCCAGGCAAACATAACGGGCGGGCGGATTGCATTTACGAATGGCGTAGTGGTCGCTTTGTGTCGCGGACGGGCGCACTTTACCACGGCTCATCGGGGGACTTGGTGCATGACCTTGGCCAGCATCCAAATTATCCAAGAGCGAATACACTGCTCTCCCGGGAGTTTTGCTATTTCGGAGCATCGGGATCGGATGCCTACAAGAAAGCGTTTCCAACCGTGGCAAAAGCGGTGGCAGCACTTGGTCGGGGGCATCGTGTGCATCACGATGTAAAACTTCTGATCGAACTTGAGAAGTTCGCTCGGTGGAGTTGCGACTTGGAGGGTGCGTGTATTCAAGGCGAGCAAAAGAGCGCGCCGCGCCGCGGAGTGAGCCATCGAGGCGGCGGCTGCGGAGTGGCGGAAAGGTCGTGTTGAAGCGATGAAAGGCCAGCCTCCAAAAGACCAGAAACCCGGCGAGGAGTTGATCCCGAAGCACGGTGGCTATCGGAAGCTCAAGAGCTTTCAGATCGCGCAGCTTTGCTACGATGTGACGGTGCGGTTTTGTGACCGCTATATCAGCCCGAAGAGCCGCACTCACGACCAGATGGTGCAGGCGGCGCGCTCGGGGGTGCAGAATATCGCGGAGGGCAGCAAGGCCAGCGGCACCTCGAAGAAATTTGAGCTGAAGCTAACCAATGTAGCCCGCGCCAGTCTCGAAGAACTGCGGCTCGACTATGAGGACTTCCTGCGGCATCGCAGCTTGCCGCTTTGGGCGGAGGGCGATGCGCGGCGGGCCGCGCTGGTGGCGCGGCGCTGCACTACGGCTGACGCCGTGGCGGAGTGGGTGCGGGAGGTGCATGGACTAGATGGACAGAATGGACGGGATGGACAGACACCGGGATTGGCTCCGTCCATACCGTCCATCCAGTCCATCCAGTCCATCCAGTCCACCTACCCAGAGATCGCGGCGAATGCCGCGCTTGTCCTCATCGGTGTGGCCTGTGCGCTCCTGGATCGCCAGATCGAAGCTCAGGCGGCGGCTTTCACCGAAGAGGGCGGCTTCACGGAGCGGCTTCACCGCATCCGAACTGACAGAAGAAAACTCGCCCCATGATGAACCTATGAG
>JAYUIF010000302.1:0-8116 GCA_043766295.1 Spartobacteria bacterium | reverse complement strand
ACTTCGCGAGCCGCTCGGGCTCGCGCTTCACGAGATCGGCCTTCATCGGGAAGTCCGTCTTTGGCAGCAGCAGGGTGTCTTTGTAATTGGCGCTCATTCGTAGTTTGGAAAAAGAGCGCGCACGCTAGTGGCGCGATTGTGGCGGGTCAATGCGCGCGACATGGTGAAAACGAGACGCAAATTTTCAAACAACTCCGTCCATCTCCCTCTGCGAAAATCCGCGCAATCTGCGGACAAAAAACTAAATCTCGATTTCATCACTGACTCCGCAACGGCAGCCCGCCTCGCCAAAAAATCCCCTTGTCAACCGCGCGCGGCTCGCCCACTTTCCGCGCCCGCTGCGAAGGGGGTCTTAGCTCAGTTGGTAGAGCGCCTCAATGGCATTGAGGAGGTCAGGGGTTCGAACCCCCTAGGCTCCACCACCCGCCGCAGCGCCGAAATTCTCTGCGAGAGCGTGCTGGTGACGACGGCTTTGCTGGCTAAGATTTTTACAGTCCGCCACTTTTTTCTCACACGATGGAAACACTGCTCCTCGCCGCGCCGGAAATCGCGACGCAACTCGCGCGTGTGCGCAATCGCACGGGCCGCGTTGCGCTCGATACCGGCATCGCAATGGCCGTGCCCGCGCTGCTTGCGTGGCTCGCAGTGGTGATGCCGCTCGACTGGCTCATCGGGCTGCCGCGCTGGGCGCGCGCGTTGTTTCTCCTCGCGGGAATCGGCGGCTCGGGCTTCGTGCTTTTTTACTTCGGCATCCGGCGCTGGATGCACAAGCCGGATAACGACCACACGGCCTTGAGCATCGAGCGCGCGCTGCCGGAATTTCGCAGCCGCTTCATCGCCAGCGTGCAGCTCGTGCGCCAGACCGAAAACGCTCCGCCCGCGCTCGTGCGCGCACTTTTAAATGAAACGGTTGCTCTCACGCGGCAGGTTGATTTCCACCGCGTGGTGAAGACGGACAAGCTGCGGCTCTGGCTGAAAATCGGAGCCACCGCGCTCGTGCTCGCCGTCGCGCTGTGGTGGGTTGGCGGACGTGCGAGTTGGCCGCTTTTCCAACGCGCGTGTCTCGTCGAAGTGCCGCTGCCGCGCAAAACTCAAATCATCGGTTTCAGCGGCGACCGCGTCATCGCAGTCGGTGACGATTTGCGCATCGAGGCAAACGCTGCGGGCGTCGTCCCCATCGCTGGCAAGCTGTGGCTGCGCACCGCGAGCGGCAAGCGGCAAGACTTCACATTCGACGCCGACCCGCTGAACAAAGCGCACTTTTTTCGCAGCCTTCAAAGCGTGCAGGAGAGCTTCGAGTATTGGATCGAACTCGGTGATAACAAGACGCCCACCGCCAAAGTCAACGTGCGCCCGCGACCGACCGTGCTCGGCCTCGTGTGCCAGCAGCACTGGCCCGATTACACCAAGCTCGCGCCGCAATTCCGCTCCCCCGGCGAACTCAAACTTCTCGCCGGCTCCCGACTTTCCGTGCGGCTGAAAGCGAGCGCGCCCCTACGCAGCGCCACGCTCCGCCTCGTCGGCGCGGATCACAATATCGCACTCAAACAATTCGATCTGAAAGCCTCTGCCGCCCAGCCAGCCGAGTGGATCGGCATCGCAGAAATTCCCGCGAAAGACGTCAGTGGCATGACCTTTCACCTCGTGGATACCGAAGGCGTCGAGAGCAAAGGCATGGCCGTCTATCGCATCGAAATCATCCCCGACCAGCCGCCCACCGTGCGCATCCTCTGGCCCGTGCGCCGCGAAGAACTCGTCACCGCCAAAGCCACGCTGCTCGTCGTCTTCGAGGCGAAGGACGACTTTGGCATCGCCAACGTGCGACTCCATTACGCCACTAATTGGATCGAAGGCGCTCCCCACAAAACCATCACCCTCGACCTCGGCAACGAAGAGCCGAAATCACTCACGCGTCGTTTCGAGTGGAAACTGGATCGCCTCATCCCGCCGCTCGTCGAAGGTGATGTCGTGGACTATTGGATCGAAGCACGCGACGCCAACAACGTCACCGGCCCAAGCATCGCAGTGATCCCCGAGCACTACCAAGCCCGCGTCGTCAGCGAGGAACAAAAGCGCGCCGACCTCAACAACCGTCTCAACGATACGCTCCAGGGCCTCAACGACGTCCGCCAAGGCCAGGAAGAACTCGCCAAACGCCTAGGCGATCTCATTCAGGAAAAGCCGCAGCCGTAAGCAAAGCGCCTCACGCCCTGCGGCGGCGCAGACCGAGCAACATACCGAGACCACCGAGGAGCGAGACTGCTGCGCCGGGCTCGGGCACCGCGATGAGGGCGATGTCGTTGCCAAGACTACCAAGGTCGCCATTGGCCAAGTAAGTGATGGTGTAGTCCTGTCCATTCGCTGCAAACACATGAGCGCCTTGAGCCAATCCGGCGAAGGTGCCAGTGATCGCATCAGTGCCGTCATTGAGCAGGATGAAGAACGTGTCGTTCGTGACGGACGGGGTCGTCAAATAACTCCCGGTGAGTGTCAGCGTGGAGCCCGTGATGTTCACCGCTCCAATCACACCGACTTGGTCGTAGTTCGTTCCTGCGGCGCCGGTGGCGTTGACTTCCTCGGCGAAGATACCGCCGCTGGCAATCGCCAAGTTCCCGACCACCGTCATCAAGCCCGTGCTCGCGCCGGGGGCCAGCTTGCCGCCGCTCTCGACGCTCACAGGGCCGACCATGCCGCCGCCCGTGCCGCTCGATGTGCCGAGCGTGCCGCCCGATTTCACCGTTACCGCGCTGCTTGCCGAGAGAGAGCCGCTCACCAGCAGTGTGCCGGCAGTGACAGTCGTCGCACCGGTGTAGGTGTTCGCGCCGGAGAGGGTCAGCGTGCTGCCCGCCACATCTTTGATCAGGGAGCCTGCACCGGAAATCACGCCCGACAAAGTTTGCGCCGCCGAGCTGTTGTAGTAGAGGTTGGTAGCGGTATCGAGGGAGATGGCCCCCGCGTAATTACCACTGTTCAGCGTTCCCGATCCGGAAATGCTATTAAAATCAACATTGCTGGTGCCAACACGTGTGAGTTCGCCACCGATCGTCAAGTAGGCAATGTTTGCGTTGCCGGGCCTCGCCACGGTAATTGGCCCGGTGAAGGTGCCGCCCGATTTAAGATTGACGTAACCCACACCGCCACTGCCCGCATTAAAAGTAACCTGAAGCGAGAGCGGGTCGGCTGCGGAGAGTTCGGAGATTGCTCCATTGAAGGTTATCATCTCACGGTCGGCATTCCCATTGTAACCCGCGACTAAGGCAAGTGTCTTGGCACCGGTTCCAGTGGCTGTCACCGCGCCAAATTTGAAGTAGGTGTCGTTGTCATTGACTGAAATCGTCACAGTTCCAGCGCCGTTGGCCGCGAGATTGATCGTGCGATCGGTCTCTTGGTTGACACGCGGTTCGGTGCTGCCCATTTTCAGGGTGGTGCCGTTGTGCATATCAATAGTCGCATTGGCCCCGGTAGGGGCACCCAAGGGCCCCGCGACACCGGCGTTCGTGATAGCTGCGCTGCCACTGTTAAAGACGCCAATCTGCAACGTGCCCGCTTGGACGATCGTTTTTCCGGTGTAAGTGCTGCTCGTTCCGCTCAGGGTGAGGGTGCCGGTGCCGATTTTGGTCAGTCCGACGGTGCCGCTGCCGTTCTGAAGCACACCTGCGAAGGTGGCGGACGTGTCGGCATCGCCGAGGGTAAGGGTGACGCTGCCAGCAACGCCACTGGTCACGGTGCCCGTGCCGGTGAGCCCGTTGAATGTCGGGCTCTGGCCGTTCAAATCGAGTGTCCCAGCAGCACTGACGATCACATTACCCTTGCCCGCGCCGTGGGGCAAAGCGTTGGCCACATTGAGCTTCAGGGTGCCTGCGGAAATGGTCGTATTGCCGGAGTAGGTGTTGGCGTTCCCGACGATCAGCACGCCATCGCCCTGCTTGATCAGCGTGGTGGACCCGATGATGGCCTTGGTGCCGGTCAGGGTGTAGGTGTTCGCCCCGGTGTTGTTGAAGGTCACGCTCGTGGGCGTGACATCGGCCACAGAAATATCCACGGTTCGCGACCCAGCACCTACGGTGTCGTCGAAGATCACAGCGCTTCCATCCGTGTAGGCGACCCCTGCATCCCAGTTATGCACGCCGGCGGCGGTGCTCCACTGTGTGGGACTGGTCCCATCCGCGCCCTTCCAAACCAGACCCGAGGGAGGCCCCCCTGGTGCGGAATAAATCATCGTAGCTGTCCCCGACCAGGTGGCAGTGCTCCAAGCGTTTCTAAGATAGATTGCAGCGTCGTGCAGATCAACGTCCCCCATCCAGTTAATGCCGGCAGTTCTTGTGTCAATCGTCGTGGTGCCGATCGCACCGTCCTGACCGTTGGACCAGTCCGCGCTTCCTACGGAAGCGGCCCAACTGCTGTCGCTGCCGATTCGCAGGAGGCCATCGACGTAAAAATTGAGGTCAGAAGCCCAAGTGTTGGGGTCCGTAGTGCTATCGAGTCTCACATTGAAGTGGATCGACTCTAAGATAGAGCCGACCGGAAGGGCTCCCGCAGCGAACCAAGTTACCTGACCACCAAATCCGCTGAGCGTCGTGCCGCTGTCCATGACACCAAAATCGTAGATACTGGTGACCGCATCCGCGCTTCCCGGATTCCCGATGGCCAAAAGAAGCCCCAAGGCGAGACCAGCTTTTGCCGCGTGCTTTCGAGCAGTGCGGGATTCGGCAATGGAGCCGGTGAGGATGCGGGCGGAGGTGCGGGCGATGGTTTTCATAGGGATTTTGGGTGAGTCTGTTTTGGGTTGGTTTTGGTTCGATGAGGAGAGTGATATTCTGATGATGGAATCGCTATGACGGCAAATAGAGTATTATCCACCGGATGCAAATTATTTTTCACTGGCCGCTATACTAAAAGTTGCCATAGCTGTTTTATGCCATCCCTGCGCCGTCTAATCCAGCGTGCGCAGGCCCTCGACGACGCTCATGCGGGCGACGCTCACTGCGGGAAAGACGCTGGAGAGGATACCGAGGGCGGCGGCGGCGAGGGCGGCGGTGCCGAGCATTTGCGGCGTCACTTCAAACGAAACAAATGCGCCGTGGGTGAGGTGCTTGATGTCCATCGTGCGGGAGATCATCCACGCGCCGCCTGCGCCGAGGAGGACTCCGAGAGCGGAAAGACCGAAGCTTTCCGCGAGGATGAACGCGCACAATTCGCGGCGCTGAAATCCGAGTGCTTTGAGAATGGCGAGTTCGCGGAAACGCTCGCGAATCGCCATGCTCACGGTGCTGGCGGTGACGAGGAGCAGGCTGATGAGGACGGCGGTGCTGACGCCGCCGATGAGGAGTTTGATGCCGCCCCACATGGAGACGAAGCTGAGTTGAAATGCGCGTTCGCTTTCGGCGCGGACTTCGTCGGCGGTGTTGGCGAAAGCGGCTTCGATGTCCGCGCAGACTTGGGTCGCGGTTTCCGTGGAGGTGGCTTTGATCCACCAGTCGCCGACTTTGCCCCAATCGCCCATCGCCTCATCGAGATAGGCGTGGTGAAACCACACGACGCGGTCGTCAATCGAGCCTTCATAGACGCCGACGATGGTGAGTTCGACGCTGCATGGATAGATGCCGCTGAGGAAGGTGAGTTTTTGCCCGATGTGCATTTTTTGCTCCGCAAAAGTATCGCGCCCCACGATGCACGAGGCGCGGTCTTTGACCCACGCTTCATATTGATCTTCGGGGACTCGGATTTCGCCGAAGATTTTTCGGAATTTCAGCGGGTCCACGGCGAACTGCGGCCACATGAGCGGCTCGTCGGCTTTGAATTTCCCGCCGAACCAAGTGAGGGGCATGACGGCTTCGATGCCGGGGATTTTTTCGATGACGGCGAGCTGGCGCGCGGGGAGCGGATTGGCGAGGGAGAGTTTGTTGCGGACGGTGATGCGGAGCGAGGAGCCGCCGTCGTTGGGCGGCTGGGTCAGCTCGCGCAAAACGACCATGAGTGTGACGAGCAAAAACATGCTCACGGCGATGCCGAGCACGCTGAGGATCAGGCGGCGCTTGTTGCGCAGTGCGTTGCGAACGAGAAAGCCGGGGATGTTCATCTGCGGAAATGACGGATGACGGATGTCGAATTCCGAATGAATGACGAATGTCGGATGACGAATGACGAAGTGAGTGGCGCACCATTCGTCATTCGGAATTCATTCGGAATTCGACATCCGATATTCGTCATTGGCAAAGCAGCTTCCCTTTTTCCAAGTGGATGGTTTTCGATCCGTAGCTCGCGGCGCGCGGATCGTGCGTGACCATGATGACGGTCTTGCCGGTGCTGCGGCTGAGTGCGCGGAGGATTTCCAAAACGGCGTCAGCGCTCGCGCTGTCGAGGTTGCCGGTGGGCTCGTCCGCGACGACGAGTTTCGGATCGGTGACGATGGAGCGGGCGATGGCGACACGCTGCTCCTGGCCGCCGGACATTTGTTTCGGCAGATGCCGCGCACGGTCGGCGAGGCCGACGAGTTCGAGCGCGGTGTGGACGAGTTCTTTCCGCCGCGCACCGCTCAAATCCATGAGCAAAAGCGGAAGCTCCACGTTTTCATAAGCGGTGAGGACGGGGATGAGATTGAAGCTCTGAAAAACAAATCCGACGTTCTGATTTCGCCAGTCGGCGAGCTGCGAATCGTCGAGAGCCGTGACACTCACGCCGCCGACGCTGCACTCGCCGGACGTAGGCCGATCAATGCCCGCGATGATGTGGAGCAGCGTGCTTTTTCCCGAACCGGACGGGCCCATGAGGGAGAGGAATTCGCCCTGCGCGATGTCGAGCGAAACGTCGTCCAGCGCGGCGATTTCCGTGTCGCCCTGGCGATACACTTTCGAGAGCGAGTGGATGGTGACGATGGGCGGCATTGGCGGAGACTGGGCTTGTTTAAGTGGAGCGCGTGAGATGCGCGAGGATACGATAGAGCGCCTCCAGCCTCGGCATCGCCGCGCCCGCCGCCACGCCCTGCCGCCACGGTTCGCCCCAAATCGCTTCGACCTCCACGGGGCGCCCCATTTCGTAATCAATCATCGAGGACGGCTTGTAGTCGCCCATCGAGTGGCTGCGCTCGATTTGCCAGTCGGCAAAAGCATCCGGGATCGCGTGGCCGAGACGCCTCGCCGCATCGAGTCCCTCGTCCATCAGCGAGCGGGCGAGCGTGCGCAATCCGTCGTCCGCGAGCACCTCGCCCACGTTCGCACGAGCGGCGATGGAGAGACCGTTAAAAGGAATATTCCATAGCAGCTTGCGCCAGCGTTCCTCCGCGAGATTGTCCACCGCGTTTGCCTCGATGCCCACCGCGCGCCACGCGTCGGCAATCGCCCGCACGCGCGCCGATGCCGGCCCGCGAAATTCGCCGATGGAAATCGAGCCCTGATCCAAATGCCGGATGACGCCCGGCTCCGTGCGATTGATGCACACAAAACACAGCGCCCCCATCACCCGCTCCGCGCCCCATTGCGCCGCAAGAAACTCCTCATTCCCCAGCCCATTTTGCAGCGTGAGCAAAGCCGTGCCCGGCCCGATCAGCGGCGGCAGCAACCGCTCCAATTCCGCATTCGCCGTCGTCTTCAACGCGATGATCACCAAGTCCACCGGCCCGATTTCCTCCGTCGTCGCAAACGCCGCGACACGCGGCAGCCGCACCTCATTCCCCTTCGTAAAAATGCGCAACCCCTGCGCGCGCACCGCCTCCAAATCCGCGCGCATTAAAAACGAAACATCATGCCCCCCATGCGCGAGCATCCCGCCGTAATAGCCGCCCACCGCACCCGTGCCGACCACGGCGATGCGCTTTCCCTTCAATGTCTCGTCGTTCGTCATTCGTCGTTTAAAAAGTGGGCCCGGCGGGACTCGAACCCGCAACCAAGGGATTATGAGTCCCCTGCTCTGACCATTGAGCTACAGGCCCGTATTTATCTATCTACAAGGTATTTGTGACTTTTCTAGTGAACGCATTTGTGTAAGTTTGTGCTTGGTGTTGACATTATGTTGACAGTAAGCGTGGTATTTGCGAACATGAGCGCACTTATGAGAAAGCCCGTGCTCCGCGTATTGAGTTACCGTCATTCAACGTCAACGCCGCCCGCCCCTCATTGAG
>JAYUIF010000301.1:0-8124 GCA_043766295.1 Spartobacteria bacterium | reverse complement strand
ATCCATGCGAAGGTGGCGGAGAGCAGGCTGTCGCGCGCGGTGCCGCTGAGGGCGACGACTTCGGGGAGGCTGCGGAGATGCTGTGCCTGCCAGAAAATAAACGCCCACCACGCAGTGAGCGAGCAGGCGCAGATGCCGACGCAGACGAGAGTGATGCGCCGGGTTTCGCCCCGGAAGAGATCGGCGACGCTGGCTTGCGGCTGTTCTTTTCGCGCAGCGAGCCATGCGGCGGACTCCGGGACGTGGCGGCGAATGTAGAAAACGAGCAGCGCCGGGATGATGCCGATGAGGAAAAGGTAGCGCGGGTGCGAGCCGCTGAGCGCGACGCCGGCGGCGCAGGCGATGAGGATGCCGAGGTTCACGCCGGTTTGCAGGACGGCGGCGGTCCACGGACGCCACGCGCGCGGCCATGTCTCGGCGATGAGTGTGGAGCCGACGGCCCATTCGCCACCGATGCCGAGCGCGGCGAGGAAACGGAAAATCAAAAGGTGCCACCATGTCTGTGCAAAAAAAGCGAGGCCGGTGAATGCGGCGTAGGTGAGCACGGTGAGTGAGAGCGCGCGGCTGCGCCCGATGAGGTCGCCGAGTCTGCCAAAGAATGTGCCGCCGAGCGCCCAGCCGATGAGAAAGGCGGCTTGAATCCAGGAAGTTTTTTCTTTCACCGCCGGGTCGCCGGTGTGGCTGCTGGCGGTGAGAATTTCGTATTCGTCGCGGGAAAGATGGCCGTCGTGATTGAGGTCGGCGGCGGGAGTGGCGCCGGCCCATTCATCGGCGGTGATGGTGCCGTCGCGGTTCGTATCCAGCTTTCCAAACTCGGCGCGAAAGCTCTCGCTGTGGACGAGCATCGCGACGAAGGCGACGCCGACGAGCGTGTAAATGTGCATGTCCAGCCCGTCGAAAAACCAGCCGAGCCATGCGGCCAGACCGCTCTTGCGTTGCTCGTGGGTGATGTCTCGGAAATGTGCGGGCATTGGGCAGGGCGGATGATGGATGGCGGGCGAAAGGCTGGGCGGAAAGCTAGTTTTTCCTTTGCAGAAACATAAATTGGCCTCTTCCCTGCTTTGGTTGAGTTTGTTACATGTCCGAAGCTCCAGCCACGATGCCTGAAATCCAGACTGAATCTTGTCCCGCTTGCGGGTCGCTTCTCGACGTTACGGGCGCGCAGATTTTTGCGGAGCGAACGTGCCCGATTTGCAGTTCGCAGATCCATGTGCGCCGGAGTTTCGGGCAATATGAATTGCTCAACATCGTAGGGCACGGCGGGCAGGGTGTCGTTTATCGCGCGGTGGATAATACGCTGAACCGTTTCGTGGCGCTGAAACTTTTGCGCACGGAATACAGCAGCGACGCGGAGTTCGTGAGGCTGTTCGAGAGCGAGGCGCAGGTGACGGCGTCCATCAATCACCCGAATGTGGTGCGCGTGTTTTCGTTTGGTGCCGATGATGGCCACGTATTTTTGGCGATGGAGCTGGTGGCGAACGGGACGCTGGATGAATTGATGGGAAAAATCGGGCGAGTCCCGGAGGTGCGGGCGCTGCAAATCGGAATCGAGATCGTCAAGGGGCTGAAGGCGGGCTTCGAGCAGGGGCTGATTCACCGCGACGTGAAGCCGGGAAATATTTTGTTCGCCGAGGACGGGACGACGAAGATTGTGGATTACGGACTGGCGCTGCTTTTTGATCAGCAGGCGCAGGAGACGGGAGAAATTTGGGGGACGCCTTATTATTTATCGCCCGAACGGCTGAACAGATCGGCGGAGGATTTCCGCAGCGACATCTACTCGCTGGGCGCGACGCTTTTTCACGCCATCTCAGGCAGGCCGCCATTCGAGGCGCAGGATGCTTCGCACGTCGCGCTGAAGCATCTGCGCGCACATGCGGTGAGCATACAGGCGTGGGCTCCTCATGTGTGCAACTCGACGGCCTATGTCATTAACCGGATGCTGTTGAAAAATACGGACGAGCGGCAGCAGAGCTACGATGAACTCATCGAGCAGATGCAGTTTGCACGCGACGAGGCGCTGACGCTGCTGAGGGCCGGAGGGAAGGCCCAGGAAAAGGCGCGCGTGGTGATTGACGATGCGAAATCTCAAAAAGCGCTGAGTTGGTTCACCGTCGCCATACTGATCATGCTGCTGGCGGGGCTCGTTTTTGGCGGGATGCTGCTCATGAAATTGATCAAGCAAGCGGGTGAAAACAGCAATCCTCCGGCAGAGCAGCAGGGCGGTCGTTGAACGTGGAAATCTACGGCAGGCCACAGCGGGATTGTAAAATGGAGGTTGCACCCTGCGCTCACCCCGCTACATCCGCCGCCCGATGACATTCAAAGATTTCGGCCTATCCGAGGCAGTGCTGCGCGGGATTGAGGCCAAAGGTTACACAGAGCCAACCCCAATCCAAGCGGAGGCCATGCCTCTCGTCCTGCAAGGACGCGACGTGATGGGCTCGGCCCAAACCGGCACGGGCAAGACTGCCGCGTTCGCGCTCCCGCTGCTTTCCAAACTCGGCGAACCCAGCCGCGACGGCGCGCGCGTGCTCGTCCTCGAACCCACGCGCGAACTCGCGCAGCAAGTCCACAGCAGCTTCGAGGACTACGGGAAATTTACCGGCCTCCGCTCCGTGCTCATCCACGGCGGCGTCGGCTACGGTTCGCAGCGCGAGGCTTTGCTGAAAGGCGCGGACGTGATCGCCGCGACGCCGGGCCGGCTTCTCGATTTCATGGAGGACGGCACCATCAAACTCGGCCAGGTAAAATACCTCGTGCTCGATGAAGTGGATCGGATGCTGGACATGGGATTTCTCCCGGACGTTTCGCGCATCATCAAATCCTGTCCAAAAGGCAGGCAGACACTTTTTTTCTCGGCCACACTCCCGCCCGAATTGGAGTCGCTCACGAAGTGGATCCTGACGGATCCCATCGCTGTGGAAATTGGCCGCCGCCAAAGCGCCGCCGAGACCGTGGCCCATGCGCTTTACCCCGTGGCGAAGGATCAAAAAATGGATCTGCTACTCGCCATGCTGGAGGAGACCCACTTCGATAGCGTCATCATTTTCACGCAGACAAAAGTGGCCGCCGACATCGTCTGCGCACGAGTCGCGCGGATGAATCACAAAGTCGCCGCCATCCACGGCGACCGCAGCCAGGCAGAGCGCGAGGAGGCGCTCGCGGGTTTTAAAAGCGGAAAATACGAAGTGCTCGTCGCCACCGACATCGCCGCGCGCGGACTGGACATCGCGGGCGTCACCCATGTCATCAACTACGACGTGCCGCAGCACCCCGAAGACTACGTCCACCGCATCGGACGCACGGGACGCGCGCTGAAAAGCGGCGACGCGTTCACCATTTTCACCGCCGAGGATCTCGATCCCGTGCGCAAAATCGAGCGCTACATCAGCGCGCAAATCCCGCGTCAAAAACTCGAAGGCTTCAACTATCTCTTCACCATGCTCTTCAATGAAAGTAGCATCCCCGCCGGTGGTTTTGGTCGCGGAGCACGCACGCACAAAGGCTTCACGATCGGCCGGCGCAAGTAGCGCCATTCCATCGCGGTTTACGGCGCGGTGATTTCGACGGGAACCGTCACCGCGTTGTTCGTGTAGTCTTCTTCTTCGAGCGCGTGATCGGGGTTGATGGTCACTTCGAGCGTGTAGTTGCCCGGTGCGATGTCGGTCACATCAATCCACTGGCCGGGAAGGCCGCTGTCGTAGATGTCGGACCAACCCGCCTGCATCCCCTGCATTCCGCAGTTGTATTTGGATTCCGTGGGAGCCGTCGCGCTCCACGCCTGCACGTCTTCGAGGCAAAAGCTGACCTTGCGTCCCGTCGCCACGAGATCGCCGTTTGCATCGAGCAAGCGATAGCGCGCGAAGCCGAGAAAGTGATAGTGGTCGTGGCACGCTTGGTATTCGTAGATGGGGTTCACGCTGCCATCGAGATTGTGGATGGGTGGCATCACGAGATCGGCACCGCCGACGTTGCGGCTCTCGGTGCTGAAGCGCAGCAGCGTGTGGGTGCCTTCGGTGATGATTCCCTCCTCCACTTCGCAATCGTCCGCCGCAAACGTATCCACGCTGAGGTAGGGTTCGAGCGTATCGGCCCACACGGTCAGGTCGGGCTTTGTGCCTGCGTAGCTCGCGACGATGTTGCACTGGCTGAAATTCGTCCGCGCATGAAGCAGGATATACCAGTCTCCGGCGTCGGGATTTTGAATGGTGATTTCAGCGCGGTTGCGAAATTTATCCGAGTGCTTGTCGAAAGATTTTCCGACGGGCGCCTCGCCGTGGCGGAGGAAAATTTCGTTATTTCCGCTGACGCCACTCGTCAGCACGCTGAGCTTCGCCATTCCTGCGGGGACGGTGATTTTATAAAGCGCGCTGTGTCCGTGCGTGCCGGCGCGATGCGTGAAGGCGTTGCCGTTCGTGAGCGTGGTGATGGTGCCCGGTGAGTTCACAAAATAATTCGCCTGCAAGATCGGCCCGGCCACATGGGCGTGCGTGTAAGCGCGCACGCGCAGGTCGGTATCAGCGAAGAGTCTGAGCGGGCGTGGAAAAACGGGCGAGGCAGTCGTCGGATCGCTGCCGTCGGTCGTGTAGCGCAGCGTGCAGTCCGCGATGGTGCTGCGCGCGTGTAAGCTCGCCATATCGGGGTAGGTGCCGGGGGCTGGCGTCAGGATGGGGAGGGGGCGCGTGCTCTTGGTGCGTTGGTAATGGGCGATGAGTCGCACGCCGCTGAAGGGTCTGTCTGCGTGGAGAAGGACATACCAATTTCCCGCTATCGGCGTGGGGATGATGATTTTCTCCGCATTGGTTTCGTGGACGCTCGCCGAGTCGTAATTATTTGTCGTCGGGTGTGCGCCGGATCGTGCGAAAAGATCGCAGTCACCCTTTCCGCCGCTGGTGAGGAAGGTGAGATTTTTTGCCCCCTCCGGCACCACGATGCGGAAAATAATATCGTCGCTGCTCGAAGCGGAAATCGGGCTGGCGGGGATGCCCGGTTGCAGCAGCTTCGGCAGCTCCGTCACTGCGCGAGCTGCTGGCGAAAATGGCAGCACGAACGCGAGAACCAAAAGGAATGTGTGAAAACGAATGAGCATGGAGTTCCGCTTGCGACGAGGTGGAGACGTATCCACCGTGCAAAGCCATAGTCAAACGATGAAGACCTCGAAGTTTCATTTCGCATTTCGTGCCATATTGGCGGCGGCGGTGTTTTCCTGCACCGCGCAGGCTGGCACTCCGCTCGTGCAGGGTTTCAGCGACACGGTCTTTGCCGATAATCTCGGCAACACGCCCACCGCGATTGCGTGGGCGCCGGATGGATCGAACCGACTTTTCGTCGCGCTCAAAGAACAGGGTATTCGCATCGTGAAAGACGGCGCGCTGCTCGCCACGCCGTTCGCCACTTTTCCGCAGCTCTACACGGCGAGCGAGTGCGGTGTGCTGGGTGTGTGTTTCGATCCGGACTACACGCAAAATCACTTCGTCTATGTCTTCGTCACGGTGAGTGCATCCGAGCAGCGCATCGTGCGATTTACCGACGTGGATGACATCGGCACCGCACGCGCAAACATCATCACGGGACTGCCCACGCTCGGCATCAACCACGACGGCGGCGCGCTTGGCTTTGGCCACGACGGGAAACTTTATTGGGCCATCGGCGACAATGGACAAAAGCGCGGAGTGGATGGCAATTTAACATCGCTCGCCGCCAAAGTCGGGCGCGCAAATGCGGACGGCTCGGTGCCTGCGGATAATCCGTTCAACGACGGCGCGGGGCCGAATAACGACTACATCTGGGCGACCGGTTTTCGGAATCCATTCACGCTCACGTTCCAGCCGAGCACGGGGAAACTTTTCCTCAACGTCGTCGGCAGCACGCCGGATGGCCAGACGGAGCCAAACAGCGGCCCCGGCTACGAGCAGGTCTTCGCGCTGAGCGCGGGCGACGACGGCGGCTACGATGATTACGAAGGCAATCAGCCTGCGGGCGCGCGCTACACGACGCCGTTCACGCGGCCCTACGCGCATCCGCTGATCCAATATAAGACCGACACGTTCGACGACGCCGGCCAGCAGCGCAGCATCGCCAGCGTGCAACGGAGCGGCGGAAATATCACCGTCACCACTACGGCGGCGCATCCTTTCCGCATCGGCCAGGCCGTGCAACTCAGCGGCGCGGGCGGGTCGTTGGATGGCCCGCTGACGGTGCTCGGCGTGCCGACGGCGACGACATTCACCGCACTCAGCGCAGGTGTAAATGCGAGCGCCAACACCGGCAGTGTCGCGCCGCTCGTGCAGGGCTCGGCGATTTCGGGCGGTGCATTTTACGAAGGCAGCGCGTTCCCGGCGGCCTATCACGGCAACTTTTTTTACGGCGACTACACCAGCGATCGCATCATGCGCGCGCAGTTCGACGGGCAGAATCACGCGATTTCCGTGGAATACTTCATCGCCGACGCCAGCTCGCCGATAGACATCGCAGCCGGCCCCGACGGCGCGCTCTACTACGCAAGCATCGGCGAAAGTTCGATCCATCGCGTTGCGTGGACTGGCGCTGCGCCGAGCCTCGTCGTCACGCCCAGTGTGCTGCCGCTTTTGGAAGGCAGCACCGGAGTTTGCAGCGTGCATCTCGGTAGCGCGCCCGCAGCGCCGGTGGTCGTCAGTTTTCACCACGTCTCCGGCGACGCCGACATCGCCGTGAGCGGCAGTGGCGATCTCACTTTCACTCCGCAAAATTGGAACGTCCCGCAGTCCGTCAGCATCACCTCCGCCGTGGACGCAGACACCGTGGACGACACTGCTGTGTTCCTCGTCTCCGCGCCCGGCCATGCGTCCGAGCAGGTGGAGGTGAAAGCGACCGACACCAGCGCAATCGCACCCATCGTGAGCACCGGCACGCTCACTGTGATCGAAGGAAAATCCGCGACTTTCACGGTGCAATTACCAGCGCCACCAGCACGGCCCGTCACGCTTGTCGTCCGGCGTATTGTCGCTCCCACGAAGGTGAGTGTGGTTGCCGGGCGCGTGAAGATTTTCACTAAGAAGAATTGGAACATCCCGCACACTGTCCGCGTGATTGGCGTGCAGGATGTGAACAAAACTGACGAGCAGGCCGTGCTCAAAACTACCGCTCGCGGCTACGCACCGCGCACCATCGCAGTGACCGTGCGGGACAACGATCCATCGCCGCCTGTCTTCACGAGCACACCCATCACGAGCGCCGTCGTCGGCCTTGCTTATCACGCCGCCGTTTCTGCGCGCGGTCTGCCAGCACCGACTTTCTCGCTCACGCAGTCGCCAGTGGACATGACGATTGATCCTTCGCTCGGCGCGCTCGATTGGACACCGCAGACGCTCGGCGATTTCCCAATCACCATCCGCGCTGACAATGGTCGCCTGCCCGCCGCCACGCAGAGTTTCACACTCAGAGTCCTCGCCGATCAATCGCCGGCCGTGCAAATCACCTCGCCCGCCGACGGTGCGATTGTGAGTGGCACGCACGCCGAGTTTTTTGGCAGCGCGAGCGACGACTACGGCTGCGCAAAGTGCGAGTTTTCCATAGATGACGTGATCGTTTTCACCGACGTGAATCGCGAAAATCATTTTCACATCAACGGCTCGCACAACGCATGGGACACCACGCTCCTCGCCAACGGTCCACACACACTGAAGATGAAAGTCTTCGACGACAAAAACCAGACCGCCATTTCCAGCGTGCAGGTGACTGTGGCGAACTGACCGTTGAAAACACGGATGGGTTTCTGCGTCGAACCATCCACGTAATCCATAGTCACGGGGCATTTCCACAGACTGCCAGCCCCTGTTTAAAAGTTGCTGTGATTCCCCTTTGCCCAAGCGTTGCGCGCCTGCTACACCGCGCGCACTTTTCTCCATGCCGCGCGACAATTCCATCCACAAAATCCTCCTCATCGGCTCCGGCCCCATCGTCATCGGGCAGGGGTGCGAGTTCGATTATTCGGGCGTGCAGGCTTGCAAGGCGCTGAAGGAGGAAGGCTACACGGTCATTTTGGTGAACTCGAATCCGGCGACGATCATGACGGACCCGGAGTTTGCGCACCGCACTTACATCGAGCCGATCACGCCGGAGGTGGTGGAGAAAATCATCGCC
>JAYUIF010000300.1:0-8131 GCA_043766295.1 Spartobacteria bacterium | reverse complement strand
AAAGTTAGTCTTTTTCCACACCAAGCTTGCGGCCCGGCAGTTGCCTCGGTAACTCGCCGGGCCTTTTCTTTTCCATGATTCATTACGTCGCTCTTTTTCAAACTCTTCCTCATGTGGATGAGGCCAAGCTCGGCCAGATGATGATCGCCGCTCGCGTGAGTTTGGTGAAGATGCCCGAGGTCGCCGGTGTGCGCTGCGGCAAGAACGTGGACAAAGATTCGCCGTGGGGATTTTTCGTCTCCATCGAAGTGGACAACATGGATCGCCTGCGCGTGGTGAAAGAAGACGCGATTTACATCAAATTCCTCGCCGATGTGATCTCGCCGAATGTCTCCGAGCAATTCGTCGCGAACTACGAAATGGAGCCGGGGAAAAACGTGAAGTTTTCGTAGGCGAAGCGATTCATTTTACCACGGAGGGCAGGGGGCATGGAATGAGAGCGGCACTTTAGAGCTTCATTCGTGATTCGGAATTCGTCATTCATTCACTCCTCATGCTGTCGCGTCGTCTTCAACTGATTCTCTTCACGCTCTCGTTCGTGACGTTTGCGTGGTTTCATCAAGGTGGTGGCTGGAATCAGAATGCGCGGTTTGCGGAGGTGCGGGCGATTGTGGAGCAGGGGACTTTTGCGGTGGATGATTTCATGGTTTATCGGACGGGTGCGGGGCGCGTGATGGCGCGGGAGTCGGTGAAAGAAGGGGAGTTTGTGCGTGAGGGAAAAATCTACCGGCTATGCTGGGGGAATGATCCTTGGGACTACAATCTGGCTCCGGTGAATGGGAAGTCGCTGGACGATGGTGCGGAGCCGGTGGTGATTGGATGGGATACTTGCACTGGCGATGTGGGCATCGCGCCGGATGGACATTTTCATCCGAACAAACCGCCGGGGGCGTCACTGCTTGCGGTGCCGGTTTATTTCGTGGCGTCGCTTGTGGAGCGGGCGATGGGGTTGAGTCTCGATGACTGGTGGGTGCTTTGTGTGAATGGGTGGTTGTGCTCGGCTTTGACGGTGGGGCTGGCGTCGGCGCTGGGGGTGGTGATTTTTGCGCGTGTGGCGGCGGGGATGTTTCCGAGAAATCAGCGGGCGGTGCTGGGAGCGGCTCTGGTGCTTGGTTTCGGGACGACGTTCTTTCCGTTTGCGACGTTGATGTTTGATCACAATCTGACTGCGGTGCTGTTGCTGGCGGCGTTTGGGGAGGTGCGTGCGGAGCGTCCGATGCGTGCGGGGATGTGGGCGGGCGTGGCGGCGGTGACGAATTATTTGTCGGCGATTCCGGGGGCGATGTTTGGGTTATGGATTTTGCTGCGCCGGTGGGATTGGCGCGCTGCGGGGCGTTTTGCGTTCGGTGTGCTGCCGTGTCTTGTTGCGTTGCTGAGTTACAATATGGCGGCGTTTGGATCGCCGTTCGTGGTGAATACGAGTTTTCAAAATCCGGTGTTTAAGGAAACGGCTCCGGCGTTTCTCGGGATGTTCACTGCGCCGTCGTGGTTTGCTGCGCTCGTGATTACGATTTCGCCGTGGCGCGGGGTGTTTGCGTTGTCGCCTGTGCTGGTGCTGGCGGTGCTTGCGCTGGTGAAATGGTGTCGGCGCGATGCGCTGCGGGCGGAGCGATGGATTGTGATCGGCATCGCGGTTTTCTTTTTCACGGTGAACATTTGTTTCAACGGTTTTCACGGCGGGTATGCGGCGGGGCCTCGGTATTTGATTCCGATGCTGCCGTTCGTGTGTCTCGCGCTGGTGCCTGCGTTTGCGCAATGGCCACGGATGGCGTTTGCGCTCGCTGCGATCAGTATTTTTCAACAAGCGCTGCTGACGGTGACGGACGCGCTGAATCCTCTCGGCGTGGGTGCGCACGCGTGGCGAAATCATCCGGGCGAGTGGAAGGAAAAGCTGGTGGGGAACAGTCTCGTGTGGCGTTACGCGTGGCCGTTGTTTGCGCATGGGCGGGCGTGGCCGGTGGTGAATGAGAAGTTCGAAGAGTGGATGGAAGGGCAGCGGCGCAAGCTGGCGAAGGAAGTGCCGGATGCGGCGGAACGTGAGCGGCAACTTGGTATGATTCGCGCGGAAAATTGGGCGCGGGTTGAGCGCGGAGAAATGGAGCCGGTGTGGATTGCTGCGATGCCGGGGCCGGTGTCGGTGAATCCGATGGGGATGTGGGACGGGACTTATTTTCAGAAATTTTCAGCGCACGATGATGCTGCAAAATGGGGCGCGTTCAACGTGGGTGAGTTGTTGTGGCTCGATGGACGATGGAGTGTGCTGCCGCTCGCGGTGATGTGGGTGGCGGGCGCTCTGGTGCTGCGTCGCACGCGGTGCGCGTGATTTTTCAAAGCCCGACGATGTGTGCGCCGATGCGCAGCCAAAGTGGAATGGTGAGCAGTCCGAGGATGGTGGTGGCGAGGACGATTCGGACGGCGGTGCCACCGTCTGCGCGGTAGAGGCGCGCGAGGACGACGGGCACCATCGCGCAGGGCATGGCGGCTTGGACGACGAGGACGCGTTTCAGATCGAGAGAGCAGGGGAGCCAGCGCGCGGCGAGAATGATGAGCGGTGGGAGGATGCCGAGTTTCACGACGCAGCCGGCGAGTGTGCGCGTTGTGTTTTGCGCGAGGCCGCCATCGGCGACGGCGTCAGCAAGCGTGGCGCCTGTGAGCAGAAGTGAGAGCGGAATGGCGCCTTGACCGAGGAGGTGTAGCGAGTTGAGCGCGAAGGCGGGGAGCCAGTCGGAGGCGTGGGCGAGATTGAGCGCAAGCGCGGCAAGGATGGCGAAGAAGGGGATATTTAAAATACGACGCCATGATCCTTCGCCGGCGAGGATCCAGATTCCGATGCTCCAGAGCACGAGTTCGAGGCCGATGTTGTGGACGAAAAGAACGCCGGTGGTGCTGCCGGGAAATAGCGCCTGCACGAGCGGGATGGGGAGGTATCCCCAATTTGGTATCGCGGCTGTGAATATGAATGTGCGGGCGGGCTGTGGCTGTGCGAGGCGCATCGCACGCGCGACGAGTGCGGCGATTCCGAAGCTGCCCGCGAGCAGTGCGGCCCCGGCGATGGGTGCGAGGAGGACGTTGCCGATGTCGCGCAGTGCGGTGTTGCCGAGCACGGCGTCGGCGATGAAGCAGGGGTAGAGAAAATTGACGGCGATGGTGAGGAGGCTCGCATCCGCTGAAGGCTGTAATTTTCCAAGCCGCCGAAGTGCGAAGCCGCACGCGATGACGACAAATGCCGGCGTGACGGCTGTGAGGAGCGAGGCGTAGGTGGTGTTCATCTGCGCCTACGTGAAAAGATGGAGTTGCTGGCTGGAAACACGTTAGTCCGGCAAGCGTGGAGGTGGTGTTTCTTTACGCGGTGGTGGTGTGGCTCCACGTTCGCGGTTGATGCGCCAGTCGGTGACGTCTTCCTTCGTTTCTTTTTTCACGGGCATTGGTTTTCCTTCGCCGGGCACTTTGAATTGCTGGCGCAGCACGAGCATCTCGATGTCAGTGATGCCGCGCGGGATCGAGATGGTGCCGTTGGAAACGATGCGATCAATGATCATGTCCACCACTTGATGCTGGCCGGTTTTCGTGCCGATAAAAACGACGAGCGAAGTGCCACGGCTCTCGCTGCTCAAAGTTTCGAGACGGATGCGCCCGCTGTCGTTGAGTTGAAAAGCGCAACCCCAGGATCCATCGGTCGCGCGAAATGGCAGGATGGTTTGGATTTGTTTTTCGCTGAACGCCGGGACGCGGTCGAGGTGTGCGTCGCGATTCTGATATTGGAGATGCACGGGCATGGCAAAAGTGTCGCCGTCCTGTTTGTTCGTTTCGGTGTGAAAGCGGACGGTGACTTTTACTTTTTGCGACATGCCGAGTGCGCTGGCGCAGGTGAGCGCGAGCACGGCGATGAGAGTGCGGATTTCCATGGCACGCAGCTTTGTCGTGCGAATTGGGATTTGCAACCAGACAGGCGCAGTGCGCACATTCCAGCGCATGAAGATGCTGTTCGCACTCGTATGTCTGTCTGTCGTTGCTTTCGCAAAAACCCCGCCCGCTGTGGATGGCGCGCGGCAGCCGACGCCGGGGTTTTGGGAGCGAGCTTGGTCTGGTGCGAAGAAAGGGGCGGGCAGTGTGTGGGATTCCACCAAGCACGTCGGCGGAAAAACTGCGGAGATAGTGAAGTCTCCCTTCCATCGCGGCGGCAAAAAAACCGCTGAGGCGAAGTCCGGCTGGCGACAGATCGCGATGAGCATGACGCTCGAACCCACTGTTGTTAAACTGCCGGATACACGCGCTGTCAGGGTGACGGTTCAAGTGGTCAATAAGGGCAAACAGGCCATGCAACTTGAGTTTTCCAATTCGCAACGGATCGAAGTGCTTGTGAAGAGTGAGACGGGTAAAGTGATCTCGCGCTCATCCGATGACCAAAAACTGGACAAGGAGCAGGGATTTCTCGTGATCAATCCCGAAGAGCGGCTGGAATACACGGCAACCGTCGCCACTCGCGATATGGTGGCGGGCCAAACCTATATTATTGAAGCGTTCTTCCCAAATTTCGACCAACTCCGCGCCAGCCGGGCGATGATACCGACGAAGTAGCTCGGTGCTCCATTTTCAAAAAATTCCTGTTAATTGGAAGATTTCCTGTTGACCCCAATCAAAACCACCCTGTAAATACACCGTATGCACAAACACGATGCCTCCCTAGAGAAAGCCAACTCACAATGCCGCTTCACCTCGGTCAAGAGACGACAAGGTTTCAGCCTCATTGAGGTCACGCTTGCGATCGCGATTGTCGCCACGGCTTTCATCGCCCTCCTTGGGCTGATTCCGGCGGGTTTGCAGATTTTTCGCACGACGGTGGATGCGACGAATATCACCCGCATCACGACAGACATTACCACGATGTTGCAGGCGACTGAGTTTGCGAAACTCAAGGACTTGAATACCACATCCCCACTTTTCTATTACGATGCAGATGGCGGGTTTCTTGATAGCGATAAAGCCACGATCCCAGTCTATGAAACAAAGCGCGTGTATGCAGTTCGCGTCGTCATGGGGGATCAGAACGTCACTGTGGCAGCCGCCCAGTATTACGATATAGACAAATCAGCCGCCAAAGCGTTGGTGGTTGTCGGAAAATATACAGAGCCTTCCAAGGAAATCCTCAGGGCGCTCAAGACATCAGCCGATGTCGCAGCGATTCCCCAAAGTGCCAGATGCAAAGTGCTGCCGATCTTGATCGCTAAAACCGATGGGAACCCGCCAAAGTAATCAGATGCACCTCAAATACTTGCCATCAGCCATGAAAAATTACCGCAATTCCCGAAGCGCGTTCACCCTTGTAGAACTTGTCGTTTCCAGCGCACTGATCGTGGCCATTCTCGGACTGTTGCTGACTTCGGTGGATCAAACACGCCGCGTCGTGAACAGCACCACCGCACGGATTGCACAATTTCAAGCTGCGCGTGCCGGATTTGATGCAATGACGCGCAATCTCAGTCAGGCAACGCTCAATACCTACTGGGATCTCGATTTTGATGCAACGAGCGGCAATCCGACTGGCTACCGCCGTCAGTCAGATTTACATTTTGTCTCACGCAAAGCTGCTCAGAAAAATATAGACGACCAGTTCTTCGGGAGTTCTGACGAGGCGACATACCCCACGCACTCGATATTTTTCCAAGCCCCGCTTGGTTTCACTGCGATAGCTGATACAACAAATGCTTCAGTTAGGCAGTATCGCTCGCTCTCAAATTTACTGTCGGTTGTCGGCTATTACATCAAGTGGGGTGAGGATTTGAATTTACCGAAATTCATTCTACCAAACGTGGCAACGCCGGATACAGCTCTCATCCCCAGGCGCCTTCGCTACCGTCTGATGGAAGTGGCGCAGCCAGGTGAAGCGATGATGGTTTACAACAACGTCAACTACACCAATCTTAAATTCGATAACGCTGGATCTGTGACCTCTACAAGCAACCCTGCTTCTCTATTCAAACTGCCGACAGACTGGGTGCGTGTTGCTACTGGACAATTGGCACCGGCAATTGAATTAACTGCGGCGTTTCCGAAAATTGTGAAACAGGATAACTCCCGAGTTCTCGCGGATAACATTGTGGCGTTGATCATTCTCCCGAAGGTTTCTGAGCGAGATCGTGTTTCAGCAAATGCGCTCAACGACCTTACCGATAATTTCGAGTATGATTCACGGCCTCTCCCGGCCTTCCAAAGTCAGGCTTCGACGGTGCCTAGCAACCTCAAGAACCTCTCGAATGTTTTAAATCAAAAACAGCTCAAACAACTGCATCAACTACCACCGATTCTTCAAGTCACCATGGTGGCGATTGACGAGGCATCAGCCGTCAAGCTGCACGACTATTCCAAAGGCAATGCTTACAAGCCGCCAACATGGTTCAAAGATATGACAACCGATAATCAGCTTACGACCGTCACAAATATCGCTGATTTCCAAAAGCAACTTGGCGACCCATCTGGCCCTGACCCCAAATCACTCATCGGTCGTCTTTCCAACGTAGATAACTCACAGGCAACTCCGAAGATGAACTACCGCGTGTTCACCACCGATGTCATCCTTCGCAATTCCAAATGGAGCAAATAATGAATACAAAACCTCATCTCCGCCCCCACGTATCGCAACCCCGTCGCGCTGTCGCGCTGATCATTGTTTTGGCCATCCTGCTTTTGATGTCCGCATTGCTGGTCGCCTTCATGGGCACCGTTTCCAATGAACGCGAAGCTTCGAGATCCATGACCGCCGGCTTTGAGGCCAAGCAGGGTTATGAAACAGCGGTGAATCTCGCCATCTCACAGATTCGCGAAGCAACCAAGAACGATGACGGAACGGTGGGGTGGGCCAGTCAGCCGGGGGCAATTCAGACCTTTGGTTCCGGCGCGAACGCCAATATGGTATATAAGCTCTATTCGTCCGATGTGATGCAGCAGGCCAGAGCCAGTTGGAAACCGGGAACACCGGCAGAATCCGGCTTCGACCCAGCTAAGCCGACCGTAACAGCCCCCGGCTTTGTGGATATCAATACAGCGGTTTACATAACGGCTCCGCAATCCACACCCGCGAATCCCCTAGTCGAGCCTCACTATCCTATTGTGGATCCGAGGGCAGGGCTTGATGTCAATGGTGTCGCCGTGGCAGCTCCGGGCACGGGTATCGTATCGGGATTTTCATCCACCAATATCCCGCACGCGACTTTAAAGGAAATTCGCGGGGTCAGCACCGTCCCCGTGCTCCAACTGCCCATGCGCGTGCGCTGGATCTATCAATTGAAAGACGGCGCACTCGTGGCTCCTGATGCAACCGATATTCTCATGGGTGCCAGTAAGGAAAACCCGCCCGTTACCCGCTTCGCATTTTGGACAGACGACGAGTCGGCTAAAATCAACGTCAACACCGCTAGCGAATACACCTACTGGGATACGCCGCTGGCCAGTTCCTACACAGAAAGTGGGGAGGTGGATTCCAGCGGCCATATGCTTTTTGGCAAAGGCAAAACCGATGCGCTTGCGGCTTCCCAGCCTACAAAGAAAGAGTATCAACGCTTTCCGGGCCATCCTGCGACCAACTGCCTCAGCCCAGCGCTCCGCTGGCTCTTTCCTGCTTCCGTTGATCCTTATGACTCTGCCTTCAAAGAGGCCATTTACCACTTGGCTCCACGAATGACTGGCGGGTTTGGATCAACAATGTCAGCGACTAGGTGCCCTGAATTTGATACGGATTACCGCCAATACGATCGAGATCGGCTATTCGCTACACTGGATGAATACTGGTTCCGGCCAGACCGCTCGCCAATTTCATATACTGGCTTTTACCCCGTATTTACCACGGACAGCGTAACTCCCCAAAAGGACCCTATATTTCTGGATCCTGCTAAGTTCACTCCCGCCGCTCTCGAAAAACTCCGCTTTTTCCTTACCGCTGTCAGTCGTGCGCCGGATTTGAATCTCTATGGGATGCCGCGCATCACCATCTGGCCTGTGAATGAAATAGACAATCCAGATCCGCTACAGAGCAAACGGAGTGGCTACGATGACTTGATTGTATTTTGTTCCACCATCGCCACAAAGCCTTATATTTTCTCAAGGGCGAATCCTTGGAGCACGATTTACGACTACG
>JAYUIF010000299.1:0-19705 GCA_043766295.1 Spartobacteria bacterium | reverse complement strand
ATGCGTGCTTTTGGGCCGTCGGCTGGTCAGCTTTTGACGCGCTTCGTTGCTAAGGCTGTGGATTTTAGAATAATCAATGTCGTTAGGAATCAGTGTGTCATCTTCCTTGATTTTTGCCACACTGGATTCCTGCCGCTGGATGTAGCCGGCATACTTCGATTCAATATCTATCGCCTCCCAATGTTCCATGTGGAACTGACGACGCAATTCATCCGGCAATTGGTCGGGATGATTATTCGGTCGTTTCAGCCATTGATTCAGTCGGATGCCATCATAGTTGGTGCTCTCGGCCAGCTTTCTGATCATTTCTAAGGCCTCCATTTTGGCCTTCAATTTTCTCCAACGCATCCCATCCACCAAACCATTCTCATACCCCAGCGCAGTGAGTCGAACATCCGCATTATCCTGCCGAAGCAAGAGCCGGTGCTCCGCACGACTCGTGAACATTCGATAAGGCTCATCCGTGCCTTTGGTCACGAGGTCATCAATGAGCACCCCAATATAGGCCTGCGAGCGCTGAAGAACGAACTCGGATTTCCCCAGCGCCTTTCGTGCGGCATTGGTCCCCGCGACGAGCCCTTGTGCCGCCGCCTCTTCGTAGCCGGATGTCCCGTTGATCTGTCCCGCAAAATACAAACGCGGCACACGCTGCGTTTCCAGCGTATGCCGGAGCTGCGTCGGCGGACAATAGTCATACTCCACGGCATAGCCCGGTCTGAGCATGTGGGCATTTTTCAGCCCTGGGATTGTTCTCAAAAACTCCATCTGCACCTCCATAGGCAGGCTCGTGGAGACTCCGTTCACATAGTATTCTTCACTGTGCCATCCCTCCGGCTCAAGAAAGATTTGGTGCGCTGTCTTGTCGGCAAATTTGACGACTTTGTCCTCGATGGACGGACAATATCTCGGCCCCACGCCTTCAATACGACCCGCGTAAAGCGGCGATTGATGCAGGTTCGCTTTGATGATGTCGTGGGTTTTCTGGTTGGAATGTGTAATCCAACAAGGCCGCTGTTCCACATGGAACTCGTCGTTTTCCCAATAGTTCAGGCTGTAGTTTTGGTGAGGTTGCCTCGCTAGCAGCTCTGGGCAATAGCTGAATGGGCGCACCGGCGTGTCACCGGGTTGCGCCTCGCATTTGCTAAAATCAATCGTCCTCCCATTCAGCCGACACGGCGTTCCAGTTTTGAATCGCTCGACTTCAAATCCCAGCTCCCGAAGAGAATCACTCAGAGTGGAAACCGCGTCTCCCATGCGTCCGCCGGTTTGATTTTGTAGCCCGATGTGCATGAGCCCACGCATGAAGGTGCCCGTGGTGATGACCACCGTTTTTGCAAGGATTCGCAGGCCGAGATTCGTCTCAACACCCTTGACTCCATCATCGTCAACCAGAATCCGAACCGCGTTGCCCTGAATAATGTCAATATGCTCCTGAAGTTCCAAAGTCACCTTGGCGCGAAACTGATACGCCTTCTTGTCGCATTGGGATCGGGGTGCTCTCACGCTCGGGCCTTTTTGCCCATTCAGCATCCGAAACTGGATGCAAGTCGCATCCGTATTCAACCCCATGAAACCGCCGAGCGCATCAATCTCGCGCACAATCTGCCCCTTGGCCTGACCCCCAATCGCCGGGTTGCAAGACATCTGCCCGATCGTATCCAAATTCTGAGTCATCACGACCGTCGAGCAATTCAGCCGCGCCGCAGCCATCGCGGCCTCGATGCCGGCATGACCCGCCCCGATCACGGCGACATCATATGTTTTTGGAAAAGTGAACATGCGTTACCCTAGACCGCTACGGCCTCGTTATTCAATACAAATGAAGCCCAAGCGTGTTCCACATGGAACGCATGGTATCTTAGGCAAAAACCACTCCTCAACCGATTAAAGCTGATTGAAGAAAGGGGAGGGGTGAAATGTGGGTGGAAATGGATCATCGCTGGCAGTTTGGAATCTCACTCGTGGAGGCGGAATTGACGAGCGGAAATTCAGGGTAACATTCACTCGATAACGAATAATCGGTCTGTCCATTGTCCTGCCCCTTCCAAATTGGAACCTTGTGCGGGAGCTTGAAGTTTTCTATTGACGGCGTTGAAGTCTTCCCTCTAATTTCCTGCCACTCCTAGATAGCATGAACCCTCAGCTACCATATTTCCAAAAAGCGGGATTGTCGGACCAAGGCGAAGTCCGCTGGGTTGCGTCGTATTTGGTTGGAAACGAAGGAATATTGCTGCCTATTTTGAGCTTCTTGGCGCTTTTGGAAAGTTGCTTCTACGGTGTTTTTGGTATTTTAACGTATCGGGTGCGCCGCTTGTGTGAAGTAGTGAAGTGCCTTTTCCAGAGTGGACGTTGCTCCCGATTATCGGAAGGAATATTGTGGCATAGGCAAGGTGTCTTTGCGTCCAGAGATGTTCAAAATGCCTTGTGCGACTCTCAAGTTGCCTTGTGCGACTCTCAGGTTGCATTGTGCGACTCTCAGGTTGCATTGTGCGACTCTGAGGACGCCTCGTGCGACTCTGGGAACGCCTTGTGCGACTCTCATGTTGCCTTGTGCGACTCTGGGAATGCCTTGTGCGACTCTCAGGATGCCTTGTGCGACTCTAAATATGCTCTGTGTCACTCTCCGGAAGCCGGAAGTTTCTGTATTTTAGCAGGGAGTGATTCTCTTGCGACCAGTTGCCACTCGCTATCTGGCTGGGAACTCGGTGCCGTTGCGGCTGTTGGTGGTCTTTTTCAGACAAATTTCCCCCCTTTCACAAAAACATAAACCAAAACACCAAAATACCATGCCAAACTCAGAAAGATCCTTCCCAGATCGCGCCCAAAAGACGCAACTCCTCCTATCAGCGATCACTATAATGTCGCCCGCGTATGCACCGCTGGATAATGCGCTGCTACCGGCCAATGTCGCCATTTTGCTGACGACGGTAACGGCGGGAAATATTGAGGTCGGCAATTCAAGGACGACGTATTCCAATGCCGTTCAGGCTCGCCTCGCAGCGGTGAGGGACGTGCCGAAGCTCGCGACGCGCCTCGTCAACTACGTGAAATCCAACTCGGGGTGGAAGGTGCAGTTCGCGCGCATCAAGGAACTCTGCGACAAGGTGCGAGGGGTGAAACCACCTCTCAAGACGCCGGAACCACCGGCCCCGCAGCCCGGCGTGCCGACGCCGCCGCCGCAAAAACCCCGCGACCGTGGCAACGGCAGCTACGCAGAGATGGTGGATTTTTTGAAACTGCTCGGCGCCGCCCTCAATACGCTCCCCGGCTATAACCCGGCGGACCCGGATTTATCCGGCGGGGCGCTCAACGCGCTCGGTCCGCAGATCAAATCGCTTAACCTGATCGTAGGCATCGCCGAGACGACGCTCATCTCGGCGCAAAAACATCGCCTGGAGCTGTATTTCACGTCGGGGACGGGCCTTGCCGATGTCTTCTCCGCCATCAAGCAAACCGTGAAAGGCCAGTATGGCCAGGCCTCCGCGCAATACGCGCAGGTGAAAAACATCCGCTGGTAAGGGGCGGGGGAGTGTGACTGGTGAATGGTGAATGGTGAATAATGGGCGCACGCGCCGCGTATTGCCTTTCGCTTTTTCACCAGTCACTTCCGCCCGTGCGAAGACGCTGCGTGCGAGGACGTGCATCACTTTTTCCATGGCCGTCCGGTGGTTTTATAACGGTAGTGCGCAGGCGCAGCAAAGGTGCAAAGACAAGCCAGCCCAGGGCAAGCGACGTGCAACGAGCGCCGCCCTGGGTCCGCGACAAAACAAACTCTTAAGCCCCGAAAGGGCGCGACAATTGGTGCCGCCCTTACAGGGCTTTTTATTTCGTTGGGCGGAATCCCAGGGCGGCGTCCGCGCAAGGCGCGGCCTTGCCCTGGGCTGGCTTGTTGGTGGGCCTTTGGCCCGCCGCGCCATGGCCAATGGTGCACAGTGGCCGGTTTGCCAGTGGCTCACTGTGTCCAACAACCGGATGGACACGTTTTTTCTCATGCCTGCTGCACAATTTCCTCGAAGGCCGGGGGCTGCGTGCTTACAATGCAAAGCACTATGAATGATCTGGATCGCGCTATCATCGCCGTGCGCAAAAGTAAGTCTGCGCTGCCTGAATTCATGCGGCGGCTCAGCGAGGGGGAGTTGTGGTTTCTGGTGCCCTACCACCCGGAGATCGAAGGCGGAGATATGATTCTGAAAAACGGGATGCCGCTGCCCTTTTCGCGATTTAAGGACGAGGATGGGGTGTTTGTGCCGATATTTTCCTCGCATGAGCGGGTGCGCGAATTCATGAAGCGGTCGCGTTTTTCGGCGCGCACCTTTTCAGCGGGCTCGATGCCGGCAAAGCAGGTGCTGGAGATTCTCGGCAAGCTGGAGTTGCGGGTGTCGCTCAATTTTGAATGCCCGAAGACGGGCGATGTCGGGCTCCCTCCCAATATGATGCGCGATGTCGCGGACGGGAGCGCGCTCGCGCCGGACACGGAGCTGTTGCAGAAAGTCGAGGAGGCTTTGAATATCATCGGCCCGGCGGATTATCCGACGGATCTCATCCAGCCAGCCTTCGAGCTCCTGCGCAAACACCCAGCCTTTCGCGCGGCGTGGGTCTTTGAACGCGCAAAGGGGCAGCCTACGGCTAAAGGCTGGCGCAGGTATCAGATACTGGTGCTCATGAGCCCGATGGATATGGTGATTTTCCACGACTTGAACCTCGTGGTGCAGTCCACCACCACGCCCACGAACAAAGTGGATATCGGTCATCTGGATGAAAACGACACGGCCCTACTCGCAACACTCTGGCAGCAGGCCCCGCCCTTTTACACCGCGCCCGATTACGTGCGCCCGCCAGACGCGATGGGGGAGGCCGAGGATGTGTGATCTTTTTTCACCCAATCCCACCCTCCAACGCGAATAACGTCGCCAGCGCGGGGAAGCCCGATACTGTGTGCGGATGCCATTTCGCGCACTCGGCCTTGGGGCCAACATTCTGCAAGCAATCAAAGACGCCGGTTACACGGAGCCGACGCCCATCCAGGCGGCGGCGATTCCGCTGGTGATCGAGGGGCACGACCTCATCGGGATCGCGCAAACCGGGACGGGGAAGACGGCGGCTTTCACGCTGCCGATGCTCGCAAAGCTGGAGCGCATGATCAGCGCCGGTTCGCAACGCCGCACGCGTGCGCTGGTGCTCGCGCCGACGCGGGAGCTGGTGGTGCAGATTTATGAAAATGTGTCCGCCTACGCGAAGCATGTGCCGCTGCGCGTGGCGAACGTGTATGGCGGCGTGGGCGAGCGTCCGCAGAAGGAGGCGCTGCGCAGTGGCGTGGACCTCGTGATCGCGACGCCGGGGCGGTTGATGGATTTGATGGCGCAGCGGTGCGCGGATTTTTCGGGGCTGGAATTTCTCGTGCTCGATGAGGCGGATCGGATGCTGGATATGGGCTTTCTGCCGAGCATCCGGCGCATCGTGAAAGCGCTGCCGATCAAGCGGCAGACGTTGATGTTTTCCGCGACGCTCTCGCGTGAAATCGAAGGGCTGACGCATGAGTTCCAGCAATCGCCGAAGACGGTGCAGATCGGGCGGCGGTCGAATCCAGCGGAGACGGTGAAGCAGCTCGTTTACGAAATCTCGAAGTCGCTGAAGCCCGCGCTGCTTCAGCATTTGCTGACGGATGCGGCGCTGAATTCGGTGCTTGTTTTCACCCGCACGAAACACGGTGCGGATCGCTTGGCGAAACAACTTGAGCGCATCGGCATCACGACCGGCACACTGCACTCGAACCGCTCGCAGAACCAACGCATGAGGGCGTTGCAGGATTTCAAAGCCGGCAAGGTGCGCGTGCTTGTGGCGACGGACATCGCGGCGCGGGGCATTGATGTGGACGGGATTTCGCACGTCATCAATTACGACTTCCCGATGCAGTCCGAGGATTACGTGCATCGCATTGGCCGCACGGGTCGCGCGAATGCCGTGGGGGAGGCGATCAGTTTCATTTCGCATGAGGATAACGGCCCGCTGCGCTCGCTCGAAAAGTTCATCGGGCGCGGCATCGTTCGCAAAAAAGCTGAGGGATTTAATTACCACGCCGAGCCGGTGAAGGTCGCCGAGGATCGCCCGCGTGATTTCACACAGCGCACGCACCAGCGTCCGCAGCGCGGTGGATTTCAAGGGCGTGGGCGTTCGGGGCCGCGCCGTTTCGGTCGCTAAGAAGCATTTTGCTGCGGTGTTTATCTACGCGTCTGCTAGCGTCCGTACCCGTTCATGAATCCGCTCGAACAGCGTCTCAAATACAAATTCCGCAACCCGCTGCTGCTCGCGGAAGCGCTCACGCATCCTTCGCTGGGCCATGAAACGCAGCGCCATCATTTCGATAATCAGCGTCTGGAATTTCTCGGTGATGCGGTGTTGCAGCTCATTTTTACCGAGTGGCTGTTCGATCACTTTCCGAAATTCAACGAAGGACAACTCACCAAGATGCGTTCGCGGCTGGTTTCGCGCGATGGGTTGAAATTACACGCCAAGCGTTTGGATCTCGGCCAGCATTTGATGATGGGCAGGGGAGAGGAAGCATCGGGTGGGCGGGCGCGAGGGAGTGCGCTGGCCGATGCTTACGAAGCATTGATTGGCGCCATTTATCTCGATTCCGATTATGTGACCGCCCGGCGCATCGTGCTCACCGAGGCGCGCGAAGATTTGGAAAGTCTCGATGTGGATCCGCCGGACGCAAATCCGAAAGGACGGCTGCAAGAAATCCTCCAGGCGATCACGCCGGTGAGTCCCAATTATCCAATCGTCGGAGCTGTAGGCCCCGAGCACCAAAAGCATTTCATGGCGCGTGTGGTTTGGAGCGGGATGGATTTGGGAATCGGTGAAGGCGGCAGTAAAAAAGAGGCGGAAACGGCGGCTGCACTCGATGCGTTGAATAAACATCTTTGGACAAAATTGGACAAAAAAGAGAGCGCTCCCGACGCTGCGAATAAAGCTCCAAGAACTTCCAATAACCCGAAATAACCGCCGTGTTGTGCGGCTTGTGCGCGCTGCTTCCGAAAGAACGTGTTCTTTTTCACAAGCACCAATCGCTGCGGAACACTGAGCCAGTATGCGTGGAGCACGAAACCGGGGAGTTGTTCACAGTTAGAAGATGAATAGGAATAGGGCCTAGGATCTTTAAATCATCCGATCACGTTGTGAATAAATAGCAAAACGGCATCCGCGTGGATTCGTGATTTACGCAAACGTTGTCTCTGCTTTCATCCGCGCTCCATGAAAATCGTCCTCGCATATTCCGGTGGTCTCGACACGAGCGTGCTGCTCACTTGGCTAAAAGAAACATACTCCGCAGAGATCGTCGCATTTTGCGCCGATGTCGGCCAGGAGGAGGAACTCGATGGTGTCGAACCCAAGGCGCTCAAGACCGGCGCGAGCAAATGTTACATCGAAAATCTCTGCGAGGAATTCGCCAGCGACTTTATTTTTCCGATGATGCAGGCGGGGGCGATTTACGAAGGGCAGTATTTTCTCGGCACGAGTATCGCGCGTCCTTGCATCGCGAAAAAGATGGTGGAGATCGCCAAGCGCGAAGGCGCGGACGCCGTGGCGCACGGAGCGACAGGGAAGGGGAATGACCAAGTGCGTTTCGAACTCGCAGCTGCCGCGCTCGCGCCGGAATTGGAAGTGATCGCACCGTGGCGGCAGGATCGTTTCCGCGAAGAGTTTCCCGGTCGCGCCGAGATGATCGCTTACGCGGAAAAACATCACATCCCCATCCAGGCCACCGCAAAAAAATCCTATTCGATGGATCGCAATCTTTTGCACATCAGCTTCGAGGCCGGCATCCTCGAAGACCCGTGGTATGACGCATCGTCGGAAAAAGCGCGCGATATGTATGTGCTCTCCGTTTCGCCCGAAGAAGCGCCGGACAAAGCCGAGCATGTCGAGCTGTCCTTCGAGCGCGGCAACTGCACCGCCATCGGTTACAACGACATCGGCGCATTGCTCACAACGCTCGGCTACAAAAGCAGCGTGAAATTTAACGCCGACAACCACGCACTGCTCTCGCCTTACTGGGTGATGAAAGTGCTGAACGCCCTCGGTGGCCGGCACGGATGTGGCCGCGTGGACATGGTGGAAAATCGTTTCGTCGGCATGAAATCGCGCGGTGTTTACGAGACGCCCGGCGGCAGCATTTTGCATTTCGCCCATCGTCAGATCGAATCGCTCACGATGGATCGCGAAGTGATGCACCTGCGCGACTCGCTCATCCCGAAATACGCGGAGCTGGTCTATTACGGTTTTTGGTTCGCGCCCGAGCGTGAGGCGTTGCAGGCGCTCGTCACCGAGAGCCAGAAGAACGTCACCGGAATCTCCCGCGTGAAACTTTACAAAGGCAACATCATCGCCGCCGGACGCAAAAGCCCGCTCTCGCTCTACAACCCCGACATCGCGACGATGGAGGCCGACCCGACGAAGGCATACAACCAAAACGACGCCACCGGATTCATCGCCCTGAACGCGCTGCGTCTGAAAGTCGCCGCACGCGTGCATCGCGGAAAATAGCGCACGCCATTCGCGACAACGCGCAGCACAATATCCACACTGGAAGTTGCGCGCGGGATGTTGAATGTTACGCATCCAGCGCGTGAAACTCCTCGTCTTTGCCCACATCCCACCGCCGCACCATGGCCAGAGCTACATGGTGAAATTGATGCTGGATGGCTTCGGGGGCGATGCGCGCAATCCGCAATCCGCAATCCGCAATCCGCAATCCATCGAGTGCTACCATGTGAACGCGCAAGTCTCCGACAACATGGAGGACATCGGCACGTTTCGTTTCGGAAAATTGCTGCTCATCCTGCGCTATTGCTTCGAGGCCATCTGGTGCCGGTTTCGCTACGGCGTCCGTGCTTTTTACTACGTCCCGGCGCCCGGTAAACGCGCGGCACTTTATCGCGATTGGATCGTGATGGTGATGTGCCGTCCGTTTTTCCGCGAACGCATCTACCACTGGCACGCAAGCGGGCTCGGCGACTGGCTGGTGCGCGAAGGAAATTGGTTCGAGCGATGGTTCACGCACCGGCTGCTCGGAAAGCCCGCGCTCGGTCTTTCACTCGCGATCCCGAGTATGCGGGACGCTCTCTGGTTTCGCAGTGACCACGTCGAGATCGTCGCCAACGGAATCCCCGATCCGTGCCCGGAGTTTGATGCAACCATCCGCCCTCGGCGTCACGCCCGCGCACTCGCACGTCGCCGCCTGCTCGCAGGCGAAACACTCACAGCCAGCGAGAGCGAGAACGCCGGGGCCGAACCGGAAATCTTCCGCGTGCTTTACCTCGCGCACTGCACGCGGGAAAAAGGCGTCTTCGATACCATCGAAGGCGTGCGCATCGCCAACGAACACCTGCGCTCGCAAAACTCGAAACTGCGAGTGCGCGCGACACTTGCCGGAGCTTTTCTATTTCCGCAGGAAGAAAGCGAACTGCGCGCAGCCGTTGCACACGCCAACGCCGTCGAGCCGTGCATCGAACACGCGGGCTTCGTGAGCGGCGAAACGAAACAGCGGCTGCTCACCGAGAGCGACTGCCTGTGTTTTCCCACGTATTACAACGCCGAGGGCCAGCCGGTCTCACTACTCGAAGCGATGGCCTACGGCCTGCAAATCGTCACCACCCGCTGGCGCGCGATCCCCGAGATGCTGCCCGCTGATCACCCCGGCTTTTGCAACCCGCGCGATCCAGCCGATATCGCCACGAAACTCCTCGCCGTCTGCGCCGACGTAGCCCATCCGCTGCGCGATCATTTTCTCGCCAGCTACACCGCGCGCCAATACGTGGCGATGTTGGATACGGCATTGCGCGCTACGTCTTGCTGACGCCGAGAGAAAAGCCGACCAAAAAGACTGCAATACCGAGTCCCGCAAGAATCATCTGACTCATCGCTGCCAGCCTCAGAATCTCTCGCCCATCTTTTTTTCCCGCCTCGATATTGTAGGTGGTGATCGCTTTGGAAGTCTCCGCATAGCGATCGAATGCGGGTAATAGCGATTGCTCAAAGAGAGCGAGAGCTTCTTTCTTTTGTCCGTGCGTGAACTCCTCGATGAATTGCTCGCGAATGGCGAGGTAGCTGATGCGCGTCTTCATGAGTTTCTGGAAGTTTTCACGATCGAGCCGCTCGTTGATGATCGCCTCGTAATTCTGAAAAGCCACCGTGGTCTCTTTGGAGAGCCGTTCGATTTCCGCGACGTAATTCGCCTCATTGGCGGCTGACGCATTATGAAGCAAGAGCAGCAGCTTGATGAAACTATTGTTGCGACTTTCGTTGGCGAGCGCAGCACTAGAGAGGCTGGGCAGCGTATCCGAGACGATGCGCGACGCCGCGCCCCTTAGCTGGCGGATGCTTTGGACCTCCAACAAGGAAATCCCGAGGATGATCAGCACCCACAGCAAAATGCCGCGCGCCGTGAAGAGCAGATTTCGCGGGCCTGCGAGAAATCTTTTTTGGCGAGACTCGGCCCGGCGACGGTCGCTCTCCTTCGTCGCTTCGGTATAAATCATGTCCATTTCCGGATACTTCCGATTCCAGTCGTAATGCTCCGCCACGGATTCTCTCGCGCGCTGGCCGTCTGCGGCGATGCGAGGCCGATCCGCATCGTAAGCCTGGATGGCCTCGGCGATTTTCTCCACGACCTTGCTGCGCCTGAGCATTGGAATCCGGATGCCGCAGCCATCCCGAACGGAAATCGCCGGGCCGCCGCAATCGAGACAAATGATCGGCAAGCCCTGAGCCATCGCCTCCAGCACCGCAAACCCGCCCGAATCGTGCAGGCTTGGAAACACAAAGACGTGATATTTTTCATACTCCCGCAGCACTTGCTCACGAGGAACGCGGCCCGGGAACAGCACCTGGGATTCAATGCCAAGGCGGCGCGCAAGCCACTCGGCTTTTCGCTGGTAACTGCCGCTGCCGATAAAAGTCAGCCGTGCCGTGCTGCCCGATTTGTGCAACGCACGGATGGCGAGGTCCACCCCTTTGAGTGAGATGATTTGGCCGACAAAGAGCAACTCCAGCGGGCCCGCAGGCGCGATGAGCGGGCGTTTACTGATCACGTTCTTATCAATTCCAATCGTGGGCATCAGGATCGGATGCGCGCCCACGGCCTCGAAGGCCTGCTGTGTTTCCCGGGTGGAGACTAGGACGATGGTCGAATCTGCGGCACGGCGCGGCAATACATGGAAAGGGACGGCCTGAATGTTATTGCTCACGTTGCGAGTCAGCTCCGCCAGCAAAGCAAACGGGTTGTCTATCGGCATGAGACGCACGGGCACGGATTCCATGCCGCCGACCGGCCCCCAGATGCACGGAACGCCGTGGCCCCACACCGCCGTAGTGTAGCGGTATCCCGCAAAGGTGACGTGGTGCATCAAATCGAAACCGATCTCCGTGTGTAATTCCTCGACCACCGACCATGCCGCCTTCTGCCACCAGAGATAAAAGAGACGCACTCCGCCGAAGCGTTTCCGCAACCGTGCAATCATCGGGCCGCCATCGTAGTAGCGAAAATCCGGACGGGGCGCATCGGGCGCGAGCGCGGCGAGGCCGGCCTCGATACCGGGGCGATGTTTGAGTTGCGTGAGCACCGTGACGTCGTGAAAGCGCGCCATCCCGATGGCCCAGCACCAGCCCACCTCCGGCTCCGAGCCTTTGCCGGGGCGGCAGGCGAATGCAGAAATCAAAACTTTCAGTCGGCGGTTCATTGAGAGGACAAGGTTTGAACGAGAGCCTCGATGCAAGCGAGCCCTTCCGTGGGCGGCTGGATCACCACGCAGTGCAGCAGGTATCCCACAAGCAAAGCGCGCTCGATGCCGGCGATGCCAGCCTGCTGCGCGTAGTCGCAAAAATCGGGGTCCGCAAAAAGCCGATCCACCCGCTTGAGAATGGTCGCCGCGTCCTCCCGGCGAACGAGGATCGCAGTCTGAATTTCAAAATGCAGCCAGTCCCATCCGGGCACTCCGAGGATTTCGCCCCGCTCCCAATCGAACACCTGCCACGCGCCGGACTCGGGATGCACCTTGATGTTCCAAGGCGCAAAGTCTCCGTGCATCACGGCGGGAAAAACTTTCCGCGCCGCCGCACCCTCACAATGCTCGCGCCATGCTGGCCGGTCTGCACATACGTTGGCGACTTTGGCCCAGCCCGCGAGTTCCGCGAGCGGCACACTCGTCGTTCGATTTAGCCACGGAAGGAGAACGCGGTGAATGTCGCGTGCTGATGCATGGCGGGGAGCTTCACCAGCCAGGGGAGCCATGGCAAATGCACGCACACGGCTGGAATCGAAAACCGCCAGCGGAGCCGCAATCCCGGGCCTTCCAGCGTTCTGGAGGAAAGCAGCCTCGGCTGTCACCAACCGTTGCGCTTCGCTGCCGACCCCCGTTTTTACCACCGCGACAGCGCGACCGGTTTTGAAAAGCATGAGCACGAAACGGCGTCCAGCCGCGCGTGGATTTCCCGCCAGCACGCCAAGACCGCCCGCACACTCAGTCCATGAAGGTTCCAATCGCGAAAGAAATTCGCAGAACGGATCCGCAGGTGAAAACCGAAATTCCTCCACCGGCAGGAGCACGGGAAGACCGATGCGCAAAAGCAAACGCAACACGCTTGCCGCCGCGCGCGCCGCAGGTCGCTGAGGCGCGTAAAGCTGAAGCGCGACCGTTGCTTCACTGCGAGCCATTGGAAGCGCGAGCAAAAGTTCCCCATGCCGGCGAATGATCCGGAAGCGTTTGCAGATGTCCGCCGTCCCATTTTCCGCGCCGACAAAAAGCTCCCCCAGCGATGAAGCTGGCTCTGGAGAATGCTGTTCGGCTGTGCTCGGCATTGGAAATAAACCTGCGTGTGAGAACGGAAAACGGTCAACGTCGAATTGAGGGATGCCGTTGTGTGCAGCGATGGGCGAGAAAGCGATAGACCTCTCCGGCAATTTCATTGGTGAGCAACTCAAGCGGTTGGTCCGATGGGAAAACGCGCCAGTTTTTGCGCTGTCGTATCACCTCGGGCGGAGCCTCAAGCACAATGGTAAGATCGGGCGACGGCAGCAACGCCGCAAGACAGCAGGCAAGCCCACCCACCCGCGACAGGCGATAGCGCGCCGGGTTAATAAGCACCTCCTCAAAACCATGATCAAAGACGACGGCCTCCGCCCGGATTTTTGCGGGCAATACTTTTAAAAGGTAACCAAGCCAGTGGCCGAAAAAGTAATACATGAGCTTGAGAATACACACAAACAGGTTGCGCGCGGGCAGGTCATGCAGCGTTGTGTTGGGCGCGCCGCTATTGCTTTTCAAGATGCGCGGAGGGGAATGGGAAAAGCTGACGCGGCGGAAAATTGGCGTGAGAGCGGGCTTAATATTTTCAAGCAGCGAGGACTTGCCCGCTCCATCCGGACAAAAGACCGCGAGATGCAGACCGGACGGGCGTGCAATGCGGCGGATCAAGCGCCAGCCTTCCCGGAGCCAGTCGAGAACGCCGAAGCTTTTGCGGCGATGCAGACGCTCTGCCAGCTTTCGCTGATTCTGCGGTTCTTCGGCCATCCACTCAGCGAAGGTGTGCCCAGTATCTCCTGCCACATTTTGAAAAGCCCGCTCCACGCCTTCGGAGTCAATTTCCCAAAGGTGTTGTAAACGTCCTGCACGCGAAGTCAGCGCGCCCTTTTTTATCAAGGCTTTGGAGAGCAGGTATGCAGCTTCGGCTCCTGCTGTTGCTGTTCGGAGACGGCCCTGCAAATGGGCGCCGGCCAGCAAGGTTTCAGCGGGAACAAGTCGGTGCTGCTGCTCGATGTAATCCGCGCAGGCGTCCAGTTGCAGCCAGTGGGCAGGATCGGCTTTTTCGATCAGCACGGCGTAGCGGGCATCAAGGTTCGCCTCGATAACGTCCACTAGCATCCAGCCATGTGCCTCCGCCACGGATCGCTGGATACCAGCAAGCAAGATCAACGCATCCGCAGGCACGACAAAATCCACGTCCGATTCCCAGCGCGCCGGCATTTCCTCAAAGCCGTGGATGATCACCGCCGGGATGCCACGCGCATCGAGCGCTTCAAAAAAAGCTGCGAGAATTTCCGGTGCGGTGGCGGGCATGGATGGCGCGTGGATACGCAGTTAGGAGGGGATTGCCGCGCCCCGTCAATCGCCGAGTAGGAGCGCCAGAAGATGAAACGCTGGACGAATCCGCGGCGACTACACAAAGTCCACGGAATACCCGTTATGCCTAGCTGGCTGATCAAATCCGCACTTCATCGCGTAGCGTCACTCCTGCCCCAGCGTCAGGTTCTGAACCGCATATTTCAAAGATGGTCGCGTTCGCTCCAAATAACGCCCGTGCAGTTTGAACGGAAAATAGACGAAGCGAAAAAATACCTCGATGCGTTCCATCAATTGTCACCCGATGCCCCTGCTGATTTCACCGTTCTCGAAGTGGGCACTGGCTGGCATCCGATCATTCCTCTAGCCTTCTATCTCTGCGGTGCAAAAACCGTTTGGTCCCACGACATCGAGCCATTGGTAAACCGGGAGCGGCTTTTGCGGACAGCGCAGCTTTTTACCGAATATGCGGATGCGGGGCGGCTCGATACGTTGCTCCCGCGCTGGAAGCGGGAACGACTCGATTCACTACGCACGCTCGCCGCCGATCCAAGCGGACGATCTCCCGCGGATTTACTCGCGCCGCTCGGATTTCACCTTCGTGTGCTTGATGCGCAGCACACAGGTCTGGATGCGGGGTCGGTAGATTTGGTCTTTTCAAGCGGGGTCCTGATGTTTGTCCCGAAACAGATTCTGGAGGGAATGTATCGTGAGTTTCGCCGCACCGCCAAGACTGGCGCCGTGATGATTCACCGCATCAATTACCGCGACAGCTTTTCCTATTTCGATCACTCGATCACACCTTTGAACATGCTCCGGTTTTCCGCTGCCGCCTGGCGTTGGCTGGATACCGCAGTGGCACCACAGAACCGGCTCCGCATCTCGGATCATCGGGAGATGCAGCGGGTCGCCGGTTTTCGCATTGTCAATGAGGAGAACGAATCAGCTCCGCGCGAGATGATGCAGCGCGTGCGATTGGCTGACGAATTTCGCAATTATGCGGAGGCTGATCTTCTCGTGCTCGAATCGTGGATTGTGAGTCAACCAGTTTGAATTTGTGACTTCGCACATACCCATCCGTCCGCTTGGTAAAAATGGACCGCCGTGCTCCATTCTGGGATTTGGCACCGGGCGGCTGAGATCAGCCAGCACCGGCCTCTCACAAGCCGAGGCTGTTCGCCTTGTCCAACATGCCACCACGTCTGGAATCACCTTCATAGACACTGCGGACAGCTACGGCCAGGGCGAGAGCGAGGCGGCTATCGGCCGTGCAGTGCGCGGGCAGCGGAAAAAATTCGTCATCGCGACGAAGGCAGGTTTTCGTTTTTCTGCTGCTGGGCCGTTCATCCGCATGATCAAGCCCGTGATCGGAGGAATTGTTCGCCGCATTGCTGGTGTCGCTCGCGCAGTTTCAAAGGCTCGCGGCAGTGCCCGGAAAATTGGAGTGCTTCGGCAAAACTTCGCACCTGCGGCAATCGTCGCCGCAGTTGAGGCGAGTCTGCGGCGGCTCGGGACGGATTATATTGATGTCTTTTTCCTCCACGAGGCCACGCTCGACGCAGTGCGCGACGGCGAATTATGGGGAGCACTTTTACAACTGCGCGCAGAGGGCAAACTGCGGCACCTGGGCATCTCCTCGAATGATACCGCCGTGCTTGAAGCGTCGCTTTCACTGCCTGATCTCAGCGCCATTGAAACAGCGGTCAATCCCATGCGCCCGGCTGCGCTTTGGCCCTTACTGGAAAATTTTTCCTCACTCGGCATCGGCGTCGTGGCAAATCAGATATTCGGAAGTGGCCGTCTGCTGCGCACCGATCCTGACGAAAAAGCAGCCGTCATTCGCATACAACTTTTGACCCGTGCAAATTCGCTCTCATTGTCTCCACGCGCATTCCTGCTCGCCTTCGCCCTCAGCGCACCCGGCGTGGCCTCGGCGCTCACCGGCACTACAAACACGGTTCATCTTGACGAAAATTTTGGCGATCTCAGCGCTGTAATCGCCCGCACATCGCTTGACTGGGCGACGTTGCGCGACTGTTTTCAGGTGGAACACTAGTCTATGATTAGCGATGCGCGAGCAATCCCGGCAGAGACAATACTCGAGTGCGATCTATGCATTATCGGCGCGGGGCCGGCGGGTATTTCCATTGCGCGGGAATTTGCGGGCACGGGAAAAAAGGTGATCCTTCTGGTCGGTGGGGCGAAGCGTGAGCGAGCGGACTACCGCGACCTCTATCGCGGCTATGCGAACCCTCCTCGCAGCCACGAACCGCTGGAGGAAAATCGCCCGCGTGTGCTCGGCGGCGGCACGACGGTTTGGGGCTCGCGCTGCGTGCCCTACGACCCGATTGATTTCGAGAAGCGCGACTGGGTTCCACACAGCGGATGGCCGATCACTTACGAATCGTTGCGTCCGCATTTCGAGCGTGCGAATGTGATCTGCGAAACGGGGGAATTTCGTTACGATGCGCGCGATGTTTTCCCCGACACACAGCGCGAGATGATCGCGGGATTTGATGGCGCCGACATAGCGACATGGCCGCTGGAACGCTGGGGGCCGCCGACGGATTTTGGTCGTCGCTACGAAAAAGATCTGCGCACAGCGGCGAACATCTCCGTGCTGCTTCATGCGCACGCGACGAATCTCCAACTCGAAAACCACGGCGGTGCGCTGCGTCATATCGCCGTCGTGACCGCGCCGGGGCACGCGTTCGCCGTGCGTGCGCGGCGGCATGTGCTCGCGTGTGGCGGGTTGGAAAATGCGCGGCTGCTGCTGGCGTCGAATGATGTGGCCGCACCGGGTGTAGGCAATCACTCGGATTGCGTGGGGCGATACTACCAGTCGCATCTTTTTGGCGTTCTCGCCTTCGCACGGCTGCGTGATCCCAACAACGGTTTCGTCTATGAATTCGAGCGCGACCGTGAGGGCGTGTATTGCCGCCGGCGTTTTTCGATTACGCCGGAGGCGCAACGTGAACATCGCATCGGCAATGGCATCGGCTTTTTCTTTCGCCCCCCCATCGCGCACGCCGTTCATCGAAATGCGCTCTTCTCGGCGACATTTCTCGGCAAGTTTTTTGTGAGCAGTTTCAAACGCTACGGGCTGGGCGGCGGCTTCCGGCGCATCCGGCAGGAGAGGGGATCGCTGGGCGAGCATTTCGGCGTGGTGCTGCGCAATGCACCCGCGCTTGCCCCGCAGATTTTGCGGTTGGTGCAGCAGCGGTTTTTTGCGAAGCGTCGTCTGCCCATCGTGCTTGCGCCGCGAAAGTCGAATCAGTTCCACCTTTTTTACCAGACCGAGCACGCGCCGAATCCCGAAAGCCGTGTAGTGCTACACAGCGAGCGCGATGCGTTCGGGATGCCGCGGCTTGAAGCACGTGTGCGTTTCAGTGAGCGCGATTTTGAGACCGTGATGGAAATGCATCGGCTGATGCGTGGGCGTTTTGCCGCGAGCGGCGTGGGTGAGTTTATTTACGAAGAGGAGAAATTACGTGCGAAGCTCGATGGTGAGACGCGCAAATTCAACTCGAACGCCCATCACATCGGCACCACACGGATGAGCGACGACCCCGCTGGCGGTGTGGTGGATGCGCAGTGTCGCGTGCATGGCGTGGAGAATTTATTCATCGCCGGGTCGTCTGTTTTTCCAACGAGCAGCCATGCGAATCCCACGCTCACGCTTGTCGCGATGGCGCTGAGACTGGCGGATCATTTAAAAGGAGAACTCGCATGTTAGAGCGGGTATTTCTCAGCCGGGCGCAGCGCCGTTTATTTACACGCGGGGTGCCGGTTTATTGCTACCACAGCCTCGGGTCGGTGATGCGCGGGGCACGCGATTCGTTTTTGTGGGTGGGGGCTGCCGAGTTCGAGCGGCAGCTCGCCGCGCTGCGTGCGGCAGGATTGGAAAACGGGACGCTCGACGATGTTTTAAACCCTGCAAATGTAGGGAGGAAAGCAGTGATCACTTTCGACGATGGATGCCGCAATGTGATCGAGCACGGGCTGGAACCGCTGCGCCGGCACGGATTCACGGCGATCCAGTTTCTCGTCGCGGGGATGATCGGCGGGCGGAATGATTGGGATGTGCGCAAGGGCGACGCGCTCGTGCCGCTGATGAATCATGACGAGGTGAGGACTTGGCTGGCGGCGGGGCATCAAATCGGTTCGCACACGCTCACGCATCCCGTGCTCACGAAGTGCGCGTCGGCGAGGGAGGAAATTTTTGCGAGCAAGCGCAGGTTGGAGGATGAATTCGGCGTCGAGGTGCGGCACTTCTGCTATCCGTATGGAAAATGGGATGAGCGCGTGCGCGATCTCGTGATCGAGGCGGGCTACACAAGCGCCTGCACGGTCGCGCCGGGCGTGGCGATGGCGGGCGAGCAAGTGTTCACGCTGCCGCGCATCTTTGCCTACTCGGGGGCACGGCTCGCAGCGAAGGTGCTGCATCGTTTGTTTCGGAGGTAGCCCCGTCAATCCAGGCATCCGCAGCGTGTTGTGTTAAGCGATAGCTAAATCTCCCGATGTCGCGATGCGTCGGTCTTGCTTACGGCTGGAAGTTTATGTGTTTGAGCACGGCCATGATCGCTTCGTGTGCGACAGCTTCCGATTGTTGCGAGGCATCAAGCACACGCCATGATCTGCGTCCGGCGGAGAGGCGTTGGAGGACAGCGCGCTGGCGGGCGAGCTCGGCGATTGTCAACTCGGGTTTGCGAGCATGAATGACTTCGGGTGGTGCATCCAGAACGAGTGTGAAATCTGCGCGCGGCAAGAGACGGACCAGAACGCGTGCGAGCGCGCCGACGCCCCGCAGGCGATAGCGCGTAGGATCCACGATGACGTCATAAAAATCACGGTCGAAAATCACGAGTCGGTTCCGCACCATCGCAGGGCGCACTCGGATGAGCCAACCGAGCCAGTGGTCGAAGGCGTAGTAAAATATCTTTGCCACACATGCCGGCCATGATCGCGGAATCTTCGCGTGAGGTTCTGACACCACGCCGCCGTCTGGCTTTGAATCCAGAACGCCCGGGCGTGAATGAATGTAATCCACCGCGCGGAAGCATGGCCCCAGTGAACGGGAGAGAGCGGTAATGAGTGTGGATTTTCCTGCGCCATCCGGACCAAGCACCACGAGCCGAAGACCGCGTGGGGACCACCATCGGCGAAGCAGGCGGAGCGATTCCAGTAACATCAGCCAAGGTCCGAAATGCCGCCTGCGCCGTAGTATGGGGGCGAGTTTTTCCCACTCCTCGGCATCACACGGGAGCCATTCTGTCAGCGGGCCGTTTTCCGTGCCGAGCAAGCGATGGAACGCCGCCTCGCAGCCGGCTGCATCCCGCGCCGCCAGTTCGCGCAATCGCGGCACCACGCGGGCAATTGGCCGACGCTTTGCGAAATTCTTGCCGAGATGGTAGGCAAATTCTACCGCAGGTGCGGACGTGCGAAACAGTCCGCGCTCTTTCGCGCCTGCCATCAACTCCTCGGCAGTGGCGATGAAGCAACGCGAGTGGACGTAATCCGAGCAGGCATCCAACTGGAGAAATTCCTCCGGACGATCCAAACGGAAAACAACCTGACAGCTCGCA